>JANNWU010000235.1:0-6873 GCA_031408755.1 Gemmatimonadaceae bacterium | reverse complement strand
TTGGCGTTTTTCCGCGGAGAGGCGGCTGCGCCGAGGGCGGCGGTGGCGGTGAATGCGGCGAAGGGTGGTGTTGCGCCGGCGGCGTTAACGCCACGCGAGACGGATGTGTTGAAGCGGTTGTCGTTGGGGAATACGCTGGGGGAAGTGGCGCGCGAAATGGGGTTGTCAGTGAATACGGTGAAGACGCACGTGAAGAATGTGTATGCGCGGTTGGATGTAACCAGTCGGATCGCGGCGGTGGACGCGGCGCGGCGGATGGGGATTTTGGGGGACGAAGGGCGGTAAGGTTGAGTAGTAGGCTGCGCATGGGCATCGGTTCGGCCAAGGCTGAGGTGACGAGCGCGCAGCGCCGCACTCACCAGCTTGCGCTCGCTCCACGCGACGTTGGGTTGTAGCCGACAACGCTTCGATACCGTGCCTTCCTCTCACTCTGAATCAAACTGGCCTCTGGCAGAACTCATTGATTGACTTGTGTTTATGAACATAAGCAAACTACGTTTCCGCATGCCGAATCCTCCAATGCATCACGCTCGAGCAGGCCGCCTCGGAGGGACGCGGAGTCGCCGCGTTCTTTCGCCCGACGCCGCACGCGCGATGGTGCAGGTTCGGGAAGCGAGGCGCCTATTTCGAAAGTTTCACGGCCGCTGCTTTTGGTGGGTCCCGGAGAACTTGATCGTGACGCGTGAGCGTGTGCCGTGGGTGGCGACCTACCTCCGCCGATACGGCGGCCGCGCGGAGTGGCGTGCTGCTATGCGGCTCGAACAGCTCAACACGCCAGCACCTTTGGGGATAGTCTCGGATTCAGCGAGTGACACGTGCCGCTAACGCAGTTTCAATCGCTGGTCTTTGCAGCGATCGCGGAAGCACGATCATCGGTGTCGTACCTCGCAGGCGGAGCTGCGTTGCATGCGGGCGCACTGGGAACGCGGTACAGCAACGACTTAGACCTCTTTCATACCTCCGCGAGTGCCGCGAACGCAGCCTTTCTAATCGACGCCAAGACGCTGGGCTCAGTCGGGCTTTCAGTCGCAGTCCTGGCGGAGTTCGAGGGTTTCGTCAAGGCGCGAATCAGCGACGGCACTCACCAGACGGAGGTTGACTGGGCGCACGAATCGGCGTGGCGATTTCTCCCATTAGTGCCGTTCCCAGGTGGCGGAGTCATGCTGCACCCGATCGACCTGGCAATCAACAAGCTCATCGCATTGGCCGGTCGTCGTGAGCCGCGCGATCTCGTCGACGTTCTCTACGCAGATGAGCACATACTGCCATTTCCTGCACTGATTTGGGCCGTCGTTGAGAAGAATCCCGGGTTGAATCCCGCATCGTATCTTGAACAGTTTCGCCGCCGCACACTCACGCCTGAGGATGCCGCGTTTTTGCGCATGACCGGCGCGTACGACGTGGCGGCGGCGGCGGCGCGTTTTCGGGAGCTCATCGCGAACGCCGATTTTTTCATTGAGGCGAACCGCAGCCGTGAGCCAGGCATGCTGCTGCAAGACACTCGCACCGGCCAGTTCATCGCGCCGGAGTCACCGGAGGATTGGGCACACATTCGACTGCATTACGGGGCTCCCGGAGGCGTCGTTCCGCGGCCCGCTGAGGCAACTTTGCGCGCGCTTTCAGCGCAGGCGTCGGACCCGACGGGTGCGAGGGAGTGACATCATGAACACAACTCCTCGGTTCTTCGCGACGCTGCTGTGCACTGCCGCCACGCTCACCTTCGCCGCCTGCACATCGAGCGAACGCCCCGCGAGTAAGCCCAGCGTCGATTCAACCGAGTACGCGGACGACACGCGCGCATGGCGTGCGAAACGCCTCGACGCTATCGCGGGGCCAGACGGCTGGAGCGCGCTTGCTGGACTCTTTTGGATGGACAGTAGCGTCGCACGCATCGGCCGCGACCCTGGCAACACTTTCGTGCTCACAAGCTCCACCGCACCGCGCACACTCGGCACACTCACACGGACCGATACGACCATCACATTTGTGGCCGATAAAAAAGTGGCCGTAGTTAACGACTCAGTTCGTATTGACTCGATTGTCGTACACTCTGACAAGCACGCGCATCCGACGGTGCTGCAACGCGGAAGTATCACACTGCGATTGATTGAGCGCGGCGGACGGCTTGGCATTCGCGTCAAGGATTCACTCTACAACACCCGCACTGAATTCGCAGGCCTCACTTACTTCACGCTCGATACGGCGTTGCGCGTGCGCGCACGTCTCATTCCGCATGCGTCACCGCGCACGCTCCGCATCGCGAATGTGATTGGGCAGACGGAAGAGTATCAGTCGCCTGGCACGCTGGAATTTGTAATGGCAGGAGAAACGCAACGCCTTACTGCGGCCTTCGAAGGCAGCGACACGACGCAACTTTTCGTGATTTTTCGAGATGCAACCGCGAAGGATTCTACGTATCCTGCCGGTCGTTTTCTGTATGCGGCGCCAGCCGATAGTTCTGGATATACGGTGCTGGACTTCAATCGCGCGTACAATCCTCCATGCGCCTTTACCATCTTCGCGACCTGCCCACTACCACCGGCAGAGAACATGCTCACCATCGCGATTCGTGCAGGGGAAAAACGGTATGGCGGCGCGCACGGTGGATCGGCGCCCGAAATTCCGGTCGCAGCTGGAGTCACCGCACGAACAAAGCCTTCACCGCAACGCTGATCGAAACTTCGCGGGCGATTGGCGGTGCCTGCGACGCGAATAACAGAAGCGCGAACCCGTCCCGACGACATGAAACCCTGTTTAAGTCGAGGGCAATCGCGACGTGCAAATCACTCCAGTGTTGCTGTTGCCGTCAACCCAACGCTGCCATCCGCCGCTTGCGCCTCCAAGGCGATACCGCTGACCGTCGGTTGCGCGACAAGCCGAAACGGTGCGAGATCGAACAGCGGTGACAGGCCGCGAAAGCTAAAGGCAGACACGCGTCGATCCGTGTTCGCGCGTATCAGGTTGCACAACAACATCGCGGTCAGTGGCCCATGCACCACCAGCCCGGGATAGCCTTCCTCGGTTTCTGCGTACGTGCGGTCGTAGTGAATGCGATGCGCATTAAACGTGAGCGCAGAAAAACGAAACAAGAGTCGCGCATCAGGAGTGACAGTCTGCGTCCACGCGTCAGAAGGCGCATCAACGAATGGAACTGCATCTGGCGCTTCGATGCGCACCCCGGACTCACGGTACACAATGTCTTGCTCTTCCTCAATGCACAGCACGTCATTTTGCAAATAGCGATACCCGACAGTCACGAATGCCAACGACCCGCTGCGCCCTGACTTCTGCACGACATTACGAATGACTCCTTCACGCACTGCCTGCGCGCCGATCAGCAGCGGCCGATGAAACTGCAATCGCGATCCAGCGAACATGCGTCGCGGAAACGGAATTGGTGGAAAGAATCCACCTCGCTTTGGATGACCGTCGACGTCAAGTGCAGACTGTTGCGCGGTGGAAAGGAAGTAGAACCAGTTCCAGAGCGGCTGCAACGGTGCGCCAACGCGCACGTCAACATTTGCATCGTCAAACATGGCGGCGGCAGCGCGCGCGTGTTCGACGCTCAGTCCATCGTGCACCGTCTCGGTGCGGCCGATCCAGTCGCTGAATTCGTGCGGTGCGTCAGTCATCATGGGGCTGGTGGACGGCGCGTGGGGAAACGGGACACGAGCAAGCGGGCTCGCCGATTCGGGTTAACATACCAAAGGTGGATCCAACTCGAACAGCGAGGCAGACCGCTTGAGCGCTCGTGATCGCGAAGTCGAAACTGTAACAGCAGAATTGCCCAGCGCAGGCGCAGGAATGCCGAGTGGTGACGCGAGCCAGTCGCCGCGCCCGTTGACTGGCATTCGCGTGATTGATGTTGGGAATTTTCTGGCGGGACCGTACGCGGCCGCGATGATGGGTGAGTTCGGAGCCGAGGTGCTGAAGGTGGAGCATCCGATTGGAGGCGATCCCATGCGACGGTTTGGCACGCCGACGAAACGGCCCGATGCGACACTCAAGTGGCTCAGCGAAAGTCGTAATAAGAAGTCGGTGACGATGGATCTGCGACAAGCGGAAGGGGTGCAACTTTTTCTGCAGCTCGTCGCGAAGTCTGATGTGCTGATCGAGAATTTTCGACCGGGCACCATGGAAGAGTGGGGCCTGACGTGGGACGCGCTGAGCACAGTGAATCCGAAATTGGTGATGCTTCGCGTATCAGGCTACGGACAAACGGGCCCATACAGGCGGCGTTCAGGATTCGCACACATCGCGCAAGCATTCGGTGGCTTGAATTATCTGGCAGGCTTCCCCGGCGAAACTCCGGTGCTGCCCGGCACAGTACCACTTGGCGACTATATCGCCAGTTTGTACGGAGCGATCGGGATCATGGTCGCTCTGCGTCACGCTGAAACGACACGACGTGGTCAGATCATCGACGTGGGTATTTACGAGGCCGTCTTTCGCATGATGGAAGAAATTGCTTCGGTCTATGGTGTGCACGGCAAGGTGCGGGAACGCGAAGGGTCTGGAAGTTTCGTGGCGGTGCCGCACGGACACTTCAAAACGCGCGACGATAAGTGGATTGCAATCGCCTGCACCACCGACAAAATGTTTGAACGGTTGGCGGTTGCGATGGGACAGCCACAGCTCGCGTCGTCGGGATTGTATGGTGATCAACGTAAACGTCTCGCCGCGCGCGATCAGGTCAACCAGATCGTCATCGAGTGGATCGCTTCGCACGATCGTGACGCCGTACTTCAGCTCTGCCTCGACGAAGAAGTGCCGGTTGGTAAAGTGAACAGCATCGCTGACATTTTCGATGATGAGCACTTTCAAGCGCGCAGAAACCTCGCTCATATTCTTGACGATGAACTGGGCGACGTCGTCGTGCCCGGCGTTGTCCCAACGCTGTCCGCGACTCCCGGGCGCATCACCAACCTCGGCCCGACACTCGGCAACGCGACCGATGACGTGCTTCGTGAATTGCTTGGCATCGCCGCGCACGAAATTCAACGTCTGCGTCAGCAGAAGATCATCTGAGCATCCATGCCCATGACACCTGCTTCTGACACATCCGCATTGCCACTCGCAGGCCTCCGCGTGATCGATGTCGCGACGGTTATCGCGGCTCCATATTGCGCGACAATACTGGGAGAATTCGGCGCCGATGTACTGAAAGTTGAGCATCCAGTTGGTGGTGACGCGCTTCGTCGCTTTGGCACACCGTCGCAGCGCGGTGATACGCTCGTGTGGATGAGCGAATCGCGCAACAAACGCTCGGTTACGTTAGATCTTCGTAAGCCAGATGGTGTCGAAGTGTTCAAAGAGTTGGTGGCGAAGTCAGATATTCTGTGCGAGAACTTTCGCACTGGAACGCTCGAGAAATGGGGTTTGGGTTGGGACGTTTTGCACGCGCTCAATCCTCGATTGATCATGTTGCGCGTGACTGGTTACGGTCAGACTGGGCCCTACAGCGATCGCCCAGGGTTCGCACGCGTCGCACACGCCGTAGGTGGCATTGCCTATCTCGCAGGCATGCCGAAAGGCACGCCAGTGACACCGGGAAGTACCACGCTTGGCGATTACATGACGGGACTGTACGGCTGCCTAGGCGTGCTGATGGCGCTGCGGCATCGTGATCTGACTGGTGAAGGACAGTATGTGGACGCAGCGTTGTACGAGTCGGTGTTTCGCTGCACCGAAGAGCTGGCGCCAGCATTCGCGATGTATGGGACTGTGCGCGAACGGCAAGGATCGTCGCACAACGATTTCGCCTGTCCGCACGGTCACTTCGCAACGAAAGACGGCAAGTGGGTCGCGATTTCCTGCGCCACCGACAAACTTTTTCGCCGTCTGGCGATGGCAATGGGCCGGCCAGAACTCGCTGCCTCAAGCACATACGGCGAACAGAAAACACGGCTCGACCACCGACACGATGTAAACGAGATCGTGCGCGATTGGTGTGGCTCACTTACTCGCGAGCAGGTGCTTGAGAAATGCTACGCGACCGATACGCCGGCCGGTCCGCTCAACAACATCGCAGATATCTTCGGCGACCGGCAGTTTCATGCGCGCCGAAATCTTTTGGCGATTGATGATCCAGACACCGGTGAGTCGATCATCGTCCCATCACCGGTGCCGATGCTGTCCGAAACACCCGGATCGTTTCGCACGCTCGGGCCAACGCTTGGGCAGCATACCGACGAAGTGTTACGCGAAGTACTGGCGATGAACGACGAGCAGATCGCGGCACTCCGCGCGAAGCGAGTGATCTGAACGCATGACTATTTGCGACGCGCGAATGGCGATACGCGTATGAGCGGCATCCTCAGCGGACTTCGCGTGATCGAAGGGTCAGCGTTCGTTGCTGCGCCACTTGGCGGCATGACGCTCGCGCAACTGGGCGCTGATGTCATCCGTTTTGATCCGATCGGCGGTGGATTGGATTACCGTCGCTGGCCAATAACAAACGACGGCGCGCACAGTTTGTTCTGGACCGGAATGAACAAGGGCAAGCGTTCAATCGCTGTCGATTTTCGGTCGACACGCGGGCAAGAGCTGTTAACCCAGTTGATCACGGCACCAGGTGCAAATGCTGGGATTTTCAGCACGAATTTTCCTGCCAAGGGTTGGCTTGCGTATGACGCGCTTTCGGCGACGCGGGCAGACCTGATCATGGTGAATCTGCTCGGCCGACGCGATGGCGGGTCCGAGGTTGACTACACAGTGAACCCTGCGATCGGATTTCCTGCTCTCACTGGACCCGCTGACTCATCCCCGCCGGTGAATCATGTGTTCCCAGCGTGGGATGCGATTGCGGGGAATATGCTTGCGGTCGCGATACTCGCCGCTGAGCGCCATCGCACGCGCACAGGTGCAGGTCAG
>JANNWU010000234.1:0-19461 GCA_031408755.1 Gemmatimonadaceae bacterium | reverse complement strand
GTCATTCATTACGAAGGCGCTCGACAAATTCAACAACTGGTTCAATCGGCAGGCCGAGAAGTATCGGAAGGTGATTGCATGGGCCTTGGATCACCCACTTGCGATGAGCATTCTGGCGATCGGCGTGTTCTTCAGCGCATTTGCGTTGCCGGTGTCAGGCTTCGTCGGCTTTGCGGTCGCGATTGGGCTCGTGGCAGTCGGCGTGTGGTTTGACACGCGGAAGTCGCTGCCTGGCGCGCTGCGCGCAACATTCGGCGTGCTCTTCCTCGTCCTCGGTATTGGCAGTATTGTCGCCCTCCCCATGGCGGCGGAGAAGATGCTGGGTGTTGAGAAAGGCAAGGCGCTGATGGATGTGCGCAAGGTTGGCACGCAGTTCTTTCCCGGTGAAGACAATTCCGAACTGAACGTGAAAGTTGAGACGCCGCCGGGTTCAAACCTCGACTACATGCGCCTGAAGGTGCTTGAGGCGGTGCGCATTACAAAGAAGTATCCAGAGGTCACGTTCACCTTTGCGACGATTGGCGGCGCGAGCGGCGCAGTGGATGCAGGCAACTTGTACGTGCGGCTGAAGCCAAAGGCAGATCGTCGCGCTGCTGGTCAACGCACCGCTGATGAACTGGCTGAAGTGCTGCGTGTTGATATGCAGCAGATTGGCGGTGCGGTCGCGAGCGTCTTCTCGAACGATTTCAACGGCGACCGGAAGCAGATTGAGTTGCAGTTGCGCGGTGATGACGCGCGTGCGCTGCAGGATTACGCGCAGAAAGTACTCCCGAAGATCGCCGCAGTTCGCGGCGCAGTGGACGTTGGTCTGAGCACAAAAGGACAGAAGCCTGAACTCACTGTGCAAGTGGATCGCGGCTTAGCGAGCTCGCTCGGTGTGAGCGTTGGTGCGATCGCGCAATCGTTACGACCGGCGTTCGCGGGTGTGGAAGCAGGCGATTGGGTTGATCCGATGGGCGAAACTCGAAAGGTGCGCGTGCGCTTTGCGTCCGAATCGCGCGAGCGCGTGGCGGATCTCACGCAGTTGCCATTGGTGATTCCCGGCAAGAATGGTGGGCCGTCTTCCACGCTACCACTTGGGCAACTGGCCACCATTCAGCAGGGGCTTGGACCGGCGATCATCAGCCACCTTGATCGCGACAAGCTCGTAATGGTGCAGGCGAATGTTGCTGGCAGAGCAAACTCTGATGTGATCGAAGACATGAACAAAGTGCTGGCATCGGAACCCATGCCGCCGGGCGTGTCGCTGAGCCAAGGGGGTGAGTCAGAGGATCAGGGGAAGGTGTTCACTGCGATTCTGTCGGCGCTCGGTATCGCGATCATCTTGATGTACATGATCCTGGTGGTGCAGTTCGGCAGCTTCCTCGATCCGATTGCGATCTTGATTTCGCTGCCACTGTCGTTGGTTGGTGTGTTTGGAGCGCTCGCGATCACAGGCATGACGATCAACTTGATGTCGTTGATCGGCGTGATTCTGTTGGCTGGTATCGTGGCGAAGAACGCGATTTTGCTCATCGACTTTGCCAAGTGGCAGCGCGAAAAGGGCGGTGTACCATTGCGAACCGCACTCATCGAAGCTGGCGCGATCCGCTTGCGTCCGATTCTCATGACGACGTTTGCGCTTGTCGCCGGTATGCTGCCGGTAGCGCTGGGACATGGTGAAGGTGCCGACTTCCGTAAACCACTCGGCGTTGCCGTTATCGGCGGCGTGATTACATCCACGATTTTGACGCTGATCGTGGTGCCGACGATCTATGAAATTCTCGACAATATTCGTTCGTTTGTTGGCAGTCGCATCGGTTTCTCAACGCCGCAAACCGGCGAGCACAAGATTCCAGCCGGAATGACACCGCAGCCGGTGATGGGCGACTAAGTAGAAAGTCTATCGAACAAAATGGGAGCATGCCGTAAGGCTATGCTCCCATTTTGTATGTCTCCTTCGTTATTGCGAGATCGGCACACTTACTTCGGCACGTCGTCAAACTCGAACTGATAGATGCTGTCGACGTTCGTTTCAGGTGTCAGTAGTTGCAAATCATTCAGGTATCCGGTATGAAGATCGTACACCCAACCATGAATATGGAGGGGATGATTGGTTTTCCATGCACGCTGAACAAACGATGTCTCCGCGAGCTTCCAGACCTGCTCGAGCACGTTCAACTCAACCAGACGCCGAAAGCGCTTCGCCGAATCAGAAACATCGTCGAGCTCGTCCTTGTGCAGACGATACACATCCTTGATGTTGCGCAGCCACTTGTTGATCAAGCCGAGGTCTCGGTTCGACATGGCGTTCTTGACACCGCTGCAGCCGTAATGCCCGCAGACAATGATGTGCTTCACCTTCAGTACTTCAACCGCATACTGCAACACACTGAGCATATTGAAGTCAGTGTGTATGACTTGATTTGCGACGTTACGATGCACGAATAACTCACCTGGCTCAGTCCCGGTGATATCCTCAGCAGGCACACGACTGTCCGAGCATCCGATCCACAGAAACTCCGGTGACTGATCGTCGGCCATCCGCTCAAAGTAATCAGGTCGTACGCTGAGTTTGTCCTTCACCCATGCTTTGTTCGCGAGCAGCAGTTTCTGGTATGACTCCATCGTGGCGCCTCCGCTTACGATAATTTTGTGACTCATTGCAAAAATTCGCGAACTCAACTTCGATCCGGTTGTGCTGAGCGTCTTCAGTGAAATCGGCGAGCAGATCGTACACATCTGCAACGATAAAGGTGGCCTTCGCTCCATCAACGAGCAGGCTTGAGTGCGCGAGTACTGACGCCAATTTGATTTTCAGTTCGCTCGTCTTCACGAATAAAGCGTCTTTGTTGAACCGCGATAGATACATCTTACCTTGGTGTACCAGCGTGAATGCTGTGTGATGATTTGCTCGGATCACGAAAATGGCACCAAACACCAACCCAATGAGCACGCCCATCAGCAAGTCCGCGAATATGATCGCGAGCACCGTGACTATTAAACGGCAGAAACTGATCCATCCCCGCGCGCCATGTTTCCCGATAGAGCGCTGGCGTGGTGAGTCTGAAGCCGATCACCAGCAACACCGCCGCCAAACTGGCCAACGGAATACGATTCAGCGCTAAAGGGATCAGCAGGACGCAGCCAAGCAATAGCGCGCCATGAATGAATGACGACCAACAAGATTGCGCGCTGGCAGACACATTTGCGGAACTGCGCACAATAACCGCTGTCACTGGCAGCCCGCCCAACCAACCGGCCGCAATGCTTCCCACGCCTTGGGCGAGCAGCTCACGTGTTGGATCAGAGATCCGGCGCTGAGGATCGATTTTGTCAGATGCTTCAAGCGTCAACAACGACTCGATGCTTCCCACTATCGCGATTGTCAGCGCGATGCCGTAAATCCGCGTGTCCGTCAGGCGCGACCAATCCGGTTGTGTGATCTGTGCCAGAAAATCACGTGGTCCGCCCGGTGGCAATGATACTAAATGTCCATCTTCGGCACGCAGATAGAAGCCGTCTAGTAACACGCGAAACAGTTCGTTCATCCCGATGCCAACAACAACGACAATGAGCGCACCGGGAATCATCGCGAGGCCTTTTCGTTTCTTTACCCACGCAGAGTCCCATGCGACCAGAATCGCTGTCGCAACGATGACGGCTAGGCCCGCCGCTGGACCGCTAACACTTACCGTCGATCCGCTCAACAACGCGACAAGCAGACCACCAACTCCCGAGATGACCCCCGAGTACAGCGGTGCGCCAGACGCGAGTGCAATCTTGAGGCACAGCGGCAACGCCACCAGAAAGACCACTAAGCCGCCGGAAAGTCGGCTCTCAGCGAACTCCGCTCGCTTGCTGTTGTATCTGTCACTGCAACGGGCGCTGGCATCGGCGATGTTGTACGCGCAACTGCTGCAAGCCAGAGCTAAAAATCATCTTCTAAAAACCCCAAGTAGGTCTCGCTAGTTGCAGCACGACATCTGCGAAGAAGAAAACGGTCCGTAATGGTAGCAAGATATGCAGCGCGATGGCGCAGCTGCATTTGGTAAATATGCTGCTCTCTGGCGCTGTACGATGCGTCGCGCAGCGGAATGGGAATCGATGTAGATTCTCGCTACAAAAACGCCCCTTTTTCTCTAGCATCTTATGCCCGTTCGCGCCGCCGTTCCATGGGTCGCACCGTTCGCTCTGTTCATGGTACTGCTCGCAGTACTCAAACCACTCGCTATTCCCCAGCCGTGGAATGCGTTGCTGTGGATTGTCGTGTTGGTAGCCGCACTGCTGACTCTCAGTCGAAACGTCATCACGCTGATACCGCAACATTTCATCATATCAACGGTGATTGGAATCGGAGTATTCTTGCTCTGGATCGCGCCCGAAGAACTTTTTCCCGGATGGCGGCAGCATT
Organism: Gemmatimonadaceae bacterium; assembly: GCA_031408755.1. GTDB lineage: Bacteria > Gemmatimonadota > Gemmatimonadetes > Gemmatimonadales > Gemmatimonadaceae > JACMLX01. The sequence goes on along the minus strand of JANNWU010000234.1, from coordinate 15,068 downwards.
GGCTATTCGACAACTCCATTGTCGGCCACCCTGCCAGTGGGCTGGATGCAGCGGCGCAACGAGACCCTCTCACACTCTGGCTCCGAGCTGGGCGAGCGGTGCTGTTAGTGCCAATTCTTGAAGAGTTATTCTGGCGCGGATGGCTCCCGCGAGCGGTTGATTCGTTCGACGATTTTCAGAAGCGACCACTGGGCGCATACACCGCACTCTCGTTTTGGGCGACCGCGATTCTCTTCGCCAGCGAGCATGGCTCGTACTGGGATGTGGGACTGCTCTGCGGTGTGATTTACAATGTGTGGATGGCGCACACCAAGTCGATCGCGGATCTGATCTGGACGCACGCTGTAACGAATGGTTGTCTCTCTGCGTACGTCGTCTTCGCAAACAAATGGCAATACTGGGCGTAGCTCAGTCGTATTCACACTTCGCGTCAGGACCAAACATGCGCAAAGCAGATGAAATTGATTATCGCCTCATCGGCGACGACTTGCAGGCGGTGATCGTGACCCTTGATCCCGGCGAAGCGGTGACGGCCGAGGCGGGCGCGATGATGTATATGGAAGATGGCGTGCGTCCAGTCACGACTCTCGATCCGAACAACGAGGGCGGCGGACTGCTCGGCAAATTGATGGGTGGTGCGAAGCGTGTGATGTCTGGCGATTCGTTCATGATGACGGTGTTTATCAACGAATCGAACCAGCGGCGCGACGTTGCCTTTGCAAGTCCGTTTCCTGGAAAAATTCAGGCCGTGAATGTGCTCGATTGGGGCGGTACGATCATCGCCCAGCGTGATGCGTTTCTCTGCGGTGCGCGCGGCTTGGATATCTCAATTGCACTGCAACGAAAGATCGGCGCCGGATTCTTTGGCGGTGAAGGGTTCGTATTGCAGAAAATTAGTGGCGATGGACTTGCATTCTTGCACGCCAGCGGCACCCTGGTCCAGCGTGATCTGCAGGCGGGCGAAGTGCTCCGCGTTGACACTGGCTGTTTTGTTGCGATGCAGCCCACCGTGGACTACGACATCGAGATGGTGAAGGGCATCAAGACCGCCCTCTTTGGCGGCGAAGGATTGTTTTACGTGCGCCTGCGCGGCCCGGGCCGCATTGTGCTGCAAACGTTGCCGTTCTCGCGACTTGCCGATCGCATTATTGCTGCGGCACCAGCCGGTCGCACTGGCGGTGGCGCGAGTGGTACGATCGGGTCACTTGGCCGTTTGATTGGCAACGAGTAGTTCGCGCAACGCACGCTGCAACTCACTCCACACCAGCGCGACGTGTTCGCGCTGCGTGTGGATGTTGCCAATCGCCATCCGCAACACATACCTACCGTGCAACCGCGTGTGCGACAGATACACGCGTCCAGCAGCGTTCACCGCCGCCATCATTGCGGCGTTCTGCGCATCAGCGTCGGCGTCGCTCAAGCCTACGGGCGCATATCGAAAACAGACCAGCGAGAATGTCACCGGCGCGCTGACAATCCACGCTGCATCGGCACGCACTCGATCTGCAAACTCCTGCGCCATCGCGCAGTGATCGCGCAACCGAGCGGCTAAACCGTCGGTGCCGAATGCGCGCATCACCATCCACAGTTTCAGTGCACGAAAGCGTCGACCCAGTTGTACGCCGTAGTCCATATAATTCACCACCTGTGAATCGCGGTTGGTGATCAGGTATTCGGGCACTAACGAAAACGCTTGTCGCAGCACTGCTTGATGCTTTGTCCAGAGTGCGCCACAATCGAGTGTGGTGAACAGCCACTTATGCGGATTGGTCGCAACGCTGTCGGCACGCTCCACACCGTTCAACGCCCAACGGAACTCTGGCGCAATACCCATCACGCCAGCATACGCGGCATCTACGTGCAACCACACTCCATGCTGTTCGCAGACCGTTGCAATTTCAGCAACAGGATCGATGCTGGTTGTGCTGGTGGTGCCAACTGTCGCAATCACAGCGAGCGGTTTCATGCCCAACGCGAGATCGGCGGCGATCGCCGCGTCCAGCGCATCAACACGCATGCGAAAGTCTGCATCCACGGGAATCTTCACGACGTTATCCAAGCCAATCCCTAACGTGATGCACGCCTTGTCGGCTGACGAGTGCGTGTGCTCGCTGATGTACACTCGCATCACGGGAAGATCGGCGCGTCCCGCCATCCCGCGCGCTCTGATATCAAAACCCGCTGCTTCGCGCGCCGCCGCAATCGCCAAGAGCACCGACGACGATGCAGAGTCGGTGATCATTCCGAACCACGCATCTGCATCAGGCAGTCCCATGCTCCGCCACAACCACTGCATCACGCGCTCTTCTAATTCCGTCGCAGCAGGACTGGTTACCCAGAGCATCGCGTTGGCGTTCAAACCATTGGCAAGAATTTCTGCGATCTGCGATGGGACGCTGGACGAATTCGCGAAGTAGGCGAAGAATCCTGGATGATTCCAGTGCGTGATTCCTGGCAGAATGACACGTTCGATGTCTGCCAGGATCTCTGAGATTGGCTCACCCAGCGCAGGCGCTGTAAGCGGGATCGCTGCCGCCACTTGGCCCGGCAGTACTCGGCTGAGCACGGGCGGACGCGCGCCTTCAGTCTGAATTCGGGCCAAGAGAGCGAGCACTTGGTCGGCGCCTGCCTCCAGAACGGCATGGTCGAAGTCACCCGCCGCTGGTGCAGGGGCAGATAGCAAATCATTCGAGCGGATGGGCATGCGGAGGATTGTAGCCCAGCTGGCTTCTTTTGCAGAGGGCAGCGCGTCGGCGTGGAGGCGCACCGGAATCCGATCCCAACGGCCCACTCCCATCCCGAACTGGACCGTGCTAACTTCTGAGGCTAACTAAGTACCCCGCGAGGAGCATCATGGCCGCTAAGGGCAAGCGCATCAACATCAAGCTGCGCAGCACAGAATCGCCGTACACGTACCACAAGACCAAGAACGCTCGTCTGCATCCTGAGCGGATCGAAATGAAGAAGTACGATCCGGTTGTGAAGAAGCACGTGTTGTTCAAGGAAACCAAGTAACACGGTTCCGCGCTGTGCGGAGCCCGGTACCTGCGCCCTGTTATGGCTGCGGTGCCGGGCTCTTTTGCGTTGCGAAGCTCGAAAACTGTGTACTGCCGCGCTCCCGTTTCGATGCGCCGCTCCAATGGAAAATGGCAATTTCCCTCGATGCTCCGAACTGAGGCGTAGGATGTTTTACCGAGTTCTAGCTCTCGCCATCATCTGCATAAGCTGCGCGACAGTACTTCAGGCGCAGATTGAGCTGCCGAGCGGTTTGGTTGACGGCAGCGTGCGCTCCGGTCCAACGCAGCGGCCCATTGAAAACGCGACAATTCGCGTGGGCGGTACCGAGTTGGTTGTGGTCAGTGGTGCCGACGGTCGCTTTAAGCTCCGTGCGCCGGCAGGCGTAGTTCGCCTTGAAGTACGCGCGATCGGATTTGCGCCAATTGTGCGCAGCGATGTGGTTGTCAGCACCGGCAAGCCAACCACGCTCGTGATTGAGCTGCAGCCGCGCATTGTGCAGCTGAGCGCAGTGGAGGTTACGCCAACCTATTTCGAACCGACGCGCGAAGCACCTGTCAGTACGCAGCGGTTCACGGCGGAGGAGATTCGTCGCACACCTGGCTCACAGGAAGATGTGATTCGTGCGGTCTCAGTGCTCCCTGGCGTGGGAGTGACAACCGCTGGTCGAAATGATCTTGTCGTTCGCGGTGGCGCGCCATTTGAGAATCTGTTTGTGGTGGACAACATCGAAGTCCCAAATGTGAATCACTTTGGCACGCAGGGTTCTACAGGCGGACCGGTGTCATTGATTCCGATTGAGTTCGTGAAAGATGCCGCGTTGAGCGCGGGTGGATTTGGTGTGCGCTACGGTGATCGTACATCCAGCGTCACAACGATTGCACTCCGCGAGGGCAATCGGGAACGGCGTGCCACAACACTCAATCTCTCCGCAATTGGTGCGGGTGCGATTGTTGAAGGTCCGCTGCCGAATAACGGCTCGTTACTCGTGAGCGCTCGGCGCAGCTATCTCGATTTTGTGTTCAACGCAGTCGGGTTTCCATTCATTCCGGCGTACACCGACGTGACTGTAAAGGCGGTACAACGACCGTCAACTCGCGACGAACTTTCGTTTTTGTTTATAGGTGCTCGTGATCGGATCACGTTCAAAAATAAATCCGCCGACAATCGCTTCGATAACTCGAGTATTCTCGGATCGTCGCAGGATCAATACATCGCGGGAATGACGTGGAAGCGATTGCTGCCATCGGGTGTGATCACAACGACACTTGGACGCACGTGGAGCAGGTACGATGCGGCGCAACGTGACTCACAGAATCCGCCTGTCCTAATATTCGATGCGCAGTCGACTGAGGGTGAAACATCGCTGCGCTCCGATCTCACGCTTCAGCTTTCCCCGCGCGTAGAGTTGGGCGCTGGCACAATTGCCAAGTATGCCGGTGCGTTGCGGTATGACATCACGCTCCCCGGTTTCGCCCGTACCGACGAGAATGGCGTACCGCGACCACTGCGAGTCGACACCTCGTTTACAACGTTTCGCCAAGCAACGTATCTGCAAACGAAGGTACAGCTCACTAGCACACTGTTGCTGACGACAGGTGTCCGCGGCGACTGGTACCAGTTTCTGCGCAATGCGTATCGCGTTTCGCCGCGAGGTGTGTTGGCGTGGAATGCGAATGAGTCGAATACGATCACTGTTGCCGGCGGCCGCTACTATCAGGCACCGCAGGCAATTTGGCTCACTGGTGACGCACTGAATCCAGAGCGCCTGCTGCCGTTGCGCGTGGATCAGATTGTAGTGGGGTGGCAACGACTGCTTCGCGCGGATCTCAAGTTGCAGATTGAAGGCTACACAAAACGTTATGCCAATTACCCCGGGCGCGTATTCCGACCACATGCGGTGCTCCAGCCGACGGGTTTCGATGATGTCACAAACGACATTCCGTTTGGACTGGAACCGTTGGTGTCGGTCGCGTCAGGTAGTGTGCGCGGAGCGGAGATTCTTCTGCAGAAGCGATTGAGTGATGTGCCGATCTACGGCTTGATGAGCGCTAGTTATAATCGAACGCGATTCCGCGCACTCGACGGCCGCACCTCAACCGGAGCCTTCGATTCTCCACTGGTATTCAACGGCTTACTCGGCTGGCGTCCCAATTCGCGCTGGGAATTTAGCGGTCGCATCAGGACTGCTGCGGGTCTGCCAACCACACCATTCTCGACAACCGGTCGCCTCGACTTTACGCGGTACAACGAAGGCGGTCGATTACCCACGTTCTTTGCATTAGACGCGCGGGTTGATCGACGGTTTGTGTTCCGCAAATCGCAGCTTGTGACCTACGTCGACGTGCAGAACGCCACGTCGCAGAAGAATGTGTCACAGTATGTGTGGGATGCGCGCACAAACTCGCGCAAAGAGAACGCGAGCTTAGGCTTACTGCCAAGCATCGGCATCAATTGGGAGTTCTGATGTAAGGTGTTTTTGTGCAGCGTTCTTTATGTGCGCTGCGCATATGTAAACGGAACTAGAATGTTGTTTGCTAGCCTCGCGTTGTGACGCTGTGTCGCTAGAACGCTGTGTCGCTGGCACGCTGGTACGCTGGTACGCTGGTACGCTGTGTCGCTGTGTTGCTGTATCGCTGAACGCTGTAACGCTGAACGCTGAACGCTGAACGCTGTAACGCTGTAACGCTGTAACGCTGTGATGCTGTGTTGCTGTGTTGCTGTGTCTCTATCGGTGCGCACATTCCGACACTTTCTAGCCAAGGTGCCTTTCTCTTCCGGGCATTAGCATGCCGCGATTCTCAGAGTACGTAGACGCCGCCCGCTTCCGGTAGGATGTACGCGAGATCCAGATGCGCCACGCAGCCTGCGAGCGCGGCGCGCAATGACACTGGAATCGGTAGGGTGTCGGCCACTAAGAGCCGCACGTTCTGCAACGCGGTGCGGAGCTGAGCATCCATCTCAGTCTCAAGCAGCGCGGTCGCCTGTGCCAGTGTGAGCGTCACCGTATCTGGCTTATAGCGACTAATAGCGCATGCGATATCTACCGCCGACGGGACAGCATCACTTGGTAGCACAATTACCTGACGCCCTGCGATCGCTGGCAACAGATCAAGCAGCACACCGGCGGCACTGTGTGCTGGTGCAGCGCAGTAACGAACGCTGTGACGCGTAATGCCCAGCTTCCGGCGCAGCGTGCTCCCCAATCGGCCGACGGTTTGTGCATGTACCGCGAAGGGCAGAGCGGCGTGCGCGCCGTACACGAGTACTCGACTTTGAGCACCGGCCGCGTTCAACACGTTCTGTAGTGCGCTCGGCAGTCGTACCGGAAGCACCGCTGGCGGGTGCTGCGCCGAGGGTGTCGCGATCGACTCGGGTGTCAACGGATTTGCGCGCCAGACTAACGGAACTCCAGAGTCTGCGACTGTCGGACCCGTTAGCACGACGCGCGTATCCACGCATGGCCAATACACGAAGCTGCCGAGTATTGCGGCCAGCGCGTCGGTTGCGCGGTTAATTCCGTTCTCTCCACTGAGCAGCACATCACCAGCGCGCATCCCTGCGGCGGTCAGCGCAGCGGAGCGTCGCCGTGCCAAGTCGTAAAGGGTAGCGCCGGCCACCAAGAGATCGCCGCCGTCATCTCTATGACGAGAGACGCAGACTGTCGGGCCGGGTGACGCCCGCAGAATCGATGTCAGCCGACGCTGCAAGCCTGATTGGTCTGCAGCAGACAGTCGACCCGCGGAACCTGTGGAGGGCGGCTCATACATTGAGAAAAGAGGGACAGAGTGGCGAGGTGGCGGGTCATATTGCGCGCACTGCGCAGTATCGGCGCATCAGCCCGGGCACTGCACGCAACCGCATGTTCGCGACATCGTTCGTGGAACCCGAGGCTGACTGGCACCGTATGGGCAACTGTCGCCAGCGCTCTCACTACCGATTCCTATGCTCCTCCCCGCACTTCTTCTCCTGCTGCAGCAGCCGTCCACATCGCCCGCTGCGGGCGCGCCCGAACCGGTTCGCCGCCGCGCGGTCACGACAGCGCTGCAGTCAAACGCGTTCGGTGACTCTGCGACGCGCACACTCTTTATGCTCGCACGTCGAGCGCGTATCGCCCAAGACTCTGCGCTGCGCGGCTACGACGCAAAGACACAATCGCGCATCAGCGTGAGCATGGGCGCATCACGATTACTGCGGAATAAACTGCTCTTCCGTACCGAGAATGTGGCCAACGTTCGCTGGCGGCGATCGCAAGGCATGATGATCGAACCGCTCGCAGCGCGGACCACTGTGCCGATGGCGAATAACGTCAATGTGAACGGTGTCGCCGCCTCGCTCATTCCGGTTCCGTACTTTCCAGGGCGCGATCAACTCTGGATTCCAGGTACTGACGCCGCCACGGTGCGCCGAGATGTTGATGAGACGGAAGGATTTGTTCATCCACTCGCCGCTGGCAGCGAAGCGTACTATCGATTTCAGCGTGGTGACTCAATTCGTATTCGGCTGCCCAGTGGTGACGCGTTAACGTTGCGCGAGTTGAAAGTGATCGCGCGTCGACCGGAATGGCGCAGCTTCGTTGGAAGCTTTTGGTTTGACGAGAGTAGCGGATCGCTGGTCCGCGCCGCGTATCGATTGTCGGCCCCAATTGAGATCTGGTCAGAAGCGCTTGACGATGCGAAACGCGATTTAGCCGACGCCGAACGCGACACGAGCGCGCGTCGAGAAGAACGCGTGCGCGAAGCAAAAGAGGATGTGCCGCCGGCATTGGTGCGCGGACTGGTGAATCCACTCAGGTTTGACATTAGCCTGGTGACCATTGAGTACGCGCTGTACGAAGGGAAATTCTGGCTGCCGCGCACGCATCGTGCCGAGGGCCAAGCGCAGGTGATGTTCATGCACATTCCCATACGCGTGGAAGAGAGTTACAAGTACGACGATGTGGACGGTACGACGCCACTGCCGGCCATGCCGGGCCTGACAAGTAGCCGTAATACCAACGCCACCATACAAGTGTGTGCGCCTGCATGTGAAGACATTGTGCAGGACGAGACCGATGGAACACGAGTCACCAGGCTTCGGCGCAAACAGATCACTGACTCGTTGCTGAAAGCCACTGGTCTACAGCCGGCGTTACTTGTTGATACGACGGCGCTATCGGTACGCACACGATTTGTTGGCGACTCGCTGTACAAAAATTATCGGGACTCGGTGTTAGCGGGCCTGAAAGCGGAACGGGCGCTGGTACGTGACTCGCTATTGCGCGTTGCGGGACGCACAATACCAGCGGGGACGGACTCGTCCAACGATGCCCGCCGCACCCGTCGCTACGGAGATTCCCTCTTTCGCGATATGACGCGGAAGGAGCGCCGCCGCGCACGTGATGCAGAGTGCGCCGCGAGTGGCGGCTTCTATTCGCGCATGGAAACACGGTATGAAGGCGCCCTGCGCTATGCGGTGAAATTGCCGTGCGACTCCACCGTTCTCGCCAGCTCGAAAGAGTTACCGGAATCACCGTATGACGCGAACGAAGAAGCGTTTGCGCAGCGTGACGCAGAGGCGTTAGCGAGTTCGCTTGGACTTGGTCTCCAGCCCGGATTCGCACCGCAACCATTACGCCTTGACTACGCAATCAATCAGCAGCGCTACAATCGAGTGGAAGGATTCTCGCTTGGTGCGGAGGCAACGTGGCCGCTTGGCGCTGGGTACACGGCGTCTGGCGCGGCGCGAATAGGCGTTGCCGATTGGCAACCGAATGGTGAAGTGAGACTCGCGCGTGGCAACGGTCGCACCACAGTTCAGGTCGCGGCGTTTCGGCGATTGAGTTTCGCGAATGATTTCGGCGATCCGCTGTCACTTGGCGCATCAATGGCGACGCTGCTCTACGGTCGCGATGAAGGTTTTTACTATCGCAATGCCGGTGCCGAGTTTACGTGGATCAAACAAACAGGCAGAGGACAGCTCAAGTGGCGCGCGTTTGGTGAACATCATGATCCGGCGAGAAAACGGTGGAATTTCAATCTCGCTAATGCGTTCAAGTCAGATCGTCAGATGCTTGAGAATATCATTGCCGAGCGTGGCACCGTGGGTGGTGGTTCCGGTGAATGGCACGCTGGGTTTGGTCTCGACCCGCGCGGGTGGCAGGTGACGACCGACGTGCGTGCAGAGGCGGCGGGCGGCAGTTTCAATTACGCTCGAGGACTCGCGGATATCACCGTCGCGCATCCGTTGTTCTGGAAATTTTCGATGGGTTTGACGGCGAGCGCTGGTACTGCGACAGACAGCGTGCCGGTGCAGCGACAGTTCTTCATGGGCGGGCTTCGGACCGTGCGTGGACAGATTGCGGGCACGCAGGTTGGAAACACGTATTGGCTTTCACGCTCGGAATTAGCATACGGTTCCAGTGCGGCAAAACGTGCGCTGTTTCTCGATCTGGGCTGGGCTGGCGATCGACAGAATTTCACGACTCCCGGACGTCCACAAGCGAGTTGGGGTCTTGGCACGTCGTTCGTAGACGGGCTGTTCCGCGTGGACGTCAGCCGCGGCATCTACCCGCGCAAGAAGACGCAGATTGACCTGTCCCTCGGCGCGCGGTTTTAGCTGAGCGGTGCGTGGCGAAAAACGGATGACTTGTGGCGGGGGGAAGTTTTCCCTCCGCCACATTAGTTTTTTACGATGCAACGCATCATGGTTCGAGCCAAAATTCATCGTGCGACGGTAACCGCCGCCGATCTTCACTACGAAGGGTCGCTGACTATTGATCGGGATCTTCTGGACGCTGCAGATCTCAAGATCTATGAGAAAATTGCGGTGGTGAATGTCAACAACGGCGCACGATTCGAGACGTACGTGATTGAAGGTCCGCGTGGAAGCGGCGCCATTCAGCTCAACGGTGCCGCGGCGCGCATGGCGCAAGTGGGCGACCTGGTGATCATCATGGCGTTCGGGGTGTTTGACGATCACGAGATCACAGCAGACTTTGAGCCGCGCAAAGTGTTCGTGGACGAGAAGAATCGCATGACGAAGGCCACTGGCGGCTGGTAGCAAAATGCCTGCGCGCGCGCCACGCCGTCGTACGACGGCAACGCCTATTCTGGATCACGGCGATGACACTGGCGCGCAACTGCTCAGCGTACGGTACACGCAGCCGGCATGGGCAGCGCTATCGAATCGGTTTCCGTTCACTGTGCCTACGATCGCGACGCTCGACACGCTTGATCTCGACGCGGCGGTGATCTGCTTTGTCGGCGAAAATGGCTCTGGCAAATCAACGCTACTCGAATCGATTGCTGTTGCGGCGTCGCTGCCTTCTGCGGGATCGGCTGGGCGCGCGCAGGACGACTCGACGCTGGTTGATCAGCAGTGGCTGGCAAAGGCGCTCAAGCTCACTTGGAGGACGCGAAACAATCGCGGCTTCTTTCTGCGTGCCGAAGATTTTTTTGGTTTTCAGAAATTACTGAAAAATGAACGCGCAGAGTTTGAAGAAACGCTCGTGCGGATGGAAGCGGAGTACGCTGAGAGAACGGCGCATGCGAAAGGTCTCGCGATGGGACCGCTCAAGGCGAGTTTGCGTGAGATGGAACAGCGATATGGTGCTGACCCGGACGCAAAATCACACGGCGAAGCGTTTCTCAATTTCTTTCAGCAGCGACTAGTGCCGAAGGGTTTGTACCTGATGGACGAACCCGAGGCGGCACTTTCACCACAGCGACAGTTGTCGTTGCTGGCGATGATGTTCGACCTCGTGGCTGAAGGTGCGCAGTTTATCATCGCGACTCACTCGCCACTGCTGCTCGCATATCCCGGCGCACGTATCTACTCATTTGATAGTGCACCTATTGAACGGATCGCGTGGGATGAGACTGAGCATGTGCGACTGACGCGTGAGTTTTTGGCGGCGCCAGAGCGGTATCTGCGGAACCTTCGCGGCTAAGTAATTGTGTTGGTACGCGCTCTGACCTGCTGAACTGCTGAACTGCTTGAACAGGAGGCGCTGCGCGCCCGCAAGCGGAACCGCCGCAAAACTGCGAACTGCCGCAAAACTACGTAACGCTTCGGCGTGCACCAACTCAGTTACGTCTCAAAGCAGAGGCTTGGGGAACGGCGGGGCGCGAGCGCAGTTCCAAAAGCGTTCATGCTCTTTCTCTAGGCACAAAGACGATTGAAGCGCGAAAGATCATCCATCGAACGCAACGAGCGATCTGCGATCCAGTTCCGCAGCGTTGCAGTTTTGCGCCTTTGCGGGCGCGCAGCGCCTTGCGTCACCGCTGTTGCTCTTTCCAACCTCTCTTCCACGCCGCGCAGCGCCTTGCGTCAACGCTGTTTCGCATGTCAACAGCTCTTCCACAAACCAAGTTAAGCCTCAGGCAATTTTACATTACCCGCAGTCGCCCTTCTGACATCAATACCGCACTACCGCCCACGCGTACCGCACTGATTTGACCGTCCCGTTTGTCCACTTCAATTTCAAGCCGACTCGGTCGACCCATCTCAAGTCCCTGTTGTGCCACCCAACGCAGTGTCGTGTTATCGCGCGGCGTGCGCGCTGCGAGATAGCCGCCTAACGCTGCATTTGCACTCCCAGTGGCGGGATCTTCTGGCACACCATCGTCAGGACAAAACACTCGGCAGTGCAAATCAACGCCTGTTGTGCCATCAAGCTGCGCGACCACCATCATCATGCTGGCGGTTGTGCCACGAAAATGCTGCTCGTACGGGCCGAGGTTGACGCGAGCGCGTGCCACAGCGTCGCGCGAGTTCACCGGCACAATCAAAAATGGAAGCCCGCACGAGACAGAACGCGGTGCATGCGTCTCAAGCGACAACAGATCCGACAGCTGTAATCCAAGTACTTCGCAAACGATCACTGCGTCCGGTGGCGCATCCTCCACCGGCAACTGCGCAACGCTGAGCTGTGCCCATGTTGGCACACCGTCGGTCATGCGCACGGTCACAGGAACCGGTCCCACGTTTTCACCCAGCACCACGCGCACCTCATCGCCAGTTGGTGCAACGTCACCCGCATGTATCAGCGCGATTGCAGTACCCACGGTGGGATGCCCGGCAAACGGTACTTCACCACCAGGCGTGAAGATGCGCACGCGTCGCGTGGTGTGCGCATCCTCTGCAGGCAAAACAAACGTTGACTCGGAATAATTGAACTCCCGAGTCACCGCGAGCATCTGCGCATCCGTCAGACCACGCGCATCGAGAATCACCGCCAGCGGATTTCCACCAAACCGCTGGTCAGTGAATACGTCGAGCGTGAAGTACTGTACAAACAGTGGCGCGAGACTCATTCGGCAAGAAACGGATAGCGCCAATCGGTCGGCGAGACAAACGTCTCTTTAATTGACCGTGCACTCACCCATCGCATCAGATTCATCTTCGAACCAGCCTTGTCGTTCGTGCCAGATCCGCGCGCGCCGCCAAATGGCTGCTGACCCACTACCGCACCCGTCGGCTTGTCGTTGATATAAAAATTTCCTGCCGCATTACGCAGTACTGACATTGCATCAAGCACCGCCTGCTTTTCTCGTGCAAAGACGGCGCCTGTGAGTGCGTACGAGCTGGTGGCGTCAACCAATTGCAACGTCTCAACCCACTTCGCGTCGTCATACACGTAGGCCGTGATAATTGGGCCAAAAATTTCTTCCTTCAACATCCGGTGATTCGGATCGTCCGTGCGCACCAACGTTGGCTGCACGAAGTATCCGATTTCGTCACTCGCGGTGCCGCCGGTGACCACTTCGCATTCTTTGTGCGCAAGCGCCAGATATTCACTGTGTTTGTCGAACGCTTTCTTGTCGATCACGGCGCCCATAAAATTCGAGAAGTCGCGAACATCGCCCACTTTGATCTCGCTCGTCATCTGTGCAACGTGATCGCGTACCGCCGGCCAGAGCGACTTGGGGATGTACGCGCGACTCGCTGCCGAACACTTCTGACCCTGGTATTCAAACGCGCCGCGTACAATGCCAACTGCGACAGCCTTTGCGTCGGCCGACGGATGCGCAACGATGAAATCCTTGCCGCCCGTTTCACCAACGATACGCGGATAGCTACGATAGGTGCCCATGTTGCGGCCAATCGTTTCCCACATGCCGTTGAACACGCCAGTGCTGCCCGTAAAGTGCACACCGGCCAAATCGCGATGCGCGAGCAGTGTGTTGGAGATCGGAATCGGATCGCCCGGAATAAAATTGATTACACCGGGTGGCAGCCCCGCCTCTTCCAAGATCTGCATGATGTACCACGCCGAAAGCACTGCCGTGCCGGCCGGTTTCCAGATCACCGTGTTCCCCATCAACGCCGGCGCACCAGCAAGATTGCCACCGATCGCGGTAAAGTTGAACGGCGACACGGCGTACACGAACCCTTCCAATGGACGATAGTCTGACTGATTCCACGTGGCGTTGTTGCTGATCGGCTGCTCGCCGTAGAGTTGCTCCGCGAACGCCACATTGAAACGCCAGAAATCAATTAACTCGCACGACGCGTCGATTTCAGCCTGATGCACCGTCTTCGATTGACCGAGCATGGTGGCTGCGTTCAGCGTTGCACGGTGCGTGGTGGTGAGGAGTTCAGCGGCCTTCAGAAACACACCAGCGCGATCCTCCCAGCTCCATGCAGCCCAGTCTTTCTGTGCCGCCGCGGCAGCCACGATCGCTGCTTGCACTTCCGTCTCACCCGCTTTGTGGAAATCCGCTACAACATGGCGATGCGCATGCGGCATGACCTGCGTGCCAGTGTTACCCGTCAAAATCCGCTTGCCGCCGATAACGATCGGAATTTCCACGCGCTCGTTACTCATGCTCGTCAAGCGCGCCTGAAGCTCATCCCGCTCCGGCGAATAGGGCGCGTAATTCTTGACCGGTTCATTGACCGGAGCCGGAATGCGGCGCTGGCCGGCAAACTGCGAGGCACCAACGGGCGCGATGATTGTGGGCGTCATGTATGAGCAGAGTGGAAGAGTTCTGGCCACGCGGCGCACGCTTGGCCCGTGACTGAAAGGTAGCGAGGACGCTCGGTGGACCGGCCAGATGCGGTAGATTTCTGCATGGCTTTCAGGCTGCGAAGATTGGGCGTTGGAGTGTTGTGTGTCATTGGCGCGTGCACGTGGGATGCACCGCCGGTAGACTGGCAGCCGCCCACGCCGCTGGCGACAAGTGTTGATAGCGCGTCGAGATTCACGGCGCGCTGGACGTCGGGCGCGACGCCGCAGGTGGTGATTGGCACGCCAGCGGACGCTCAGCTTGGGTCGCCGCGGCCGGCGCTGGAGTTCTCAACGTCGTGTCCAAATTCGTGGGTTGAGGCGTCGGCAGCGGGTGGTGGCGTCTGGTCAGCGTGGTGGCAAATACGCCCCGACAGCAGTGCGCGACTGATGGCGCATTTTCGTGATTCGCTGGGTGCGACGCGGCGCACAATGACGGTCGATTCAGTGGATGTTGCACCACTCGGTTGCGCGCGACCGGCACCGGCCATTGCTGTCGATCCAGTGAACGGATATGTACACATTGGATACTATATGGTCGCCCCCGAGGGACCGGGGTTGTTCTACGTGCATCTGATGGATCCCAAGGCGTCCGCGTTTGAGCCACCCGTCGCGATGGTGTACGGCGAGAAACCGGTTCGCGTCGCGATTGCGAGCGCGCATGACACGGTTGCTGTCGTGTACGAAGATCCCAACAGTGAAGCAGGTCGAATTGCCATGAGCATGTCGTTCACCGCTGGACACTTGTGGGAACAGACGGCGCGTTTAATTCGCGTGAGCACCAGTTCGCAGCATGCGTCCACACCACAAGTTGTCAAACTGTCTGGTGGTGAGCTGTGGCTTGGCTGGAAAGAAGCATCGCAGTCGGGAAGTGCATTCTTGCTGCGACGCGCGCGAATTGTGTCACGCTAACTCCAACTTTACCCGAGTATGCCACGACTGATTGGTGCTCATACGATCGACATTGGTGGGATTGCAATGGCCGCCAAGCGCGCGGGGAATACAGGAATGACTGCGCTACAGATATTCAGCGCAGTTCCCAAGTTCTATAACGAAAAAGTGG
>JANNWU010000233.1:0-8936 GCA_031408755.1 Gemmatimonadaceae bacterium | reverse complement strand
TCCGTGATCACCATATCATCTTCCAATCGAATTCCAAACTCGCCAGGGATGTATATGCCCGGCTCATCAGAGAAGTACATCCCCGGTGCATGTGGCAACGTGTTGCCTTTCACCAGGTACGGCCATTCGTGTCCGTCCATTCCCATGCCATGACCGACACGGTGAGTGAAATACTTATAGTCGGGCCCGAATCCCGCATCTGAAATGACCTTGCGCGCTGCAGCGTCAACCGCTTCGCACGGCACGCCTGGACGCGCGGCCGCCAGTGCGGCAGACTGCGCGCGAAACTCAATCTCAAATACATCTTTCATGCGCTGTGTTGCTTTGCCCAGCACAAACGTTCGCGAGATATCTGACGAGTAGCCTTCAACTTTACAGCCACCATCGATCAGAACGATCGAGCCTTCGCGAATGATCTGAGGCTTGGCTGATCCATGCGGCAGCGCTGATAATTCACCAACTTGCGCACCCGCGCTGCCGTCGTACCCAAGCTGCTTGTGCGCCTGTTCCACTAGGTCTTGAAACTGCGCTTGCGTCATACCATCGCGCAGCGATCGCCACGCCGCCTCATACGCTTTGAGTGTGACTTCGCTCGCGTGTTGCATCAACGCAAGCTCATGCGCGTCTTTGACCATGCGACATCCGGCCGTAACAAGCGTTCCGCTGGTCACGCGTGAACCGGGGAGCGCACGCTGAATCTCATCGGCGAACACAAATCGCGTGGTTTCTTCAACGCCAAAAGTCGCTGTTGCGAGGCCGCGATCACGCATTCCTTTCGCAACGAGTGCGTAGGGATTCTCGTGCTCTTCCCACGCCATCACCTGCGAATCCGCCCCTAACGGTCCGCTCTGCGCCTGCTCCATCGCCCGTTCTTCTTCAAACTTTGGCGTCACCAGAAACGCACTGCCTGTTACAGGAATCACCGCAGCGAGTAGCCGCTCACTGATCCACCACTTCATGCCGGTGAAATATTCCATCGATGTTCCGCCGGCGAGCACGAGCGCATCAATCTTGTTGGCTCTCATCAGTTCACGCGCCTTCTCCAAACGCACTCGGCGTTCCGCAACGGAGATTGGAACAACGCCCGAAGTCATTGGGCGTAACGCGCGAATGGGCTCTGGAAGCAAGTTGTCGGTAGCGAGGGACAGCTCCGGTGTGCTGGCGCGAAGTGGGCGCGCACCGAGTGCGGTGCCAGCGAGAGCAGCGCTCGAGGCGGCGAGGAAATCGCGGCGGGTAGACATATCTCAGCTCGGTGTTGGGGGCGCGGCGCTGGGCGAGTCTCGCGCCCGTCGAATGCCAGAATATGCGCTCTGGACAGTCAAGGCGCACACGCCACCTGACCCTCGCCGTCGGGCGCCATCCCAACCTGCCTGGTTCGGAGTATCATCCCTTGGCGCACACAGCTCGTGTCTGCGCCTACGCGTCCCCTAAATCCGTGACTGCCCGATGGCTAAAAAATCTTCCACTGCAACAGTGGCTGCGCTCACAAAATTGCTCGCCGACAGCTACACGCTGTACCTCAAAACCCAGAATTTTCATTGGAATGTCACGGGTCCAATGTTCACCACGCTGCACACGCTGTTCGAAGTGCAGTACACCGACCTCTCCATGGCCGTCGATGAAATCGCGGAACGTGTTCGTGCGTTGGATGCACCGGTGCCGGGAAGCTTCAGCGAGTTTGTGACGGTTGCATCAGTCAAAGAGTCTGTCGGCAAGGTGCCAGCGGCTGCGATGATTGCGGCGTTGGTGGCTGACCAAAATTTACTCGGCAAGTCTGCGCGCGCGGTGATCACTGCCGCCGAGGCGTCCGACGATGCCGCATCCGCTGATCTCGCGACGCGGCGTCTCAACACGCATGAGAAGAATGCCTGGATGCTGCGCAGTCACCTTGAGTAAAATGACAATGCTCGAATTGCCATCGGCTTGTACCGATAGCGCAGGTGTCAGTGCTAAACTGCGCATGTCGCCTGCGCGCGGTTGCCGTTCACTCCGCATCATGCTGCCGGTGTTGTTGCTGGCAGTCGCGGCGTGCGGTGGCGGAAAAGACGCACCAACGACTGATCTACCGCTCGAACCGATTGTTCTCCCGCCGCCCCCGGCCAAGTTGCCAACGCTGGCCATTTCTACCACTGGTGGCGTCGCCATCGCGTCGAAGACAACATACGTGCCAGCGACAATGGTGCTCGCCGATTCGGCGGGAACCACGCTGATGCAAGGTGGCTTGGAAATTCGTGGCCGCGGAAACACCACCTGGGAGATGCCAAAAAAGCCATACCGAATAAGGCTTACCACCAGTACCTCGCTGCTTGGTATGCCCGCCAACCGAAACTGGGTGCTGCTCGCGAACTTCTCCGATAAAACTCTGATACGCAACGATTTGACGTTCGCGTTAAGTAAATCGCTCGGCATGGCGTGGACGCCGCGCACGCAATTTGTCGCAGTCACGGTCAACGGATCGTACGACGGCGTGTATCAGCTTGTAGAGCATGTGCGCGTTGGCCCTGATCGCGTCAACATTCCGGAATTGCGCGTTGCAGATACTAGCGCCACCAACATTACCGGTGGCTACCTACTGGAAGTCGACGAGCGTCGAGGCGAAAGTTTCTGCTTCAACTCAACTATGACGCCGATGGTTTTCTGCGTCGCAAATCCGGATGTGCTGCTCGAACCGGCGTGGAACAAACAGCGCTCCTACATCCAGAACTATATCGCGCGCACCGACTCGGCACTGTTTGGCACGCGCTTTACCGATCCGGATTTTGGCTACGCCGCATTTATCGACGTAGAATCGGCAATTAACTACTACCTGATTCAAGAGATCGTTAAGAACGTTGACGGCAATCTTCGATTCAGCTCGTATCTGCACAAACAACGCAACGGCAAGCTGTTCTTTGGTCCGGTGTGGGATTTTGATCTGGCAATTGGCAATGCTAATTACAATGGAGCCGATCTTACTTCTGGATGGTACTCGCGCAACGCGCGCTGGTACACGCGAATGTTTCAAGATCCAGCATTTGCAGCTCGTGTCTCGGCGCGGTGGCAGCAGTTGAAGAGCGATGGCACAATCGACGCTTTTCAAAAGCTGGTCTATGCGCGCTCTAACTATCTGAATCTGGCTCAGGTGCGGAACTTTGAGCGCTGGCCCATTCTCGGCACGTATGTGTGGCCCAACCGCGTCGTGACGGGATCGTACGACGGTGAGGTTATCTCCATGTACGCGTGGCTCGATCAACGCGTGAAGTGGATGGACGGCCAACTCTCGCGCTGAGTTCGTCAGATGGTCTGTTGAGTTCGCGCAAAGTGAGCTACACTCTTGGTCTTGGCACCGATAAAGGTGTTGCCCACGTCTCTCATATTTCCGGATCTGCCAATGCGTCGTGCTCGACGGTTGCTTGCCACGTTTCTCTTGCCCGCAAGCGTTGGTGCACAGGTCGCTATCACTCCCGCCGCACCAGCGTCTGCCCCACTCACCGCACATCAGCGCGCGGCGCGTGAGGTGTACGAACAGCTTGTCGAGATCAACACGGTTGATTCGGTCGGCTCCGTGACAACCGCCGTGCAAGCGATGGCGGCGCGCTTTCGCGCTGCGGGTTTTCCTGCCGCTGACATTCATATTGTTATACCGCCGGGCAAGCCGACCAAGGGTAACCTCATCGTGCGCTACCGCGGGCGTGGTGGTAGTGCCAAACCGGTGCTGCTGCTTGCGCACCTTGACGTAGTTGCCGCGCTGCGCGGCGATTGGTCGCGCGATCCGTTTGAGTTGCAAGAAGCAAACGGCTTTTTT
Organism: Gemmatimonadaceae bacterium; assembly: GCA_031408755.1. Classification (GTDB taxonomy): domain Bacteria; phylum Gemmatimonadota; class Gemmatimonadetes; order Gemmatimonadales; family Gemmatimonadaceae; genus JACMLX01. The sequence continues at coordinate 5,152 of JANNWU010000233.1, read as the reverse complement.
TACGGTCGTGGTACTGCTGATGACAAGGCGATGGCGGCGATGTTCGTATCAAACCTGTTGCGCTACAAGCGCGAAGGGTTCGTGCCCGCCCGCGATCTGATTCTCGCGTTGACTGCTGACGAAGAAGGTGGTGCGGCCAACGGAGTTGAGTACCTGATCGAAAAGCACCGTGCACTGATTGATGCGGCGTATGCAATTAATGAGGGTGGTGGCGGCACGTTGAGCGGCACAACGCCTGTGTTTCACTCCATCCAAGCGGCCGAAAAAGTTCCGGTGAACTTTACGCTCACCGTCACAAATTCCGGTGGGCATTCGAGCGTTCCGCGGGCCGACAATGCCATTAATCAGCTCGCCGCTGGTCTCGTCAATCTGTCGCGCTACACCTTCCCAGTCGCGCTGAACGCAATCACGCGTCCCTTCTTCGAAGAAACGGCGCGTGTCGAGAGGCCGGATCTTGCTGTCGCGATGCGCGCAGTAGCTGCCAATCCGCTCGACTCAGCCGCTGCTGCTATAGTGTCGCGTGATCCGCGATATGCATCAATGCTGCGCACAACATGCGTGTCGACACGTTTGCAGGGAGGGCATGCGTACAATGCACTCCCGCAGACGGCAACAGCAAACGTAAACTGTCGCATTGTGCCAACATCGACACTGGAAGATGTGAAGGCAACGATTGAACGCATCGTCAACGATTCAATGATTCGCGTGACAATGACGGTCGAAAGTCGCGAGAAGTTTGGCGCCGCGCCTGATGCGATCGACGCCACGCTATTGTCCACCGCGACAATGCTCACCAAACAAACGTGGGGCGACATTCCCGTCATCCCGACAATGAGCACCGGCGCAACAGATGGACGCTTTCTGCGCGCCGCCGGCATTCCGACGTATGGCGTGAGCGGCATTTTTTCGCAGCCTGGTGAAAACAATGCGCACGGACGCGACGAGAAATTGCGCACGCGGTCGTTCTACGAAGGCCTCGACTTTTTGTATCAGCTTGTAAAGCAGGTGGCTGGCACCATTGCGATGTAACTCGGCCGACAATCGCGTTTGCTCATGATTCAACTTCCCACCGATTGTGTCGCCCGCGTTCGCGCCGGTGACCTGTCGGCGTTTGAGGCGATCTTTCGGACGATGCATGCCCCGCTGCTCGCCTTCGCAGAGCGCTACGTGGGCGATGCTGCGCGTTCTGAAGAGGTGGTGCAAGACATCTTTTTCGAACTTTGGCAAGTGCGCGCGAGTTGGGAGGTGCGGGGAAGCGTTGCTGCGTATCTCTACGGCGCGGTGCGCAACCGGTCACTGAATGTCCGCCGACGCGATCGCGTCGAGAATGACTGGGTGCAGGACGAAGCGCACGAGCCGGTGCGCGCACTCCACCCGGCGCCGATCACCGCTGATGTTGCGCTCGAGAACGCGAACCTGACCGCGCGCCTTGCTGACGCCATGCTTCGCTTACCTGAGCGGTGCGCGTTGGTCATGCAAATGCGCTGGCACGGCGGACTGAGCTACGCCGAGATCGCCAGCACGTTAGGCATCTCGCTCAAAGGTGTCGAGAATCAACTCTCCAGGGGCCTGAAGTCGCTCCGCGAGGAGTTCGCGGCCGAGTAATTTCATGGCGTGGGGTTTTTGCGATGGTGCGTGTCTTATCCGCAACCTCACACCCACGGCCATGACCAACGACAATTCGTTCGATCCACTGCTGCTTGATCGCTACCTCGCTGGTGAGCTATCGTCGACAGAAGCACAGCGCGTTGATGCATGGCTGGCGCAGCATCCTGACGCCGCGTCCTTGCTGCGTGAGTTACCGCGTGCCACGCTCGGCGCTGCAGCGCATGCGAACACGGATGGTGCCTGGACAACCTTGTCATCGCGGATTGCGACAGCGGGCGGTCAGGATCAACTGGCGGCGCGCCGCGAACAGAATGCGCGAACCACGGCGGCACGTCGCTCGCCATGGCTGCGTAACGCCACCCGCGTTGCGGCAGCGTTGATCCTTGTTGTTGGCGGTGTGACAACGTGGAAGATGACGCGTGGCGCAGATGCCGGAAGCGTGACAGCGCCACTCGGCCAAGATGTTACGGCCACGCTCCCAGATGGCAGCACGATGCGCCTGTCAGCCGGTAGCACCGCGAGTTGGGCGTCAGGGTTTGGCAAGAAATCGCGTGACGTGATGCTTGATGGCGAAGGGTATTTCGACGTGGTGCACGATGCGTCGCGTCCATTTCGTGTTCGCGCGCGTGGCGGTATTGCCGAGGATATCGGCACCCGCTTTGTGGTACGCGCGTGGCCGGAGCAGAGCGCAGTGGAAGTTGCGGTTGAAGAAGGCGCAGTCGCGCTCTCCGATACATCCAGCGGCACAGCGGCTGCACCTGCAATGCTCCGCGCCGGCCAACGCGGCTCGCTGTTTGCCGATGGACGCGTTGAGGTCACACGTGACGTCGAGTCCACGCTTGCTTGGACGAAGGGCCAGCTCGTTTTTGATAACATGCCGCTCGCCGAGGCGCTGCCTGCAATCGGCCGACGCTTCAATGTGAAAATTGCGTCCGACTCCGCGCTGCTGAATCGCCGCCTATCCGCGCGCTTCGATTCGATCAAACTCTCCGATGTTCTCAGTGCGATCGCCCTCTCGCTCAATGTCCGTGTTGAGCAGAATGATCGGACTATCACGCTTCACCAGTTAGCCCGATGAAACTGATCCGAATCGCACTCAGTATCAGCGCCTTTGCAATACCGCACGTCGCATCGGCACAGGATATTGGCATTGCACGCCCAGTCGCTTCGCAGTCTGGATACACCGCGCTCTCGGCGATGCCAAGCGTGTCAGGCGCACTGGCGACGCTCGTGACAATTGATGCAACGCACCAGCCGTTAGGAAGTATCCTGATGCAGATTGTGCGGCAGGCACGGCTGAATTTCGCCAGCGACGCCTCGCAGCCTGGCATGGAGGTGTTGCGCGACTTAAAAGTCGCCAACATCAGCGCGCACGATGCACTTCTGCGCGCGCTCAACGGTACGGCATTTCGTGCAGTGGTTGGTCAGAATGGACAGATCATCATCATGCGAAGTGCGCCTGCGCTGCCGTCCACACGGTCCACGCCGCAACCAGGTCCCAAGTTCCGAGTGAGCGGCTACGTTCGAAGTTTGCTCAGTCGCGAAGTAGTGCGTCGCGCGCAGATCACCGCTGATGATGGCGCAGTCCGCATTGAGAGCAATGAAGATGGATTCTACTCAGTCTTGCTGTCGGCAGGCGCGCGTCGCCTTCGCATTCGTGCGATTGGCTACGCACCGCTGGACACCACGCTCACACTATCGGCGAACGTCACACACGATTGGTTGCTTGATACGCGCAAAGTCACGCTGGCCGCGGTGACTGTGCAGGCGACCAAATCCGATGATCGTCCCGACTTAGATCCGCGGACGCCTGATATGAGCGTCGTGCGATTAGACCTCAAGGCCGTGAAGCTGCTGCCACCAGTGCTTGGCGAACCTGACCCCATACGAAGCCTCACGCTGCTGCCCGGTGTATCGCTCTCCAGTGATGCGTCAACATCCTTCAGCGTGCGCGGCGGAGCGGCAGATCAAAATCTGTTCTTGCTCGATGAAGCAACGATCTACAATCCAAGTCACGTGCTGGGCTTCCTGTCCACATTCAATTCCGATGCAGTCGACAATGTGACGCTCTACAAGGGCGCGATCCCTGCAAAGTTTGGCGGACGATTGTCGTCGGTTGTCGATGTGCGGCAGCGTGAAGGCAATGCGAATGAGTTTGCCGGTACAGCATCAATCGGTTTGCTCGCAAGTCGCTTGTTGCTTGAAGGCCCAATACCGCGCAGTGCTGGTTCCTACATGATTGCCGCGCGACGTTCATACGCAGATGTCTTCCTCGGCCTGGCAAGTGACACCGCATTGCGCGACACCAGAGTGTACTTCTACGACATCAACGCAAAGGCGAACGTTCCCTTAGGAACAAGCGGCTCGATCATGCTCTCGGGGTACTTGGGTCGTGATCAATTCAATCAAGGGAAAGGCAATCGCATTGGCTGGGGTAACTCGGCCGCGACGTTACGCTGGAACCAAGCCTTTGGCGGGCGACTCTTTTCAAAGTTCACCACCGCTATTGGAAACTACGACTACAGACTCGAGGTCCCATTTGCGACGAGTGATTCGTTGACGTGGAAATCTTCGATCGCGAGCGTCGATGTTAAATTGGATCAAACGTTGTATCTCTCGCCGAACAATACGATCGAGTTCGGACTACAGGTGGCTGATCAAGGCTTTCGTCCGGGAACAGTCGCTGTGCGAGGACCAAGCACGCTGCTGCGGCCGCGCGAAGTTGCCCCGCGATTTGGAATCGCACCGGCGGCGTACATCGGTCAAGATCTAAAGTTTGGCGAACGTTTTGCGCTGCGATATGGTCTGCGTTACGCTGGCTTCCTTCGCAACGGTACCGCGACGGTGTACAAGTATGCCAATAACGCACCGGTTGTTTTTAATCAGGCACTCGGCAGATACGACTCTGCCAATCCGATCGACAGCACAAAGTTTCGGAACGGGCAACGCGTGTCAACGTTCGGCGGATTCGAACCCCGAATCTCTGGGCGCGTGATGCTCACGGACGAAACGAGCGTGAAGGCGAGTTACGCGCGAACGCAGCAGTTCTTACTTCTCGCATCAAACACAAATTCACTCAGTCCATTGGATGTATGGGAGCCGGTGGGACCATTCATTGAGCCGCAAGTCGCCGATCAGTTTGCCATTGGATACAGCGCGAATCCCAGCGGCTACGAACTGTCGGTGGAAGCGTACTACAAGCGCTCTACGAATGTGATTGATTTCATTGACGGCGCTGACGTGGTGCTCAATCCGCGACTGGAAAGCATCTTGGTGCAAGGCAATGGTCGCGCGTATGGACTCGAGTTGCTGGCGCGTCGTTCGACAGGTCGGACCACAGGCTGGATTAGCTACACACTCGGTCGATCGGAACAGCGATTCCCAGTACCAGCTCGCGCCGGCGCGACAAGTGGCGGCGGGATCAACGGTGGTCGATACTACCCCAGCCCGTTCGACAAAACGCACAATCTGTCGATCGTCGCGCTACGACCGCTCGGTAAAAAGTGGACAATTGGTTCGACTTTTGCGCTCGCGACGGGATTGC
>JANNWU010000232.1:0-28233 GCA_031408755.1 Gemmatimonadaceae bacterium | reverse complement strand
GCTTCATCGCAGGTCTCCTGCCGGAGGAGCAGCGGTTCCTGACGCGGCTCATGCCGACGCTCCTTCAGGAGAGCAACACTGTTCTCCAGATGCGGGGGCATTTCTCCGGCACGTTGCGAGACTTCGTGCAGAGCAAGGCGTTCCTCGAGTCACGACGGATGCAGGTGGTTATCCGCGAGGCCATGGCGGCTGCGACCGCGCTCGCGCCGCACGTGCGATTCAATGAGCCGATTGCGTACGACCTGGATCTCTCATCGGCACAGCTCCGGTCCGTGTCACAGCATGTCCTCCACGATCCGAACACCGCACTCGCGACGACGGACATGCGCACCGCGGAGCCGGCGCAGGTCGAGATCGCCGACCTGCTCGCGCTCCTGGGGGACGCGGACGTCAACTGGGGGCTGCTGCGCTCGAATTTGATCACGGCCCTGTCTGGGGGCGCCACCCGCTCGATCCGGGAGATTCTGGAGCAGCACGAGGCCACCCAGGGCGTCGCGACGGTCGTGGGCTACTTGGTCTTAGGCGCGACGCACAACGCCTACCGTCCAGATGGGTTGCGCGACGTGGTGCGCTGGACGGACCCGAGTGGCCGCACCCGGAGCGCCAGCATTCCGATGTATCTATTCACCCCAGAGACCCTTGAGGTGCTGCGTGCTGGATGATTGTGCACAGGGAAGTGTCCTCGAAGACCTAACGGCGCCCGACGCCGACGCGCGAACGGCCGACAGCCTGAACAGCCTCGTGACCTTCGACGGGGACACAGGCGACCTGGCGATGCCGGCACGCTTCGTCCTCGCCAAGCTGCTGATCGGGCCGAGCGTCGATGCCCTCCGCGACCTCGCGCTGTGGGAGGCGCTCGTGGCGAACGAGGCCATCATTCGGGCTCGATTGCACGAGCTGTTCCTCGAGCTGGTGCTCGACGTCGAGCCGGGGGTGGCCTTCACCCGCCAGGTGCGCGCGGAGGGCGTTGAGTTCCCAGTGCTGCTCAAGCGGCAGCCCCTCACCTTTGCCGACACGGTGCTCGTGCTCCACCTCCGCGAGCGGCTGACTCGGGCCGATGTCGCGGGCGAGCGCGCGGTGGTCGACCGGGAGGCGCTAGTCGAGCACCTGTCGCTCTTCAAGCGGTCAGCGACGACAGATCACTCGGCGTTCGCGAAGCAGACCGACGGCGCCATCGAGAAGATCAAGAAGCTCGGCCTGCTCCAGAGCATCCGAGGGAGCGATGGGCGCTACGAGATTGCTCCGACGCTCAAGATGCTCTTCAGTGCCGATGCCATTGTCGCGCTGACCGAGCGGTACCGCGCCTACTTGGCGCCTGTCGACGTCGCGACCGCCCCGGGCGCGACGAACACATCCGACCCGACGACCCGATGACGGCACCGCTCCGCCGGATGCTCACGACGCTCGCGCCGGTCCCCGAGGGGTCCGGTGCGCAGTACCGCCTCGTCGAACTCCAGTTGTTCAACTGGGGCACGTTCCACGATCACTCGACGATCCCAGTGCCGCGCGACGGCATCCTTGTCACGGGCGATTCCGGCTCTGGCAAGTCCACCGCGCTCGACGCCCACGCCATGTTGCTCACGCCGCCAAAGCTCGTCCGGCTGAACGTCGCAGCCGAAGGGGAAGGCGGCGGGCGGGATCGGAACCTGTTGTCGTACGTCCGCGGGGCGTGGGGGCAGGAGCACACGGATGCCGGTGTGACCACCAAGGTGCTGCGCGAAGGCCCAACCTGGTCGGCGATTGCGGAGACCTATGCGACAGAGGACGGCCGCGCCGTCACGATTGCCCAGGTGTTCTGGGTGCGCAGTACCAGCCAGCAGTCGGCGGACATCCAGCGCGCCTACGTCGTGATCGAACGGCCGCTCTCGCTGAAAGAGCTCAAGCCGTTCGCCGACGACGAGTTCGACCGTGTCAAGCTGCGGGTGCGCTTCCCCGAGGCATTGATCGTCAACGAGTTCAGTCCGTACAGCACCCGGTTTCGGAAGATCGTGGGGATGGATAACGACACCGCCCTCAAGCTGCTACACAAGACGCAGTCGGCTAAGAACCTCGGCGACCTGAACACGTTCCTGCGGGACTTCATGCTTGACACGCCGAAAACCTTCGAGACGGCGAAGCGGGCGGTCGACGAGTTCACGGCGCTCCGGGCGGCCCACACGACCCTCGTCACAACGAGGAAGCAGCGCGATCACCTCCGGAAGGCCCGCGAGCTGATGGACCAGCGCGCGGGCTTTGCCCAACAGCGCGACGAGGCGCGGGGCTACGAGGACGCCGTCGCGGGCTACGCCCGGACTCGCCGCGTCGAGATGCTGGAGGTGCAAGAGGAACAGCTGGCCAGCGTCCGGGGCGAGACGGCGGAGCGCGCCGAGGTCGCCGCCCGCGAGGCCGCAGCGACCGACGACCTGCTGAACGTCCTGAAGGATCGCCAGCGTGACGCAGGGGACGGCGGGCTCGAGCACCTGTCCCGGAGCCTGACCGCCGCGCAGTCGAACGAGGCGAGCGCCCGTCGGCACTTCTATCTGCTGCAGGGGGCCTGCACCACGCTGGCCATCCCGCTGCCGGCCTCCGCCGACGCGTTTCGCGAAACCGTCGCCTCGCTGGAGGCATTCCGCGCGGCCCACGTCGAGCGGCAAGAGGCGGCTGAGGCTGCACTTCTGGTCGCGGATCGAGCGCGCGAGGCCGCGTTGGACGCCAAGCGCGAGGCCGAACGGGAACTCCGCTCACTCCAAAGCCAGGCGTCGAACATCCCGGCGACGCTGCTCCAACTCCGCAACACGATGGCTACCGCGCTCCAGATCCCAACACAGCGGCTTCCATTCCTCGGGCAGCTTCTCGAGGTCCGGCCCGAGGAGCAGCACTGGCAGGGCGCGATTGAGCGGGCGCTTGGCAGCGACACGCGGACCGTCCTCGTGGGCCCGGATGATCGGCGCGCAGTCCTGCAGTATCTGAAGGAGACTTTTTTGGGTGGCAAGCGCCTGCAGGTGCTGACGACGCGGCCCCCGGCCCACGGGGCGATCCCGACCCCGGCGACGGACACCATCGGACGGAAGCTGCTGGTCGCAGCGGGGCCGTTCAACACGTGGCTGCAGCACCGTCTTGCGACGACGTACACGCACCTCTGCACGAATGACATCGCCCGCTACGACTCGGTTGAGAAGGCGGTCACCGAGAGCGGCCTGTACAAGGCGAGTCGCGAGCGACACACCAAGGATGACACGTTCCCCGTCACCGATCAGGCGCGCTGGTGCCTCGGCTTCTCGAATGCCAGCAAGATCGCACTCTACCAGACGGAGGTCGCTCGACTGTCGACCGCCGTCCGGGATGCGTCCGACACCATCTCACGCTTGCGCGAAGAGCGCGGTCGTGAGCAGGGGCGCGTCGAGGCCGCTCGCGTCGTCATGGACAAGCAGTGGAGTGACGTCGACGTCGTCCGGTGGCATACGGAGATTGCGTCCCTCGAGCGCCAGATTGCCGCGCTGCAGGTCGAACGCCCCGACATTGCCGAGTTGGCCCGTCAGATCGCGGCACAGAAGCTGGTGGTAGACACGGCTAAGGCGGTCGAGAAGAAGGCGGATGGGAACGCCGCGAAGGCCGAGGAGGACTATCAGCGCTGTGTGGCCGAGCTCCATGCCGCGCGTGCGCTCCCGCCAGTGGTGCTGGGCGACGCAACGAGAGTCGCACTGGATCGGCTCTTCGCGGAGTACCCCTCCGTTAGCCTCGACACGCTGAACGAACACAAGGCGGACGTGGCGAAGCGTCTGCAAGCGGACCGCATGCGGGCGGAGACCGTGATCGCACAACGCGAAGCCCAGGTCACCGCGAACTTCACGGCCTTCGCGAAGGAATGGCCAGCGGCCGCCAGTGACCTGCCGACGACCTTCGAGAGTGCGGACAGCTTCCTCGCGATGCTAATGCGCATCGAGGCGGAGGACCTACCGCGGTTCGAGCAGACGTTCCAAGCGCTACTGCGTGATCACACCATGAATCAGCTCATCCAGCTGGTGAACGAACTGGACGCGCAGCGCGACGAGATTCCCCTGCGCCTGCAGGAGGTCAACGAGAGCCTCGCGCGAGTGGAGTACAACAAGGGCACCAGCCTGTCGATCCGGACCGATGTCCGTCCGCTCCGGCAGGTGCAGGAGTTCCGGGCGCAGCTCCGGCAGTGCACGGAGGGGCTGACGAGCACTGACGAGGCGGTCGCGCTGGAGCGCTTCGGCATCTTGGAGAACCTGATCAAGCGGCTGGGCGCCGACGACCGCCCGAGCGTGCAGTGGCGCGAGCTGGTACTGGACGTCCGCCAGCACGTGGAGTTCATCGCCGTAGAGCGGGACGAAGACGGGAACGAAGTGGACGTCTACAAGAGCGGCGCGGGCAAGTCCGGTGGGCAGCGGCAAATTCTGACCGCCACGGTCCTCGCGGCCGCCCTCCGTTACAAGCTCGGGGGCGTCCACAGCGACCTGCCGACATTTGCGACCGTGGTGCTCGACGAGGCATTCGACAAGGCGGACACCGCGTTCACCGAGCGCGCGATGAATATCTTCCGGCGCCTCGGCTTCCAGATGATCATCGCGACGCCGAACAAGTCGATCCAGACGCTGAGCGCCTTCGTCGGCGGGGTCTGCGTGGTCAGCATCGCCGACCGGCGCTTCTCCGGCGCCTCGCAGATGCTCTTTGATCCAATGCCAGACGACGAGGCGTCGTGGTCGGCGGACGCCTCCCAGGACCGCAGTGGATCGGCAGACACCCGCACCGCGATGTCGGCGTGAGCGTGTCGCGGGTGCGGATGCCGGCCGATGTGGCTGATGACGCACGGAGGCGTTACGCCCGTGACGTGATCACGTGGCTCCGTGCGCCCGTCGGGAGCACCCTGTCACTCGGGACCCCGCGTGAAAGCGACGCCCGCGAGCAGCCGACCGCGTTCGCGCAGTGGCTCGAGGCGTGGCAGTGCTGGGCCGGGCCGGGGATCGTGGAGCGGCGAGCCTCGCAGTGGCGCGGCCTCGGCGCCCAGGAGCTACCAGCCCGCCTGCATCTGGCGGGGCCGACCGAGCTGGCAACCTTGGCGGGAATGGCCGCTGATTGGGTTCGCCTGTGCGCCACCGATGCCCTGCTGTCTGCCACGTGGCCCGCACTGGGCGAGACGGCGCCCGCCCTGACCCTCCTTCGGCAGGTGGCGGCGTTGTCCGACGTGGAGCAGCATCACTTGATCGCGCTCGTGCGCTGGTTCGAGACGCATCCGGCGTCCGGCCTCTCGCCGCGAGAGGTGCCGGTCGCCGGGATCGACAGCAAGTGGATCGAGACACGCACGGCGGTCATCGCGGGGCTCCTGCGGGCCGTGCGACCGGGGCCACACCCCTCGGACTTCCGCACGCTTACCGGCCTGCGTGGGGAGCCGACGCGAATGCGACTGCGCGTCCTCTGCCCGACGCTGCGCGCGCAGATCGGCGGGCTTTGTGACATTGAAGCCCCGGTGGCAGAACTAGCGACGCTTCCTTTCACGCCCGGTGTCGTCCTGGTGGTCGAGAACCAAGCCACGGCACTCGCGCTCCGCGACCGGCCCGGCCTCGTGGCGATCTTCAAGCTCGGGAGCAGCGTCGCGCTGCTCGGAGTCCTACCGTGGGTGCGTGTCGCGCCGGTGCTTTACTGGGGCGACCTCGACACCCATGGCATGACGTTTCTCGGACGCGCGCGCGCGGTCCTGCCGCAGGTCGCGTCGCTCCTGATGGATGAAACCACCCTGCTGACCCATCAGGCGCAGTGGGTCGAGGAGGCCGGGCAGGACTTGAGCCCTCCGCATCCGGCGTTGACCGAGGCCGAAGCTGACGTGCTGCGTGGCCTACAGCACGGACGGTGGGGCACCCGCATCCGGTTAGAGCAGGAACGACTGCACTGGCCGTCGGTCTGCCAGGCACTCGATCAGGCGATGGCGATGCTTGCCGCGCCAACGCGCTGACGGGTACGGCGGTGTGGGATGCGCTGTGCGTCCAGCGCGAGAGAACCGACACCATGGCACGACGCGATACCGATGGAGCCCACATGATCGCCTCGCCCGCGCACGGCGTCCGTCGGCTCCAATCGGAAATGGGGATTTGTACGTCACGTCAAGTGATTCAGGGGCAGGGACTTACAGATTGTCTCAACGATGACAGCACGCGCTCACGTGTAAGACCAGCGCAGGTGTCAATGGATGAGCTTGTGCGACATTCTATTCCGTCGCGGCGACATTCCATTCGGTCCGCGCGACATTCCATTCGGTTCCATTTCGCACGCGCGAGTTGCTCCAGCTTTTCCCAAATGCTTCTGCCACAGACAGTTACATCCGAACGCGCCAGTCGAGAGGCCACTCGGATCGAATAGGATGTCGTTTCACTGCGACGCGAACGGACCGAATACGTGTCGCGGTGCAAGCGATCATGACAGTGCTCCGGCCCCAAAATGTTGCGGTACAATGTGTTACGAGAATCACCGCCCCCGCGCACGGCCGCTGCGCCGCGCGAGAATACGTCCAAAATGCGGTGCTCAAAGGCGAGCGCTTGCAAGCTTGGCCACGCACAATGCAAAGCGCCGACGGGAGTGCCGTCGGCGCTGCGTTGCACAATCTGTTGTCGCACAACGACTTACAAAACTTGCCGTTTCACGATGGAACCGAATAGATGTCGCCGAGGCGAAATAGATGTCGCAAGTGCGGCGAAATAGATGTCGGGTAACAACCCCGTTACGACACCGTGTTCATCATGTCGAAGATCGGCAGGTACATCGCCACCACCATACCACCAACCACCACACCCAGGAACACGATCATCAGCGGCTCCAGCAGCGACAGCAACCCGCTCACCGCCGTATCAACTTCTTCGTCGTAAAAGTCGGCCACCTTGCTCAACATTTCATCCAGACCGCCGGTCTGCTCACCAACCGCGATCATGCTGATCACCATTGGCGGAAACACGCCGCTCTTCTGCAACGGACCCGCGATGGTTTCACCACCGGCGATACTCGCCCTGCTGGCCATAATCGCATTCTGAATGACGCGGTTGCCTGACGTGCGGGCGGTGATTTCCAACCCGTCAAGAATGCTCACGCCCGAGCTGATCAAAGTGCCCAGCGTGCGCGTGAATCGGCTGACGGCGCTCTTGCGCAACACGTCGCCCAAGACCGGCACGCGAAGCAACAAGCCGTCAATTCGCAGATGACCCGATTCGGTGGCGTAGTAACGATTCAGCAGCGCGAAGGCGCCAAAACCGCCACCCAAAAATGCCCACCAATACCCCTGCAGCAGCTTGCTCGCGCCAATAACAATTCGCGTTGGCAGCGGCAGTGCCATGCCCACGCCGGCGAACATTTTTTCGAATGTTGGAATGACGAAGATCAACAAGATCGCGATGGCGGCCGCAGCCACGGTCATAATCGTGACTGGATAAATCATCGCGCTTTTGACTTTGCGCACCAACGCGTCGGTCTTTTCGATAAACGTGGCGAGGCGCATCAAGATCGTGTCCAAGATACCGCCCGCTTCACCGGCGGCGACCATGTTCACATACAGTTCGTTAAACGCCTTTGGTCGCTTGCGCAGCGCATCGGCAACGGTCTGACCGCTCTCGACGTCGAAGACGACTTCTTTGGTTACGGCTTGCAGCGCTTTGTTCTCGCTCTGCTTCGAGAGAATGTCCAACGCCTGCACCAGTGGCAGACCGGCGTTGATCATCGTTGAGAACTGTCGCGTAAACACGACGATATCGCGCATGCCGATGCTGCCAAGTTTCTTGGCGGGCTTTTCGGCATCCACTTTCACGACGCTCAAACGCTGCTTGCGCAGCATCGTGATTACTTCGTCGCGGTTTGCCGCTTCGACAGATGCGGACTTCAGTTCACCGCCGACAGTGCGCGCGGTGTAGGTGAATACGGCCATGAATCAGGTCTCCATCACGCCGTCGTCGACGCCATGCCAGGGGGAATCGGCTTACCAATCATTCGAAGGAACTCCACGGGATCACCACTCACGCGCAAACACTCTTCTTCAGAGACTTCGCGCGAAACAAACAACTGGTACAACGAGTCGTTCAACGTCTGCATGCCGTACTTTTTACCGGCCTGCATCATGCTATAGATCTGGTGAATTTTGTCGTCACGAATCAGTGCGCGAATCGCGGGCGTCACTACCAACACTTCCGACGCCATCACTCGACCGCGTCCACTGATACGCGGCAACAACACCTGCGTCACAATCCCTTCCAGCGAGAACGCGAGCTGCGCGCGCACTTGGCTCTGTTGGTGCGATGGAAAGACGTCGATGATACGATTGACCGCTTCGGCCGCGCTGTTGGTATGCAACGTCGCGAACGCCAAGTGACCGGTTTCCGCAATCGTGATGGCGGCGCTGATGGTTTCCAGATCGCGCATTTCGCCCACCAAAATCACATCGGGATCTTCACGCAATGCGTACTTGAGCGCCGACGCGAAACTACGCGTGTCGGTCCCAACTTCGCGCTGATTCACAATCGATTGTTGATGCTTGTGCACAAATTCGATTGGATCTTCAACGGTCAAAATGTGCGCTTGCCGTTCGCGATTCACCTTGTCGATGAGCGATGCCAGCGTGGTGCTCTTACCCGAGCCGGTCGGACCAGTCACGAGTACCAAGCCACGCGGCTTCTCAGCGAATTTGATAATCGCCGGCGGTAACTTGAGGTCTTCACATGTCGGGATCGTCATCGGAATACGTCGAACGACCATCGCGACCTGTCCGCGCTGCTTAAACAGGTTTCCGCGGAAGCGCGCCAACGATGCGATACCAAACGAGAAGTCCAACTCGTCATCCAACTCGAAACGCTTCTTCTGTCCTTCCGTCAACACGCTGTACGCCAGCTGCAACGTGTCTTTGCCACTCAGAATGTGCTGACTACGGCCCGGAATGATGTGACCGTCCACACGCAACATCGCTCGCTCACCAACGGTCACGTGCAAGTCTGACGCATCACGCTCGATCACCTCTTCGAGCAACGCGCGCAGGTTCAGACCCGCAACCGGTGCTGGCGGCGATCCTGGTGCTGACGATCCGGGTGCAGGTGGTGCACCGGGACGCGCGTAAGACACAGGTGCACCAGGCGCAGCGCCACTCGCACTCATGCCATGTGGCGGCGAGTGTGGCGGCATGATGCCCGGCGAGCGTGGCGTAAATGACGAAGACATGGTGGTGTCGGGAGTCGTGAGAACAGAGAGATCGGACAGTGACTACCTGCGGGGGCTAGGCGTCACACCGCCGTTTCGCGAACGACCTGCTCGAGCGTCGTGATGCCACGGATGACCTTCAGCCAGCCGTCCATTCGAAGCGTCAACATGCCCTCCTCCACCGCGCCTTCTTTCAACTCCGCCGCGCCGGCGTTCTGCAGAATCAATTTCCGAATTGCAGGCGACATGTTCATGACTTCATACAGACCCTGACGACCCTTCATGCCAGTGCCGTTACATGCCTCGCAGCCCTTGCCGCGGAAGTACGGCAACTTGCCGACAGCCGTATCCAGCGTCAGTCCTTCCAGGAACGGCAACGCATCGGGTTGTGCGCCGCGCTTGGCGCCATCCAGCGCTTCCTGCGAGAATTTCATTTGTCGCAACGTGGTCGTACTCTTCACCTTCGCTGCGCCAAATTCCAACTCAGTCGGCTCGTATTTTTCGCGGCACGCCTTACAAATCTTTCGCACCAATCGCTGCGCGAGAATCAGGTTCAGTGCGCTCGAGACGTTGAACGGCTCCAAACCCATGTCCATCAAACGCGTGATCGTTTCCGGCGCGCTGTTCGTATGCAAGGTGCTGAGCACCATGTGCCCGGTCAGCGCGGCCTTGATCGCAATTGATCCGGTCTCGAGATCTCGAATTTCACCAACCATGATGACGTTCGGATCCTGTCGCAAGAACGCCTTGAGCGCGGCCGCGAATGTCATACCAATTTCGTTGCGCACCAACACCTGATTGATACCGAAGAGGTTGTACTCAACCGGATCTTCGGCCGTCATGATGTTCGTGTCGCCGGTGTTGATTTTCGACAGACACGAATAGAGCGTCGTCGTTTTACCCGATCCCGTTGGCCCTGTCACCAACACCATACCGTACGGGTTGGATACGGCTTCCATCAACTCGCGTTCGGCGCGCGGCTCAATGCCAAACGTCTCCAGATCGAGCGTCAGGTTGCCCTTGTCGAGAATTCGCAACACGATCTTTTCGCCGAACAACGTCGGCAGCGTCGACACGCGGAAGTCGATGACCTTGCCACCAAACTTCAACTTGATTCGACCGTCCTGCGGCACGCGACGTTCGGCGATGTTCAGCGATGACATAATCTTGAATCGACTGACCAGCGCCGCGCGCAGTTTGATCGGCGGCTTCATCACTTCCTGCAACGCACCGTCCACGCGATAGCGCACGCGGAGTTCGTGCTCGAAGCATTCGAAGTGAATGTCTGACGCGCCGCGCTGCACCGCTTCAATCAGAATGGCGTTGATGAGTCGCACGACCGGCGCCTCATCCATGCCCATCATGCTGCTATTACCGTCGTCTTGCTCTTGCTCCAACACTTCAACGTCAGACATCTCCGACGTGATGTCCTCGAGCATCGACTTCACTTCGTCTTCAGTGGTCACCTTGACCGGATAGTACTTCTCAAGCTGCGTCTGCATCGACAGCTCGCCAGCAAGCACCGGGAAAATTTCGTAGCGCGTCGCGAAACGCAGTGCGTCGGTCGCTTCGTGATTCCACGGATCGGTAATGGCAACCGTCAGCTTCTGCCCCTCACGACGCAGCGGCAGCAAGCGATACTTCTGCGCCATTTCCGGCGGCACGGCGCGCAGCACCTTCTCGTCGGGCTCCACTTTGAGCAGATCGACGGCTGGCATACCGTGCAGTTTGGACAACCATTTCAGCAGCGCGACTTCGCTGAGAAAGCCAGCCTTGATGGCGTGCAGCGCAACAGATCCGACGCCGTGCGCGGAAGCCAGATCCTTGACTGCTTTAGCGATCTGCTCCTGCGTCAGCATCCCTTCCTTCAGCACGTGCTGAAGGAATGTGCTGAATGGCGACGCGCCGGTGAGCGCCGTCGGTCGGTATGGCGTCGGGCGAGAGGTGGTGCTCCCGATCGCCCGCATCTCGGTGGTGTTACGTCCTTCCATAAGACGGGTGGGTCAAATGTGTGTTCAGCTATTCGCGAGCGGGGGTGGTGCTCGGTCAGTGCTGTTCGGGGGAGGGACGCGGCGTGCCTGAGAACGTCACGTGCACAGTCAATAGTTGAGCTAGCTTGGGACCAATCCCGCGAACCCGTTCCAGCCCGTGCAGCGAGCCGAACGGCCCCCGCTCCGCTCGATCAGCGACGATGCGAGCCGCCAGCGCTGGGCCAATCCGCGGTAGCCGCTCCATGCTCGCCGCGTCAGCCACATCGAGGTCGAGAGGTGCGAGTGTCGGCCGCGGCGAGTCCGTCGTTCCTGCTCTCGTTTCCGGGTGCTTCAGCGAGCGACCAGCTCGACGCTCGGAATCCTCCGTCTCGGACCTTCGCACGCGCGCGGTTTTCGCCTGACCACGCCCGCCGCGCGCTGCCTTCTGCACCGAATCCACCGCCAGCAACTGCGCTGACAGCGCGAGTGCCGAGTCAGGTGACACTGCGTCACGATTGCGCCATTGTCCCAACAGTTTCGCGCCACTACCTAGCACAATTACTGCGATGAGCCACTTTAATGCGCTGCGCTCACTCGAGGTCAGCGGCATGCTTACTCCAGTTCGTCGACCGGAGCATCATGCGGTAGATCATGTGGGGACGCCCACCGAATTCGTGCGGCGAGGATCAATTCAGCGCGCAGCACTACTTGGGTGCACGAAGGCTCCCGCGACAAGGCGACCGAGCAGGAAACTCAGCGCGGACGCGCTGCGGCAGAGAGCCCGCTGTTC
Source organism: Gemmatimonadaceae bacterium (assembly GCA_031408755.1). Taxonomy (GTDB): domain Bacteria; phylum Gemmatimonadota; class Gemmatimonadetes; order Gemmatimonadales; family Gemmatimonadaceae; genus JACMLX01. The sequence goes on along the minus strand of JANNWU010000232.1, from coordinate 16,311 downwards.
AGCCGGCGCAACCAGTTCACGCCGCGCTACTTCGAGCCCAGATCGCGGATCAGCGCCAGCGCGACCGTGCCGACAATCTGCAGGCTCTCGACACTCACCTTGTCTGGAGTGTCTTCCAGCGTGTGGTGATACGGATACGCGATATCGATCACGTCAATCGCTTTGATCCCCACCGCTTGCAGCGCGACATGATCGTCTCGCACGCCGCCATTCGGACGCTGAATGAAGCTCCCGGCGTAGCCCAGCGACTCGGCTGTACTCCACACCCGCGCGACCACTTCTGGCGCAAAACCGAGCGAGATCTCTTCCTGAAAGATCTGCAGGCTGCGATCGCCAATCATGTCCCACACCACGGCGAACAGCGGTTTGTAGTCTGGGGAAGGCAGATTCGCGGCGAAATGCTTCGATCCAATGAAAACATCCACTTCCGTGGGATTGAACTCGCCGTAGTCCTCGCCATCCACAAATACGAGGTCGACGCCAACGGTTGGAGGCTTCGCTTTCAGCGCGTCGCCTAGGGCGAGGAAAAGCGCGATTCCGCTCGTGCCATCGTTCGCACCGGGAATCGGCTTCACCTGATCGCTGGGCAGCGCCGCGGATTCGGCGCGAGGCCGAGTGTCCCAATGCGTCACGTATAGCACGTGCTGCGCGGCGGTTGGATTCCAGCGCGCGATGATGTTTCGCATTGGGAGCGCCGTCCCCGCCTTCGTGGTGTGCGTCCAGCGCTGCTCAATGACTTCGGCGCCGCGAGCGCGCATTTCCATTACAATCCAGTCGCCGGTGGCAATGTGACCAGGCGATCCGGGCACGCGCGTGCCGAACTTCATCGCCGCAAGCAGATACTGCATCGACGCGGCACCGCCGAAGCCCACCGCAGAACGCAGGCGAAGCGAATCGGCCCCCGGACCAGCGGCCGCACGTGACGATTCACCGCTGCACGCGGCAAGGCCGAGAAGGACGACCGCGTACGAAGCGGAGATGCGGAGGCGATGCATTGGCATGGCGATCAGAGACACTGAACGTTGGCGAGAAGGTCCAAAAAAAGCCGAGTGGCACCGGTCGCAGAAAGTGACACGGAACCCGACACTTAACCCCGTGTCACAATTAGGCTTGAATCGTGTGCCACGGGCGTCGAATATACGGCCCGCTAGCAGAGCGCAGTACCTCCCCGTCCCTTCGCCGTGAAGATCCTCAGTCGCTACGTCCTCCGAGAGCATTTCGGGCCGCTCGCATTTGCGCTCACGGCGCTGACGTCGCTCCTGTTGTTGAACTTCATCGCGAAGCGCTTTGGCGATTTGGTGGGTAAGGGTCTGCCGAGCAGTGTGATTGCGGAGTTCTTCATGCTCGCGCTGCCCTTCACGGTGGCGATGACATTACCGATGGCCGTGTTGGTCGCGGTGCTGTACGCGTTCAGCCGCCTTGCGTCAGAAAGCGAGATTACCGCCCTCAAAGCCAGCGGCGTGTCGATGAATGGGGTCATGGCGCCCATACTCGGCGGCGCGACTGTGCTGGCACTCGGCATGGTGCTCTTTAATGACATGGTGTTGCCGGCAGCGAACCATCGCCTGCGCACGTTGCAGACAGACATTGGCCGGACCAAACCGACCTTCGCGCTCCGCGAACAGGTCATCAACGACATTGTGCCAGGTCGCCTCTTTCTGCGCGCCGCTCGAATCGACAAGCGAAACAATCGAATGCACCAAGTGGTGATCTACGATTTCGGCGATGGGACTAAGCGCCGCACGATTGTCGCCGACAGTGGTGAAATCGCGTTTGTGCAGGGCACCGGCGATCTCAGTCTTGTGCTATTTCACGGCACGATGACGGAGATTCCCACTGCGACACCCACGCAGATGTCACGTCTTTCGTACGATACGGATCGCATTACGGTGCGTGGCGTTGCAAACAGTTTTTCACGCGACAGTGGCGACAGCTACAAATCGGAACGTGAAATGGGCGTCTGCGAAATGCAGAAGCAGGTGTTCAGTGCTGAGAAAGATTTGTATGTACAGACGCGCAGTGCGGCGCAGTTGCAGAAGCGTGCAATTCGCGCACTGACACGCGGTGTGGTGGATTCACTGCCCCGCTACGATTCGTTGGCGCAGGCGTCGCCCGGCATTGGTCGCTACTACTGTGCCGCAAGCGCAGCGATTGCTGGGATGTTCAACCGTGGAGATACGACGAAGCGCGCTCGGGGAACGTCCGCCTCCGCACCAGTTACGTCCAGCCCCACCATTGCGCCGATTGTGACGCCAAACGACCAACCGGCAACGGCCGTCAACGCTGGCGTCAATGCCAGTGGGAACGGCGGTGCGAATGTTGGAATGAATTCCGGCATGGCGGCACCATCGACCGGTCGTGTGGAAGATCCGATTCAATCAATGATTCAATCCACTTCGATTTCGGCGTCAATGGCATCCACCGGACTTGGATCATCCATTGAGCAGACGATACAGCGTGCGACGATTGCGCGGGCGACGTGGTCGCAGTATGCGGTGGAGATTCACAAGAAGTTTGCGCTGTCGGTAGCGTGCATCGTGTTCGTGCTGCTTGGTGCGCCCATCGCATTGCGTTTTCCGCGCGGCGGCGTTGGGTTGGTGATTGGCGCCAGTCTTGGCGTGTTCGCGCTGTATTACATCTGCCTCATTGCTGGCGAGTCGATGGCTGATGACGGCGTGCTGCCGCCATGGGTCGCGATGTGGGGTGCGAATGTGGTATTCACAATTGTTGGTGTGTTCCTGTTCGTGCGAATGGGCCGCGAAGCCAGTACTGCTCGTGGCGGCGATTGGGATGATGTGAAAGATCGTATTCGGACGTGGTTCCTTTCGCTGCGCCCGTCAGCACGACGCGCCGCGCCGATGCCTGTCACCGACCGCTAACGCATGCGCGCACTTGATCGGTACGTCCTGAAAGAGTTTCTGCGGATTTTTCTGATAACGGCGCTCGGCTTTCCGATTCTGATCGTGATTATCGATCTGACCGAGAAGCTCGACACTTATCTACAGCGGCAGATTCCTGCGCGCGATATCGCGGTCAGTTACATCTATGGCGTGCCGGAAACAATGTTTCAGGTGCTGCCAGCCGCGGTGCTCTTTGCGACGGTATTTACCGTCAGTGCCTTCACGCGCTACTCCGAGATTACGGCGGCGAAAGCGAGCGGAATTTCGTTTCACCGATTCATCCGGCCACTGACGCTCGGTGCAATTTTCGCGATGTGTATCGGGTTCTCGCTGAATGTGATCATCCCGCCGTTGAATCAGAAAAAGTTGAACTTGCTGCAAGAGCAAAAGTTCAAGGACACCGGTGAACGCTACAACTTTGCGTTTGCAACTGGCGAAGGTCGCACGTACAAGATCGGTGCACTGCACGCCGCGCGTAACATGATCGAAAATGTCGAAGTCGAACGGCTCGGCACCGGCCCCAAGTTGCCGACAACGTATAGCATTGCGGAGCAAGCGTTTTATCGCCGGAACGCGTATTGGATGATGGTACGAGGACACTTGCACGTCATGCCGAGCCCCACGGTAAACGTGGTGTTTTCGTACGATTCGTTGTTGGACAAGAGTTTTACTGAGCGGCCGTTTGAGCTGAATGCAGCAACCAAAGCCCCTGCCGATATGGGCTGGCGGGAGCTGGGCCGCTACATTCGAGCATTGCAACGCTCGGGGCTCGACGTGAATCCGTTGAAAGTCGAACGGATGCTAAAACTCGCCATCCCGGTGACGTGCGTGATCATTTTATTATTTGCCGCACCGCTCGCTACGAGCACGCAGCGCGGTGGTGCTGCATGGGGTATTGGTGTCAGCTTGCTCACAACGGTTGTCTTTCTTCTGCTGGTCAATTTGATGCGCGGTTTTGGCGGCAAAGGACTGATCTCGCCCGATCTGGCTGCATGGATACCGAGTCTGATCTTCGGTGTCGCAGGCGCGATTTTGTTGTGGCGTGTGCGCACGTGAGCGACGGTTCGCACACGCCGCCGCCGAAGCTGGCCAAGGTTGCCGACGTTGAGTTTCTACCAATTCGTGCCTTACGCGCACTTGGTGTACTGGGGCTGGAACAGCTGGCGCATACCGGACGATTCGCGCAGTTCGTGGGCGACATCGGTCGCGGCTTTCGCGAAGTGAAAACGTGGGCTCCAGAGCTGATCAAGCAGATGCGCAGCATTGGCGTCGATTCACTGCCGCTCGTTGTCATTGTCGCCGCGTTTCTTGGAGCCGTCTCGGCCTTTCAGACACGCTACCAGTTGTTTCCGGGCGTGCAGTTAAGTGTCATTGGACTCATTGTTCGTCAGTCGATTGTGCTGGAACTTGGGCCGCTACTTACCGCGCTGGTGTTAGCAGGCCGCGTCGGTGCGAAGATGACGGCTGAAATTGGAACGATGCGCGTCACAGAGCAGATCGACGCGCTCGAAACCTTAGCGTTTGATCCAGTTGCGTTTCTCGCGGTACCACGGTTGTTCGCTGCACTCATCATGGTGCCGGTGCTGGTGGTGATCGCGAACTTCATGGCAATTGTCAGCGCATTTCTTACGCTGATTCTCGCAACAGATGTCACGCCGCTCGATTTTAAAGCGGGTTTGCAACTCGCGTTTATTCCTTTTCAGTTGTGGTACAGCGTGATCAAGTCGATTGGCTTTGGTGCCGCGATTGCGCTGGTCTGCACCTATGAAGGGTACGTCAGTGGATCTGGCGCCGAGGGCGTGGGGCGCTCAACCGCTAAAGCTGTCGTCATTACTTCCGTCGCGATTCTCGTGTACGACGCCATCATCGCGGCGCTCCTCGCACCATTTATTCAGGCATGAAGCGCTCCAGTGAAGTTCTGGTCGGATTGCTGCTGCTCATTGGCGGCGCAATTGCGGTCTTTGGATCTATTTGGCTCGTTCGCGGGAGCCTTGGTAAAGGCTATCCATTATTTGCGCGATTCCCGTGGGGCGCCGGATTGAAACCAGGTCAGCCCGTGTTGCTGGCTGGCGTGACGGCTGGATCAGTTGCTGATGTTGAGTACGATCCACAGGGCACAGTGCGCGTGACGTTGCGCATGACGAAAGGCTTCCGAGTGCCGAAGGGCAGTACCGCGCAGTCAATACCTGTCGGTTTCTTTGGTGATCGCGCGATTGCGATTGAACCGATCATCGGCGTGAAAGATTTCATCGCTGAGGGCGACAGCATCGTAGTGAGTAAGAGTGGCGCAACCACGGATGAGGTGATTGCGACTGGCGACTCCATTGCAAAAGACATTCGTGGCATTACGCTCCCGCTGCGTCGTCAACTTGCTGACAGTGGTGGCATTGAAGATATTCGCGCGATTCTGAGCAGCACCAGCGCGCTCACGAAGCAGCTGAATACGGTGATTCTTGCGCAGAATGTGCAGCTCACTGCGGCGATGACGAGCGTCAATCGTTCGTTGCGCTCACTTGAGCGGACAACCAGTGCGCTCGATTCAATGCGTGTCGATAGTCTCACGCGCAACGCTGGTCGGGCAAGTGCGAACGTTGCCGCGATCACAGACTCGCTTCGACGTACGATCCAATCGCTAAACACGACGATGTCTCGGCTGGAGCGCGGCGAAGGTACCGCCGGAAAGTTGCTCACAGATACCGCGCTGTACAACGATGTCCGCCGCCTAGTGACGCGATTGGATAGCGTAACCGCTGACTTCAAGAAAGACCCGCGCCGCTACCTCAAGTTCTCTGTGTTTTAGCGTTGCTGGCGTCCCAACGTGACCGGCGCTGGGCGTGGTTCTCATTGACAGTGACGCGTGGCGAAAGGCGAACGGTGGCGGATTGATGTAGCTGTTTCTCCACTCACCGAGCCAAATCGCCTGTTCGCCGAATCACTGACACTCGGATCGCATTCCGTGTCGTAGGCTCCCGTGTCCCTCACTGGAGCCTTTGTTGTGATCCGCACTGTTGCCGCTCTTGCGATCTTCTGTATCCCGCTCACGCAGCATGCGCAGAGTGCGGTGAGCACACCAAGTGCGGGTCGCACGATCACGATCCGGGGCATTGTTCGGGGCAAGGTAAATCGTCCGCTAGTCGGTATCATCGTAGTTGATGCGCTGACGCTCGAGGGTGCACGCACCGACACGCTCGGCAACTTCCGGCTGACGGTGCCGCAAAATGACAGCGTGGTGCTCACGATGCGCGCAATCGGTTATCACCCGTTGCAGCGCACTCTTTTACGCGGCACATGGTCCGATACGAGCGTCGCGCTCACTCTTGATGCACTGCCGCCACAGCTGTCTGCGATCACGGTCGCGGCCAGCCAGTACGTAGCGAGCACGGAGCGCACGGCGACGCTTACACCGCTCCAGGTTGCAACCACACCAGGGAGCAACGCTGACGTAAACCGCGCTATCCAAACGCTGCCCGGCGTACAACTCGCGGACGAGGGGAATGGTATTACCACGCGTGGTGGAGACGTCACCGAAACGCGGGCATTCATTGACGGTGCGCCGCTGTTCAACACAATCGAAACGGTGACACCAGCGGGATCCGTCGCTGCGACGGTAAATCCCTTTCTGCTTGATCGTATTTCGTTCAGTTCTGGTGGCTTCGACGTGCGGCGGGGCAACACGATGAGCGGGATCATTGACTTGTACTCGCAAGCGCGGCCTGCCGCGTCATTTGTAAACGGCAATCTGAGCATGGCGGGCGCCGCGCTCAGCGCCGGGCTCACACTTCCACATCGCATCGGCATTGCAGGTACGATCAGTCGCAACACCATTGCACCGATAACCGCTGTCAACGGAAATCCGCGCGGTTTTGAGCCGGTGCCAAACGGCGGCACACTGAGCGGCAACGTCGGGTGGGCGTATCGCAAGACCGGCAGCGTAAAACTGTTCGCGCTTCGTCAGACCAACACGCTTGGAATCAACATTGGCGATTCAGAGGGTGGATTCGCGTTTCGAACGAACCGCAACACGCATATCGCTGTGGTCTCGCTGAACGATTCGACTGAGAAATTCACTCTCTTCGCGAACGCGTCGTCATCGGGGTTGATCCGCAACGAAGACTTCGGAGCAGCGGCACTTGGTACGACGCTTCATTCACTCCAGTCGCTGCTGCGCCTGGAATGGCGGCCGATCACGCGATTGGAATGGCGCGCCGGTGCGGAAATCGAACGTCTCGCAGCACAGTTTTTCGCACAGGTTACGGATAGCACAAACGCAGCGCGCGCAGTCGCTGATTTTGATCGTGCCGAAGTGCGTGGAGCTCTCTTTGGTGAAATGAGTATCGCACTGCGTGACTCGCTTCGTGTGACGGCTGGTGTCCGTCGTGAGGCTTCTGGATTTGCGACATCACCAGTGCTGGACCCACGTCTCTCATTCGCCTGGATGCCAACACCTCAGGTGGCGATCACTGCGGCGTGGGGGTGGTTCTCACAACTTGCGGATCCCACCTATCTCGCGCGTGGATTGGGGGCGACGAATACTCTGCCATTTCAACGCGCACGTCACGCGATTGTTGGAGCACAATTCAGCACACGAGCGAACTTTCTGCGCGCTGAACTGTGGCAGAAGTCTTGGACAAATCTGGTACAACTTGATCCTGCGTTTCGCGCAAGACGAAATGGTCGCGGCGACGCGATTGGTGTCGACCTGTTCGCGCGGCGGCGGAATGTGCTCGGTGCGGAGTGGCGTGCAACGTACAGCTTTATCCGCGCTCGACGAACTGACCCACGCACCGGACTGATCGTGCGTTCGCCGAGTGACATCACGCATACGGCGACGCTGATCGCTGACTGGGCGCTATCGCGCAACGTGACAATCAATGTCGGTTCGCGCTTTGCGACCGGTCGTCCATACACGGACATCACTGGCAGCGATGACGCTGGCGGTAGCATGCGCACACCAATCTACGCCGCTTCTTTCGCCCAGCGTTTAGCGCCAATTGCACGCACCGATCTCTCGATCAGTCGAACGATGACGGTTGGCCCGCGAGGGTTCGGCGTCGTCTTCGCTGGCGTTGGCAACGTTTTCAATCGACGCAATACACAGGATGTCATATGGAACCGTGACTTCTCGCAGCGTCAGTTTGTTCAAAGCGTGTTTGTTCGCAGTCTGTTTGTTGGATGCAATCTCGCCATCACCGCACGTCAACCGTAAGGAGATTTGATCACAATGCCACGCACACTGCTCACCATCGCAACTTTCCTCAGCATCGCATCCACGGTGGCGGCGCAAGCACCTGTCGCGCTCATTCAATCAAGTCGCGCAGCCATTGACTCGGCGTACGAACAGCGCGACAGCAGTTCCCTGATCGCGACCATCGACAGACTTGAACGTGCGCTGGTGGTCACCGCGAACGAGCCATGGCTAATGCACTACCGCGGATTTGCGATTTACCGACTGGTGGAGCTAATTCAACCAACGGCGCAACCGGAACGATTGCAGCGCATGCTTGAAGATGCTGACAGAATGCTGGAAGTGTCTGGCACGCGGATGCCGTTGGCGGAAACGTTTGCTTTGCGCAGTAGCGTCTATGGACTACGTATCGGGCTCGATCTGTCGAAGAAGCAATCGTTTGGTATGGCGAGTTCCTCCTTGATGACACAGGCGCGCGGAATGGGCTCACAGAATCCGCGCGTGCTGTTGCTAGCGGGCATGAGTGCGTTGTACACCCCTGAGGAGTGGGGCGGCGGTATGACGGTCGCGAAGGATTATTTCACCCGCGCGCAAGCCGCACTCGCGTCAGACAACCCGGGTGCGTTAGGCCCGCGCTGGGGCCGCTCGGACATTGCGTTCATCACGGACCGCTTGAACCGAGGTCTCGGCGCACCGTGACAGACGTGCGCACGCCGCTGAAGGAAGCACTGCCACTGTCCTCATTGGCACCGCCAAGTGCGTTCGCAGTCATGACACCGCGACGGGCAACGCTACTCTACACACTCTGTTGGCTTCCCGTCGCGGCGCTCAACGCAGTCGCGATCGGTTTGCAGAGCGGCGGCGAGCTGAATTGGCACCGAGCCGCAATCGCGGGAACACTGAACGTCGTTGCACCGTGGGCACTTGGATTTGGTGTCTGGCAGCTAAGCAGACATTTGGTGTTACCTGCAGCAAGCGCTTGGCGATTCGTAATTGTGCACGGCGTCTGCGCGATCTGCTTTGCGTCGCTGTGGGCCGGTTTCGTACTTATGGGTCTTGAGTCAGGTGACGGCGACCAAGTGGCACGCGCGATCGCGATGCGAACCGTCATCCCGTGGCAGTGGCTGTCGGGTGTGTTTGTGTACATCATGATCGCCGGCGTGAGCTATACCATCCGGAATCTGCGACGATCGCGTGAGTTTCAAGCCGCCGCTGATCGTGCGAACTATCTCCGCGTGCAAGCCGAGCTGCATGCGCTGCGGGCGCAAATCAATCCGCATTTTTTGTTTAACGCACTACATGCGGTGACTCAGCTTTTGCATTCCGATCCTGCACAGGCTGAGCACGCACTCGAACGACTGTCCACACTCTTTCGGTATGCACTTCGGCTGGATCGTGAACAAATCGAACTGGTCACCATCGAAGAGGAGTGGCGATTCTCGCAGGATTATCTTTGGTTGGAGCAACTGCGTCTGGGTGATCGGTTGAACATCACGGCGGCGATGGACGATGATGCTCTCGATTGTCTCGTTCCGCCCTTTTCGCTCCAACCACTTTTGGAAAACGCAGTCAAACACGGTATTGCACCGCGCATAGGAGCTGGCCGTATCACGATCATCGTCTCAGAGGCTCTGGGTCGCGTGACTCTCTCTGTTGTAGACGATGGTGTCGGCTCAACTGAACTGACTGCCGTTGCATCGCGCGGTGTTGGGCTCCGTGCGGTGACGCAGCGGATGGAATCTCAATTTGGCGAAGGTGCCACGCACCGAATCGTCACTGCGCCACATCAAGGATTCCGGATTGAACTCGAGTTTCCCGCCCATCGTGCTCAACGGTGAGCGCCGCACATCTGCCCCGAGTGCGCGCTGTCATCGTTGAAGATGAACCGGTGGCCCGCGAAGCCTTGGCACGCATGGTGTCGGCGTGTGACTGGATCGATGTCGTCGGTATCGCAGGTGATGGCGAAACAGGGCTTGCGGTAACGTTGAAGCAGCGTCCAGAACTGCTCTTGCTCGACATTCAGATGCCTGGCATGAGCGGCGTTGCACTGCTCGAGCGTCTACCGTTTGAAGTCGGTGTGATTTTTACGACTGCGTTTGATGATCATGCCGTGCTCGCGTTCGAACTCGGCGCGCTCGACTATCTACGCAAACCCTTTGGAGCGCCACGACTCGCGAAGGCGTTGGACCGCGCGCGTCCTCAGTTGGAGCGCCTTGCGAGCGAACGGGCCGCACCAACCGGCGCCTTAGGACCGAGCAGCTCAGCTGCGGATGGTGAGACGTCGGCGCGTGATCGGCTGACCGCCGTGTCCGTGGACAGCTCGCCTCTCACGCGTCTCTTTGTGCGCGACCGCGGTCGAATTATTCCGGTGCTGGTCAACGATCTCATCCGCTGTGAAGCTGAGGACGATTACGTCGCGTTGCATTTCAGCGGACGTCGTCATCTCCTGTACATTACGCTTAGCGAACTCGAGCGCCGATTCGACGCGGCGCGATTTCTGAGAATTCATCGCTCACATCTGATCAACATCGGCTGCATCGAAGCGATTTCCCCCCACGATGCGAGCCGGCTGTCGGTTAAGCTGACGGATGGCGCGCAGATCGTCGCGAGCCGAGCAGGTACGACAGCGCTCCGTTCTGTTATTCGATAGTCAGTTATCGAAATGAGATTAGCGCTGGCGTTACATGCAGAGTCCGTTAGACTGCTCGCTTCCGGCTTGACCGATTGGCGCAGCGCTGTCTGCAAACCGGCATGAAATGATTCGGCGCTGTACGCTGGATCAACGCGTTCAGACATTCACAGTCGAGGTGCACAGTGGGCGAGTTCAAGGCATTTCTGAAAGAATACGGCGTCATTGGTTTGGCGCTCGGCGTCATTATCGGCGGAAAGGCCGGCGAATTGGTGAAGGCAATCGTCGATGGATTGTTGATGCCGATCGTTGGTCTGGTGATCCCAGGCGGCGAATGGCAGAAGTTGGCCGTCGGCCCCTTCCAGATCGGCTCCGTGCTCGGCGCGCTGCTGAACTTCGTGATTGTCGCGTACTTCGTGTTCATCGTTTCGAAGCGTTTCCTTGGCGAGTCGACCGTCGCGAAGAAGTAAACCTCGGTAGTTAGCATTGCGATGCATAAAGGGCGGGCTCCATTGGGGTCCGCCCTTTTGTTTTTAAAAGGCCTTCGAGCAGTGGCGAGCATGGGTCTGTGGGCTGTTTTTTGATGATACTCTGGCTCTGATGCGCTTCAGAAGTGGCGCCTCGCTAATGATGGTTGCGCCGGCGAGAGGGGAAGGTTTTTCAGCTATGAACAGATGTGTGATCTGACGGCGGTAGTTCGGGTACTCCGAACGACGGCAGTGAGATTCAGCGCAGCGAGAACGGCGACTGAGCAGGCAACGGCAGGGCGGGCAACGACTGGGTGGGCAACGACTGGGTGGGCAACGGCTGGGCGGGCAACGGCTGGGCGGGCAACGGCTGGGCGGGCAACGGCTGGACGGGCAACGGCTGGACGGGCAACGGCGTTGACGCAAGGCGCTTCGCGCCCGCAAAGGCGCAAAACTGCGGAACTGCGGAACTGCGGAACTGCGGAACTGCACAACTGCACAACTGCATAACTACACAACTGCAGAAACGCAGAAACGCATAACTTCGGAACTGCGGAACTGCACAACTGCACAACTGCAGGACTGCACAACTGCGGAACTGCGATTTCGCGAGACGGCGCAGGAGGAAAACGCCGACGCGCTCAACTGATGAATCGGCGAATTCGTTACGTCGGTAGTTGATTGACGATGCGACGGATGCCGGTGCGAAATGGGATAGCTGAAAAATTGATGACGAGTGCTAGGCGGAGCTGACTCAGGCGAAGATAGGTCAGTGCTTGCGCTGCAAAGACACTGTGATGCGCAGCGGTTGATTTGCATTCCACAATCACGAGACCATCAACAATCATGTCGATGCGTAGGCCTCGCGACAGAATGCGCCCTTTGAATTTGATTGGGAACAGCACTTGACGTCGCACGACGAAACCGCGTGATGAGAGTTCCGCTTCGAGAGCCTCTTCGTACGCCATTTCCAGCAAACCCGGGCCACCGAGTTCGCGCAGAACCTCAATCGCGGAGGCAATAATGTGCCGGCTCACTTCGTTCTCGCGCACCACACGCCCTCCGATTTGCGCGCTCAAATCACGAGCCACGTGGCTGAGCACAAACTATGCTTTGTTGCTACCAGTGCGTCCGCTACCCGCAAACAGTGCCTGAAAACACGACGCGAAATGTCCCACCGCAAAGACCATCGCCAGGTCCGCAACTATTCAACGGTGTTTGCATCAGAAAGCTTCTCGGAATGCTCTACTACCACTTGTTCTCAGCCAATTTGCTGTTCTACGTCGCTGCTGTTTCTGCCTTCACTGTCTCTGCTACGGCCATTTCCGCCATCGATGCCGTGCGTCATTGCCGTTTTACACCGTTTCTATATTTACGCCAATGAAGTTTCACGCCGTTGCGGTGCTACGCCAATGATGTTCCACGCCGTTGCTGTTCCACGCCAATGATGTTCCACGCCGTTGCAGTGCTACGCCAATGAAGTTCCACGCCGTTGCTGTTCCACGCCAATGATGTTCCACGCCGTTGCAGTTATACGCCAATGAAGTTAAACGCCGTTGCTGTTACACGACGTTACTGTTTCACGCCAATGATGTTTCACGCCGCTGCAGTGCTACGCCAATGAAATTTCACGCCGTTGCTGTTTCACGCCGTTGCTGTTTCACGCCGTTGCTGTTTCACGCCGTTGCAGTTTTGCGCCATAGCAGTTTAGCGTTTTTGCGGGCGCGCAGCGCCTTGCGAAAAGCAGTTCCACGCACTCCGCAAATCAACCAACAGCAAGCCACCAAGTGCCCGCAAAAACGTCCTGAGCAAAGCCCGATCGCCAATCAATCACTCGCAGCAATCAACACAAAACACCACAATTCTTCGCCCGAGCGAACACTCAGCTAGGCGGTATCGAATACCAACTCAAACTCGCGCACCGCGTACCGATTCAACGCACCAACGCACCAACGCACCAACGCACCAACCTAAACCGATCCTCGACGCCGATTAAACACCAAGTAATACACCGGAATTCCCGCTAGAATCGCGCCGAACACGCCGAGCGTTGCCCACCGACTACTCGCGTCGTACAACGCATTCGCGATCAAGAACACCGATGACGCAATAAACAACGCTGGTACAATCGGATACCCCGGCGTCTTGAACGGAGGCGCGTAGCCCGCTCTCCGGCGCAGCACGTAGACGCTCGCAACACCCAGCGCATAGAACGGCACGATCGCTGTGACAAACGCGTCTGCTAATTGTTCAAAACTGCGCAACAGCACAAACACAATTCCAAGCACCGCACACATCAGTATCGCGACCCACGGCGTCTCATACTTTGGATGCACCTTCGCGAGTGCCCGAAAGAACAACCCATCATCTGCCATTGCGAAAAAGATGCGCGGTGCCGTAAGCAGTGTGCCGTTCAGCGTACCGAATGTTGAAAGCATCACCGTCACCGCAACAAATGTGACGCCCCAATCACCCACCAGTTTCTTCGCAACATCCGCAGCAATCAACCGCGACTGCGCAATCTCTTGCACCGTAAACACTGACAGATATGCAAGATTCGCAAGCAAGTAAATTACCACCACCGAGAGCGTCCCAATGATCAACGCCTTCGGCAACACGCGCTGCGGATCTTTCACTTCGCCGCCCACAAAACTCAAATCCGCCCATCCGTCAAACGCCCACAACGCGCTCACGAGTGCAAGACCAAACGCACCAAGCGCGAAACTTCCCGTGGGCGCAGCAGGAGTGAAATGGCCGCCCGTTTCCGGAAGACCCAACGCAAAAGCCAACGTGATAATGAAAGCCAAGCCGCCGTATTTGGCGATCGTCGTAATGTTCTGCACCAAGCTGCCCCACTTCACGCCAAGCACGTTGAAAATCGACGTGAGCGCGATGGCGAGCGCCGCTAAATAGTGCGACCAATCGCTGTACGGCGCGACCGCCGGATCAAAGCCGCTGACACGAAGCGCGTACTCCGCGAACGTCAGCGAGACCGCGCCCATTGATGCAGCGCGAATCACCACGAACTCTGACCACCCGAACAAAAACGCCGGCATTCGTCCCCAGCTTTCGCGGATATACACGTACAGCCCGCCGGTCTTCGGATACACGCCCGCGATCTCTGCCAGTGTCAGTGCGCCGCAAAGCGCCACGATACCGCCCGCGATCCACACCGCCATCAACGGCAGCGGGCCAGGAAGCTTCGCCGCGATCCCAGCCGGCGACCGAAAGATTCCCGAGCCGATCGTCGAACCGACCAAGACGGCGATGGCGCTCCACAGGCCAAGTTGCCGGCGGAGGGTAGGTGTGGGGGCAGCGGACATGCGAGCTAGGCTACGCCCCTGCTCAATCCTCCGCAACGCGCCTACCAATCCCCGTTCAAAACCGCGAACTTTCAGCGTCAGCCTGCCCTTCGTCTCTGGTCAGCTGTAGTTGTCTTCCGTAACCCCGTTTTCGATGATCGCTATGACGATCTTCTGGGCGGCCGTCGTGCTCTGTGTGATCGCGCATCGTTTCATTTTGCGCTCCGCATTCGCCGCTGGTGCCGCTGTCGAGCATTCCCATACGCTGCCGCCGATCCGTCGCGCTGCCGAGGTATTTTGGGTTGTGTTGCCTGCCGCGACCTTGGTCGTGCTGTTGTTCGCGACACATCGTGCCATCAAGGCGCACCAAAGCGCTCCACCACCCGCACCGATCGTCACGCAGGCAGCAACATGATGCTCTTACGTCGACTTTCTGGCGTCGCACTGCTCGCCGCACTCGGTCACGTGATTTTCGGCGGCTTCGTGCGAATCTCCGGCTCCGGCATGGGCTGTGGCGATCATTGGCCCAAGTGTTACGGCTACTGGTTTCCGCCGTTTGATCGACCCGATCTGGTGATCGAGGTCATGCATCGCTACTTCGCCGCGACACTCTCGACCGTCGTTGCTGTTTTTCTGATCTTCGCCGTTCTCCGCCGCGCGACAGTCGGCGTTGGCGGTAAAGGCGGTGTTTTGCGCGCTGCACTACTGGCGCTCGGTATCGTGATCACGGCGGCCACACTCGGCGCCGTCACAGTCAACTACCGCAATGAATGGTGGGCGACGCTGGCGCACAAAGCGGTGGCCATGTCGCTGCTGGCAACTCTGTGCGTGGCATGGATGCGCGCCGGCGGTATGCCGTCTCTCACCGCCCTGTCCGACCGATTCGTCAGCGACAAAACAGTGCGCGCAACAACGGTTGCAGCGGTGCTCGCACTTGTCACGGTCATGATGGGTGGGATGGTCGCAAAGTGGACTGGTGCTGCGGTGGCATGCGTCGGATTTCCACTCTGTGGCGCCGGCTCGCTTGGCGGCGGCGCACAGCACATTCAACTCACGCACCGCGTCTTAGCGTACGTCACAGCATTGCACGTCGTAGTAATGGCAATTCTCCTTATGCGTCGCCGAGAGCATCGCACCGTCACGATGTTGGCCGGAGTCAGCGCCGCCGTGGTTGTGCTGCAGATCGTCTTTGGTGCGCTGATGGTGCTGGGCGGATTCCCGATCGTGATACGGTCGTTGCATCAGGCCACGGGTGTGCTGCTCTGGGTGAGTACACTTGCACTCACGTATGCTGCGCGTCGCGCGAAGAACCCACCCGCCGATGGTGCAGCGGTTGGAGCATTGGTGCGACCGCGTGCACCGCAAATGGCAGGTGCAACAGCATGACGACGCCAGCGCTGACGCAGGAACTGGTCGTTGCGCGACCGCTGTGGCGCGATTTAGTGATGCTCACCAAGCCGCGCATCATCTCGTTGTTGCTCCTGACAACTGCTGCGCCGATGTACATCGCAGGCGAGCCAAGTTTCGGCCTACTGTGCATTGTCATGCTCGGTGGATACCTGATGGCCGGCGGCGCGAACGCTGTCAACATGTATCTCGATCGCGACATCGACAACGTGATGTCGCGCACCAAGTTGCGGCCAATTCCAAGCGGACGGATGACACCGATCGCCGTCCTGTCATTTGGCATCATGCTGGCCGCTACCGCAACGTGGCTGCTCGCGATGTACGTCAATGATCTCACTGCGCTGCTCGCGCTCGCGGGATTTTACTTTTACGTGTTCATCTACACGCGGTGGCTCAAGCGTACCACGCCGCAGAACATCGT
>JANNWU010000231.1:0-2945 GCA_031408755.1 Gemmatimonadaceae bacterium | reverse complement strand
GTGTCAGTCGCCTTTCAACGACCGGTACTGACGAACGTTTCGATCACTGTAGCGCGCGCGGAAATGCTGGCGGTTGTTGGCGAATCTGGGACAGGCAAGTCGACGCTTTTGCGATTGATTCTTGGTTTGCAAGCACCCGATCGTGGAATGGTGACCGTACATGGCACCTCGCTGCGTGATGCAACGCCTAAACAACT
Organism: Gemmatimonadaceae bacterium; assembly: GCA_031408755.1. Lineage (GTDB taxonomy): Bacteria > Gemmatimonadota > Gemmatimonadetes > Gemmatimonadales > Gemmatimonadaceae > JACMLX01. Next base: position 2,748 of record JANNWU010000231.1, on the reverse strand, counting down.
CCGTGAGCTGCGCGCGGATGTTGGAATGGTGTTTCAAGGTGCGGCGCTCTTCGACTCTCTCACGACGTTCGAGAATGTCGCGTTCGCGTTGCGCGAAGCGGGAGAGATGTCTGACGCTGAAATTTCGACTCGTGTAAGTGAGACGCTTGAGTTGGTTGACCTCGCTGCCGGTCAGGTGTCGCAACGGCTACCGGCTGAACTCTCTGGCGGCATGCGAAAGCGTGTTGGTATCGCGCGTGCCATTGCCAACCGTCCGACGCTGCTCCTGTACGATGAACCCACTGCGGGCCTCGATCCGCTCACCAGCGGGACCGTTACGGATCTCATGCAACGTTTGCAACGCGAGCTCCAGGTCACCAGCGTCGTCGTGTCGCACGATGTGCGTGCCATGATGCGCATCGCTGATCGCGTGGGTCTCTTGCACGAGGGTTCGTTCGCTTTCTTAGGTGCGCCAGATGCAATGCGCAACAGCGATGAGCCATACACGCAGTCATTTCTGGCGGCGGCATGAGTCTACGACCAGAGCCTGGTCAAATGCGCTGGATGCAACTGCGCGTCGGCCTGTTTACCGCTGCAGCGCTCGCGTTGATTCTGTTCGCGATTGTTCGACTGGATTCAGTCGGTTCAATATTTGGCACACCGGTTGAATTCACTGTGCGACTCGTGGATGGACTGGGGCTGCGCGCAGGTAGTCAGGTAACCGTGGCCGGACTGCCTGCTGGCGTGATCTCCGAGCTGGTAGTGATCAACGCGCGACAGGATTCGACGACCGTTGTTGCCGCGCGAATTCGGATGAAAGCGGAGCATTTTGCCTTGCTGCGTGATGATTCGCGGAGCCGAGTGCGCGCGCTCGGTTTACTTGGTGATCGTGTGCTTGATTTCACTCCAGGTACGCCAAAGCGGCGCCCGCTTGCGGCGGCTGACACGCTGAATGTTGAATCATTCGCGGAACTTGGCGATCTGTTTAGCGCCGCCGACACGGCAATGCGCGAAGTGAGCGGCGTGAGTCGCGAACTGCGCACGCTCGCGACGCGGCTCAAGGGCGGTGAAGGCACCGTGGGAAAGTTGTTCACGAATGCGGCGCTATACGACACGCTGCTGCGAACAGTACGCCGCGCCGATCAGATGCTGACGTTGGTGCAGGGACGCAACGGGACGCTTGGCAGATTGATGCGCGATACGTCTCTCTACGGCAGCGTGCAAAGTGCAGCCGTCGCGTTGGACAGCGCGGCGACGTTGATCAACGATCGTGATGGTGTGCTCGCAAGGCTGCAGCGCGACACAGCGTTTTACTATCGCATTCGCCTCGCAACCGCGAGCGTCGATTCGCTCGTGCGAAATTTGAACGCCGGACGTGGAACAGCCGGACAGCTTTTGGTAGACCGCGAACTGTACGATCGATTGCTGCGCGCGACCGCTGCGCTGGACAGCTTGGCCGCCGATGTGCGCCGCAATCCTGCGCGATACACCAAGGGTGCAGTGAAAATTTTCTGATGGACCAGCGCGCCACGCTACCAAAGCCGCCCGTCAACGCTGCGGTGGTGTTGGCCTTTGCTGTCTTCGGAATTTCATGGGCGGCGCCGCTCATTCGACTGTCGTCCGCACCGCCGTTAGTGATCGCGTTCTGGCGATTGGTTATCGCAGAATCGATACTCATTGCGATTCTATTTTGGCGCAACGAATGGCGCGCGTGGTGGTCGTTGTCGCGACGTGAGCATCTGGTTGCAGCGGGTGCGGGCGTTGTGCTCGCGCTGCACTTCTGGAGCTGGAACGCGTCGCTGTCGTACACAACTGTTACAGCGTCCGTGGTACTTGTGAACTTGCAACCGGCACTGGTCGCGATAGGGTCGGCGTGGTTGCTCCGCGAAACCGTCACGCAGCGACAGATCATTGGCGTAATGCTCGGAATCGTCGGCGCTGCAATTGTTGCGGTACCGGCACTCGTCGGCAGCAACGGTGTCACGAGCCAAATCGCACCATTCGGTCTCCCGAGCAGACTGTTCGGCGATCTATTGGCCATTTTTGCTGCGGTCGCTGCGACGCTCTACTACCTCGCCGGCCGCAAGCTCCGCGCGACGCTTGCACTCATTCCATACGTATCGCTCGTATACGGCTGGTGCACGGTTGCGCTGCTCGCCATCGCGCTGATCCGCGGCGAGCAACTCGGCCCATATCCGGCAAACGACTGGGCCATCTTCGCCGGCCTCGCCGCCGGTCCAATGCTGCTCGGCCATACGGGGATGAACTGGGCTCTTCGCCATCTGCCCGCTCACGTGGTGAATTTGACGGTACTCGGCGAGCCGGTGGGAGCGTCGATTCTTGCTCTGGTGATCCCCGCGATCGCTGAACGTCCGGACCGTTGGACGTTGCTGGGAGGAGCGCTCATTCTGGGAGCGGCGCTCTGGTCGCTCCACACGCCGAAACGAGCTGGCGTGTGAGGGGGGAGTAGCTTTCAGATCGAATGATTGACTCTGGTCACCCACCAATTGAGCGCCTCCGCGTGAGAACGCTCGATCTCGACGTCGTGGTCACGCGTGGCTCGCAGGTAGAGTCGCGCCACGCGGTGCATGCGGCAGCGGTTGATCGCAACGGCGCATTGCTGGCGTCCGCTGGCTCTGCTGACGTGGTCGCTCATTGGCGCTCATGCGCGAAGCCATTTCAGGTTTTCCCCTTCGTAGCTACCCGGCAAATTGATGCGTTAGGGTGGGGAGAAGCCGAGTTGGCGCTTGCCTGCGCCTCGCACGGCGG
>JANNWU010000230.1:0-15254 GCA_031408755.1 Gemmatimonadaceae bacterium | reverse complement strand
TTGCGCACGCTGCGCATCGGGCCTCTGTTGTCTTCCGCACGTGCGACGATTTGGGCCTATCGTGCTCTGCGTGCTTTGATCGTGACGTTTCCGTTCACGGTTCCAAATTCGATCGGCGATCCGCCAGCGCCAAGCACGGCGCTCATGTCTTTTTTCGATCCGCTGCTGGTACTGTTTGGATAGCGCAAGTCGAGCGTGCCGTTCACGGTGTTCATGCGCAACGTGGCATTCAACGTTTCCAGAACATCTACATCCAGATTGCCGTTGGTGGTGTTGACCTTTATCGCGCCGGCCATTGTGTCCACGCCAAAATTCACGTTGCCGTTGACCGTCGTCACGTTCGTTGCACCTTGAATGCCGCTGGCGGTGACGTTGCCATTCACTGTTTCGACGACCAAGGCACTAACTCGCGCATCAACTTCAACGTTGCCGTTAGTGCTGTTCACATCCAGGCGAACGCCACGCGGCAATGTCACTGTCGTCTTCACGTTGGTGTTGCCTTTCAGCAGACCGGCGAAACGGCTGACACTCGACTTGCCCGCGTCATACTTCTCGACGGAACAACTGCCTTTCTCACCGAACACTACGCAGGCAATCACACCGTCGCTCGTCTGCAACACTTTGACCTGTGCCGCGGGCGCAAACGGCGATGACCGTTTGATCTCCATCTGGATCAGCGTACTGTCACTTTTCCCTTCAATCACAACGAAATTACCGTTCGAGTTACGAAGCCTGAGCCAAGTATCTGGCGCAACAACTCCGTTCCAACTAAACGTTTCAGTTGTTGGCTTCGAGACGCTGCATCCAGTGAGAACGCCGGTGCAGAGAATGCCGACAGTCACGATGAGGCGATTACGCATGTGCTATTTCTCCGGTGTGCCGCGTTGACGCATGGTCACGTCGCCATTGGTGGTGGTAATGTTTACAGGAACGCCACCGCGACCGAGCATTGCCACTAACTCTTTCGCCGTCTTGCGAGTGATGGTTGCTGCCGATTGGAGATTGAGATCACCGTTCGTTGTGCGCATGGATACCGTCGCCTCCAACGCGGCTGGAAAATCGATACTGATGTCGCCGTTGGTCGTGCGCACAGTGACTGCGCTGCCTATTGAATCTGCTGACAGATCAAGATCGCCGTTGGTGGTCGTGACATCAATACTGCCGCGCGAGCCGCTTACGTCGATATCGCCGTTCACCGTTGTCGCACGTAGCTCGCGTGACAAGCCGTCGATTGTCAGATCACCGTTGGTACCGTCGTAGTCGAACTTCATGCCGCGTGGCAACGTGATCGTTCCAGTGACGCTACTACTGCCTTTCATGAACGGAAGAAATCCGCGCTTGTATGTGTTGCCGCCCTCGTATTCATCCACGCTGCACTTGTTATTCTCGCCGGTCAGCACGCATGCCAACAACCCGTCCGAAATCGTCAGCACCTTCAACTGTACGACGGGCGCATATCGATTTGATCGCGTGACTTCCAGCCGCACCTCGGCACTGTCTCCCGTGCCCTCGGTCACCGTGAAATCACCAGAGACGTTGCGCAGGCGCATCCAGGTGTCGGCAGTCATTGGGCCTTTCCACGCCAGTGTTTGCGTGATTGGCTCCGAACGCACGCAGCCAACGAGCGCAATTGCGCACAGCAGCGGCGGTAGGGACTGATGGGCGCGTTGGCGCATGCGAGCGACTCCGTTGGGGTGATCTGTCGTAAGCTACGAGCGGTGGCGGCGCAGAGTTTCGGATCAGCGCGAACCGGGCCGTTGAAGGCAGCGCGGCGAGTCCGACCTACGCGCTGGCGTCGATGTGCGCGACGAGCGCCAACAGGTCATGTGGCGCACGAACCGTGTGGGTGGGCGAGAAGGGTGCAATGTCGCTATCCGAGAATGGCCCCCACGCCGCCCACACGTCGTGCATACCGGCTGCGCGCGCCGCAATCAGATCGTTCGGCGCATCGCCAACGTAAATCGCTCCCACCGCTGGAACGCCCAGTTTCTCCGCGCCGAGGAGCAGCGGATCGGGGTCCGGCTTATGGCGCGTTGTCAGGTCGGCGCCAACAATCACGCTGAATGGTGCCAGCAAATTGACCTGCGCCAATGTGATACGCGCCATCTGGTCACCCTTGCCTGTCACGACCGCAATTGGATGTCCCGTTTGCTGCAACGTGGAAATCAACTCGGCTACGCCATCGTATTCCTTCACGAGCTCCGCGAGATGCGCAATCTGCCACTCGCGATACACGGTGATGATCGCCTCGACGCGCTCTAAATCATCACCTTCAAACTCCATTAGTTGCGAACGAAGCGGTCGGCCCATGCCGCGCAACCACGCGCGCTCGTCCGGCACCGTTCCACCAACGGCGGCGTAGGCTGCGCGCATTGATGCGAGAAGCAACGGAATTGTGTCGGCAAGTGTGCCGTCAAGGTCAAAGAGTATCGGGCGCGGTGCGCGTATCGCATTGGCTGGCATATGTCCGGAGAATATACTGCCACCTCATAACGTGATTCTCCCGTCTTCAGCATTCGCGGGCAGCAGTGCAAGTCCAGCGATAATGCGGATCTCTCGCGTGTGAAGTGCTGCTGATGTCTGGCGCGACTTGGTGTGGCACGCGTCGTCAAACATTCGCGCGCGATCGTGTCGCGGCGCCGCGGACAAGATGGCGTCGTAGTCACGTCGAGCGCGTAGCCGTATATCGCGAGGGTCGCTCACCATCTGCGTTAGCTCAAGCGCTGTCTGATGGTCGTGAAGTGCGCGACGGAGTGCACCAATACTTCCAGCGCGTGCTGACGTTGCCACAGATGTGCACGAATTCGCGAACGCGTTCCAATCATCGAGCGTCGGTCGGCGCAGCGCACCGGTATCGAGTACCACGAGCAGCCGTCGTGCACCAACGGCGACGATCGCGAGCGTGCGCGCTGTTGCGATGTCGCCGCTCACAAGCGTTACCCAGCGCGGATAATCCGTTTGTTGAGCGCCGCGTACCACCATTTCTCGCAGCACCGCGAGCGTCGCATCGTCATCGGTGAGTACACACTCGACATCGCGCATCGCTCGACGCTTTCGTGCCAACAGGCGTCGCATGAATTCCTGCGCCGCCGGTTGCAGCGGCGCAGGAAGCAGGACGGTCTGAACGCACGGTACCGGCGCACCAATTCGCGCGGCTCTGCCCACGCGCTGGTCCAGACGCGCCGGTGTCCACGGCAAATCCAAGTGCACAATTGTCCCCACACCTGCGAGTGATAATCCTTCACTCAATACATCGGTCGTGATCAACAAGCGGATCGCATCACGAGGTGACCGAAACCGTGCGAGAAGCATGCGATCCAACACTTCGTCTCGCGAGATCGCGCCGCTCGCAATACGCGCCGTGGTGCCGCTCAGCAGCGCGATTCCCGGCTGCTGGCGTAGGTGGTGATACAGCGCGCGTGCGGTCGCCTCAAACTGCGTAAATGCAACCACGGGTGCGCTACACCACCGCCCTAGCCGCCGTAGAACACGCGCGCGTTTCAGGTCGGAGCCGTCGCCGCGTACATGTGTGAGCAACGCTTCAAGTGCGCCTCGATGCGCACGAGCGCGATCCGCTAATTCGGGCTTTTGCGGCCCGGTAAGCGTGTCGCCCAGCAAATTCGCCATCGCGAGTTGCACCGCGTCCATGTCACTGCGCCACGCGCGTCGAAATGCCGGGGTTGCTGCCACGTTGGCCAGAGCCGCCTGCTCAATGGCCAGTGTCGACGCGATCCGTCGGCGAATACGACGTTCGACCGCAGCGTCACTTGAACGCAATGCGTGTAGTAAGCCAAGCTGAAACAGCAGATGCCCGTCGTCGTGCTCAGCACGCAGCGACGGTAGCGTCATCACTGCCGCTGGCAATGGTGATTCGCGCGTTGAAACTACAATCGGAGCTCGGCGCGCGATCACTGGAATTCCCAGACTCGCGAGCGCGTTTGGCTCCATGCCTGCAATCTGCGACAGCGTCCGTCGAAGCGTGAGAAATCGACGAACGAATGCTACCGATCGGCGAGTGAGCGGCAGATGAAATAGGCGCACGATGTGTTGCAAGTCATCACCGTGATTGTGTATTGGTGTCGCGCTCAGTAGCAGCACGTGCGAATCTTTGCACAGCTCTGCCGTGCGTCGATGTCGACGTGTGCCGATCGTGCGCAAGTGATGCGCTTCGTCTATGATCACGAATGCATGCGCGTGTAGCGTTAGCGCACGTGGAGCGCTCAGTCGCTCGGTGCTGACGAAATCCAACGCAACGCCCGTATCCTTTGAGGCGTCAGACCAACGCTTGCGCAAACTCGCAGGCGCAATCACCAACGGTCGCGTAGCGCGCGATGACGCCACGCCGAGCGCGACAAATGTTTTGCCGAGTCCAGGGGGATCAGCCAGCAGCGCTCCGCCATAGGTCGCGATTCGCGCATTCAGCCATCGAATCGCGGCCACCTGATGCGCGAAGAGCGTGATTCTTCCCAGTGTGAGAGGCGTGCGCTCATCATACAAGCCGCGACTTCGCAGCGCAGCGCGCGCCAATCGACCCAGCAACGCATCTGCACCACTCACGATGCTTGATGCGTTCGCGCACGCTCAGCACGCAACTCTGCACTCGTCCACTCAAGTAGCGGGGCCACCGCGCTGTGGCGAATGTCGTAGGCGGCCAACGTTGCATTGTGCAGCGAGGCAACCGACACCGCTTCGCCTCGACGCGCGCGCGCAGTGATCGGCGCCAGCAACTCGCGCGCGCGCTCCCACGGCGGCATTGGCAGCGCCAGCACTGTCCAGCCAAGAAACCGGTGATAGCCACCGCGTGCCGGCTCCGCGACCAGCGACAGCCACGCCGTTGTGGTGGGGGCATTGAGTAGCGCTGTGAGCGCGTGCGCATCCACCGGATCGTGCAGGCGAACGCCGTAACACGAGTTCAACGGAACGTGTGGTGCGTGCGGTGGAAGGAGCGTCGCGCGCAGTGTGCGGCCAATGTCAGCCCAGATGACGCGCCAACCCGTGTCGCTTAGCAGCTCGGTCCGAAACAACGACCACCACGGTTCGCGCGGCCGAAGATCCGTGCGCGCCACGAGTGCACGCTCATGCTGCGCAAAATGATTCGCGAGCGGCGTGCTCAATCGCGTCAGCGCTTTACCACCGCTGTCGTTTGGTACTACAATGGCCGACCCTCCGCTGGGCGTGTTCCAGGCACGCACGCCATCACCGCGAAGCACCGGACGCGCCCATGGTTTAAGATCGTCGGTGATCTCCGATTCAGAGAGGAGAAACGCTTCATTGCATCCCGTTTTGATTCCAAGCGACGGCGGTGGAATAATCGTATCCGTCCAGCGCCCACCTGCGGTTGACAGCGCGTCGGCGGCGATGCGTACGGCGTCCGGGATGAGTCGCCACGGTGCCCCCGGATGCGAGGTTGCGGCAAGCGATGCGGTCGCGATACTGAAATTGTGCGGCGTGCCAGCTGCGTCAGTCGCGCTGCAATCCATCGATTCGGTGGGCATGATGTTCGTGGCTCCAGTCTGAGGTGGTGTGCGTCGCAGCACGATGGCCGATGGATAGACCGCGGCTGCAAATCCGCCCGCGTCGGCGGAGTGATCGCGCAGCAGTAGCGGTGTTGCGCGTTGAAGGAGATGTTGACGCAGAGCACCTGCTGACACGGTGCGCCACAGTTTGTTCGGTAGCAGCAGCGCCAACACGCCGTTCGGTCGCGTCAGCTCAAGCCCGCGCTGCGTAAACGGAATGGCGATGTCGGTCTGCACGCCAAACGCCGTGCCGACGGTGGTGTGGCTCATCACCGCTGCAAAGCGATCTTTCAACCGCGCGCGCATGGCAGTGTCTAAGTGCTGCGAGCGCACCCACGGCGGATTGCCAATCACGAGGTCAAATCCACCGCATGCTGCCACGTCACCAAAGTGCGTTCGGAAATCGAAGTCAACGGCGCCGCCATCGTGCAGTTTGCGGAGCGCTCGACGTTGCTGCGTGAGCCGATCTCGGACGATCGCGAGTTGTTTTCGTTGTCCAGCGGCGAAACCTTGCCGCGTACCGAACAACGTGCGTTGGCGGACGCTGCGCAGTAACTCAGCGCGCTGATGTTGCAGCGCGACAATCGCACGCTGAGCAATTTGCGTTGCGCTGTCACGCTCCAGGAGTTCGATACGTTTGGCGCACACCTTCTTTTTCGCACCCGTACTCCGTGCATACCGTTCGCGCGCCGCGGTCGTCTTTGCGGTGCGTATCAGCGGCGGTCCGTCAAACGCATCCGTTCCAAGCGCGTCGCCAACACGGATGTGATGATCCAGATTTGGCAGCGGTTCCACGCGCGACGGATGAATTGCATCGTCGTCAATCACGACAGAGAGCCACAGGCGGAGTTCGCAAAGCCAAACCGCCATCGGTTCGATATCCACACCAAAAATCGACCGAGTCAACGTCTCGCGACGAATGACAGAGATTGAGCGGACGTCGCCTAATTGTTGCCGGAGCTGCGCGAGCTTCTCCATCGTCGCAACGAGAATGCTGCCCGACCCGCACGCTGGATCGATAATTCGGATCGTGTCGATCGAATCGCGCAATTTGAGAGCTTGTTTCGGTGCAATTCGTTCACCCCGCAGCGCCGCACGAACTACTCCGGCCGGCTGCGCAATTGCATGTGCGAGCGCATCGTCCACCAGAGTGGCCACCAGCGCGCCAGGCGTGTAAAACGTACCCGAACCTTTCCGTTCACTCGTATCCATGAGCGCTTCGAACGTTCGGCCGAGCAGGTCTGGATCGATGGCCGCTTCCGACCACGATTGTGCATCTTCGCGCGCTGTGAAACGGTAGCGCGCCAATGTGTCGAGCAGCAGCGCCGCGACATGCTCATCGCGTATCGCTGGCTGCCGCGCGCGCTTCTCAACCGGTGAACAGGCGAACAGGCCACCATTGAGAAAGGGAATCGCACCAAAGGTACGCGCAGCATCGGCGCGATGTCGCTGCGGCGTGTTCAACGTGCCGAATGTCAGTGGCGCGATCAGCCGTTGCCATAACCCGCCACCCGATGCGAGTACGTGCTCTGCCTGCCGCGCGAGAAAATTGCGATCGTTGTCGAGCCAGCCTTTGGTTTCAAGGAACTTCAAGAACAACATTCGAGCCACGTGAATCAGTGCGAGCGTGCGTCGGTCATCGTCGTTGACGCGCGCGGGCCACGCGTCGGCAATCGCACGTACCTGCGCATCGAGCGCGCGAAAGAAGCGTCGGCCTATCGCCTGTCGTCCCAGCAGATCATGCCAGCGGAGGCACGTTTGCGTGGGATCATCGTGCCACGCCGTCGCGAGTGCGGCCACCGTCTGCGCTTCCGAGTCGAGCACCTGTGCCGGCGATGTCACGAGCACCGCCATGCGCGGTCCATTGGGCGCGCTGAGCCACGATGCAATCACGACGGGCCCCGACGCGGCGCACTGCAGCACGATCAGCCAGCGTCGCGCTACGGCGAGTCGATCCAACTTGGTCGCGAGCGTCTGCAGCGTGCTGCGCCACTGCGAGGCGTCGGCCTGCTCGATCACAAATGCGGCGGTGTGCTCATCTCGTGCAATGCGCGAGGCTTGCGACAGCATCGTCTTGGACAGCCCAAGTGCCGAAAGCGCGTGCGCACGGAGCACATATGGTGCGGCAGAGAATCCCAGTGCGCGCACGAGTGCACGAAGACCGGCGGCGGAATGGGCACTCGCAAGGAGTGTATGTGCGGCGCGCGTGGTGAGCATGGCGCGACGCTAGCGCCTGACGGCCAATCCCTTAGCATCCGATCTATGCAGACATCATCAAAATCGCTCTGGCCCCCGGCGCTCACCGCAGGCGCACGGATCGCCTTGCTCGCTCCCGCTGGCCCGTTACGCGGAGAGACTGACATGGTGCTTGCTGAAGCGCGTATTCGTGCGCTCCGGTGGGAGCCCGTGCGTGGAGAATCGGCGCTGCTGCGCACCGGATATTTGGCGGGCAACGATGCGGCGCGACTCGCTGACTTGCAACATGCGTTGGATGATCCTGAGATTGATGCAGTCTGGTTTATGCGCGGCGGGTATGGCACAACTCGCATTCTTCCGCACGTGTCATTCGATGCGTTTATCAAACGGCCTAAAGCGGTCATCGGATACTCGGACGCTACGGCACTGCATTGCGCAATTATGGCGCAGACCGGAGTGGTGACGTATCACGCGCCAGTCGCACGCGCATCGCTGCCAAAATTGAGCACGCAATCACTGCAGTCGGCGCTCACGCGCAGCGGTGAGCCTTGCGGCGAATGGGCGCTTGCAACACCGGTGCGCACCGGTCGCGCGACAGGCAAGTTGGTCGGCGGAAATCTCGCGACGCTCGCAGCAATTGCGGGAACGAAAAACGCCATGGTCGGCGCAGGCGCGATTGTCATTCTCGAAGATGTGCATGAACCCGCCTATCGCGTTGACCGCATGTTGCGCCAGCTTGAACAGTCAAGCGCGTTCGACGAGTGCGTTGGCTTAGCTGTTGGTCAGTTCACCGAGGTCCCGGCCGACGAGTCGCCGCACGCCACGACCATCAATGAATTGATCGTAGAATTAGCTGATCGGCTGCGCGTCCCCTGTCTGGCGAACCTGCCGTTCGGTCATATTCAAGATCAGTGGACGCTGCCGCTGGGCGCCACCGCGGTACTCGACATCTCGACACAGTCGTTGCGCATTGCCGAGAGTAGTTCGATTCAACTTTCCGCCTGAGAGTTTCACAACATGAAGAGTTTTGCTGAATTGATTGCCGACACCAAGACGCGCATCGCAGAAGTGTCGGCTGCCGATACCATCGCAACGCAGGCTGCCGGTGGCGCCGTCGCGCTGATCGATGTGCGCGAAGATCGTGAATGGAATCTTGGTCATGCCGCGGGCGCGGTGCACATGTCGCGCGGTACAATCGAAAGCAAAATTGACGCCGTTGTCCCGCGTGACGCGAGAATTGTCCTGTATTGCGCCAGTGGAAATCGTTCTGCGCTGTCGGCAGAATCACTGAAAGCGATGGGCTATACCAATGTGTCGTCACTGACCGGTGGATTCCGCGCGTGGGTTGACGCCAGCGGAGAAATCGAAGGGTGATGACGTCGCGTCGCGCGCAGTAATGGAGCCGCTCGCGTTGCTGCTGCGCGAGCGTGCGCAGCGTGAAGAGCCCGATGAAGTGGGTCTGCGTTGGGCCGCAGTTGCTCTCGTGTTGCGCGGCGTGTCACTGCACGATGCCGAACTGCTGTTCATTCGTCGCGCCGAACGACTCGGTGATCCGTGGAGCGGACACGTTGCGTTTCCTGGCGGTCGACGTGATCCAGATGACGCCTCACTCGAGTTTACCGCGCGACGCGAAACGCGCGAAGAGCTCTCACTGGACCTGAACGTCGCCGCCACGCTGCTCGGTGCCTTGGACGATCTGCGCCCGCGTTCGAGCGCGCTGCCAGCTATTGCAGTTCGCCCATTTGTGTTTGCATTGCATCGTGATGTGCCTTTGGTCGCAAACGATGAAGTACACTCCACGTTTTGGATACCTTTAGCTTCTCTGCGCGCCCCGGAAACCCTGTCAGAGTATGCGTTTGAGCGCGGTGGTGCACGGCTGCGTTTTCCCGCCTACCGTCAAGGTGATGATGTGGTGTGGGGCATGACAGAACGTCTTGTGACGCAACTCCTGTCTGTTATTTCTGCAACGTAAACGCGGTACGCAAAAACACGACGGCCCCGCATCTCAACCAGAGCGGGGCCGTCGCGGTGCACAAACTGTTCGTGTTCAGCTAATCGTCTTCGGTGTCACTTGACCGGTTACCAAGTCCAAGGTGAATTCCTTGCCGTTTACCACCAGCAGCACAAACTGTGTACCGTTGAATGTGACCACTGAATTGCGGGTGAAGACGCTCTCGCCATTCAGTGCACCCGTCTTTGTCACCGAGTAGTTGCGCGTCACGGTGCCAGATGCTGGGAAGGCGTCGGGCAATGCAATCGCTGCCGTCACGACATTCGCAATCACCAGCGATGACTGCATCTCGTAGCTCCGTGAGAGGCCGCTGCTGTCGCTGCGGAACACGGTGCGCTGACGCTCAGCGGCGCCGGTACCATTCACGATGATGGAGGCGTTACTGCCCAGCAGGCCAGAGATCGTGATGTCACGGTCTCGGCTCAAGCTGCCATTCCAACGATCCTTGGTGATCGTGCCGGTCAGCGCCCACTTGAAGTTTGCCGATGCCGTCTGCGTTGCGCTATATGCCGTTTGCGCGACACCAGCAGAATCAGCGTAGGCGTAGCTGCGATTGTTGGTGAATGGACCGCGCGAGCGTTCGGCGCAGACAAAGCGCTTCGACGTCGCGTCAAACGGGCATGGATCCCAGCGCGAGAAACGCTCAAAATCTGTGGCCTGCGGAATACCAAACGCACCGCGGTTCACCTTCAACATCTCAGCATCTTCTTTGGCAGCGTCGCCTGCAACGGTCGCGACATCCAGCGTCACGGCCTGCGCAGCAACAGAGGTCTCCGCCGGTGCGGTGCTGCCGGCGCTGTCGCCGCAGGCCGTCACAAACGTGGTCAGGGCGAGCGCGGCGACTGCGCGGGTAATTGAGAGTCGAATCATTGTCGGAGTCCTGGTCGGTGATCGTGAATCGAACGTGGGAAGCGATGGCCATCGCGATGTTGCGGACAACGCAGCAGACGTCGCCGCCGCCTCGGCGTTAAGCCGACCGCACGAAATGGCCAATCAGTCGCGACCGATCCCTTGCACAGACTCAGCGAATTGGGTATTTCGGATATACGAAATTTCTTATTCGCGACGCCATGACATCATCAGAAAACCTCTCTCCTAAGCCAGCTGACGGCCCGCGGGTCGTATCGGCCGAAACGCCCGGCAGTTCGCCTGCATGGCGCAAAACGCGTGATGCGCCCTCACTCTCTGAGGTCTATCGGTCAATCCCGGTCAGCCGCGGTAATTGGTTTCGGAAGCTGCTGTCGTTTGGTGGCCCGGGCTATCTGGTCGCCGTGGGCTACATGGATCCGGGCAACTGGGCCACCGATCTCGCCGGTGGCGCGCAGTTTGGCTACTCGCTGCTCTATGTAATTCTGATCAGCAACCTGATGGCGGTGCTGCTCCAAGGGCTGTCTTCAAAACTTGGTATTGTCACCGGGCGGGATCTGGCGCAGGCGTGTCGCGACGCATATCCCAGGCGCATGGCGTTCGCTCTCTGGATCATAGCCGAGTTGGCAATTGCGGCCTGCGATTTGGCGGAGGTTATTGGCACCGCGATCGCGCTGCAGTTGCTGTTTGGTATTCCGCTCACGTGTGGCGTGATTCTGACGGCATTGGATGTTCTGATCATTCTGTGGCTTCAGGGTAAAGGCTTTCGCGTGCTTGAAGCGATGGTGATCGCGCTTGTCGCCGTGGTTGGCGTCTGCTTTCTGTTCGAACTGATGTTGTCGCAGCCGCCGGTGGCCGCGGTGCTGAAAGGGTTCATACCGACGCCAGAAATCCTCGTTAATCGTGACATGTTATACATCGCGATCGGCATTCTTGGCGCGACGGTCATGCCGCACAACCTGTATCTCCATTCGAGCATTGTGCAGACGCGCAAATACGAGGAGACCAGTGAAGGGAAGCGTGAGGCGGTGCGCTACGCCTTTGCCGACTCCACCATTGCGCTCACTTTCGCACTCGCGATCAACGCAGCAATCCTCATCGTCGCGGCCGCCACTTTCCACGGTACCGCGAACGCAGGCGTGGCTGAGATTCAGGATGCCTACAAGCTGCTCACGCCGTTGCTGGGTGCCGGTGCAAGCACAGCCTTCGCACTCGCACTGTTGGCCTCGGGTCAGAACTCCACGCTCACCGGAACGCTGGCCGGGCAGATTGTCATGGAAGGGTTTCTCAATCTCCGTTTGCAGCCGTGGGTGCGCCGATTGATCACGCGCGCCATCGCAATTGTTCCGGCAGTGATCGTCAGTATCTTGTGGGGCGCCAGCGGCACGTCGCAGCTGCTGGTGTTGAGTCAGGTGATTCTCAGTCTCCAGCTATCCTTCGCAGTGTTCCCGCTGGTGATGTTTACGTCCGATCGCCAAAAAATGGGCGAGTTCGCAAACGGAAGATGGCTCAAGTTTCTCGCGTATTTGGTTGCAGTCGTCATCGCCTCGCTCAACGCGTGGCTGTTGTTCCAAGTCTTCAGCAACTGGTTGGGTTAGGCATGTATCGCCACGTATTGGTGCCGCTTGAGAACTCAGGATTCGATGACGCAATTCTCAATCATGTCCGCGCACTCGCGCTGCTTTGTCAGGCGCGCGTGACGCTCATTCACGTTGCAGATGGTTTTGCCGCCAGAAATTTACACGCGCTTAAACTGCGAGAGTCAGAAGAGATGCGCGCTGATCGCGAGTACCTCGACGTGCGCGTAGCCGAACTTGCAGCCGCGCCGCTTGATGTAGACGCTGTGCTCGCGTCAGGCGATCCTGCCACCGAAATCTGTGCCGCGGCTGATCGTGAGCAGTGCGATCTGATCGCGATGGCTACACATGGTCATGGATTTTTGAACGACGTGGTGCGTGGAAGCGTCGCCAATCAGGTCCGACACAAATCGATGATACCGGTGCTGCTTGTGCGTGGTGTCGTTGCTACTGCGGGTCGCAGCACGAAATGAAAGCGTCACGCAAGAAAGTTGCGACTGCGGACGTGATTCCGCTTACGGCGCCAGTCGAAGATTACTTGAAGGCGATCTACAACATTCAGCAGAGCGACGACGCGGCCACGACGAATGCGCTCGCAGAACGCCTTGGTCTCGCACCGGCAAGCGTCAGTGGTATGGTTCGTCGATTGGCATCGCAGGGTTTACTTGAGCATGAACCGTATCGCGGCGCGCGTCTCACGCAAACCGGTCGTGCAGCGGCGCTCCGCACACTTCGCCGCCACCGTGTGCTCGAGAGTTACCTCGCTACGGTCCTCGGCGTACCGTGGGACGATGTTCATGCTGAAGCCGAGCAGCTTGAGCACGCTGCGTCTGACACGCTGATTGATCGGATGGCGCAGGCGCTTGGTGATCCGTTATTCGATCCGCATGGCGCACCAATCCCAACGCGTGATGGTGTTGTCGACGAGACACGCCACGCCACGCTCGCTGATTGGCCGGTGGGCACTAGCGGCACCGTCATGAGCGTTAGCGATAAAGATCCCGTCATGCTCCGCTACCTCGGCCAACTTCAATTGCGACCCGGCGCCATTGTGCAAGTAGAAGCCCGCGCACCATACGATGGTTCGATTGATGTAAAAGTCGGGCGCGAGCTGCGCCAGATCGGACCAACCGCCGCCCGCGCCGTTCGCATCGCTGCGTCAGCGTAGTGCGGCGGATTGTCAGCCTCGCTTGTGCGACGTGCTGCGCCGTGGCCGCACTTGGCGCACAGTCAATTGATTCCGCACCGACTCGCACTGCTACTGTGCGCTCCATCGCGCTTGATGCGCGCCTCGCGGCTGACGAACGGTTGATGGTAGGCGATACGGTGCGCATCTCAACATCGCCGAACGATGTTGCAGCCGAACGCGCGGTAGTCTCAGGCCTGCTCGCGCGCCGTGCCGATCCCAGTGAGATTGCGCGTTCTGAGTATCGCGCACGCGTGCATCTCGATCAGTTGCAGCGAATCATCGGATACGGCGACCGCGTCGACCGATTCGCGATTCGAACTACTGGTGATTCGTCGCGCAGTTCGCTGCTCGACGCGATCAACGGTGCAGCTTTTGGCTTCCGCGCTTGGCCCAGTGCCGAGATTGCGGTGAAAACCAGTCGGACGTTCCAAGTCGTCCGCCGTTTCCATCGTGCGATTGGTGTGATCACAATTGTGGCGAGTGCTGCGTTTTTGCTGTGCATATTGCTGCTGAAGATCGACGAGCGTCGCCGCGACGTCGCCGCATTGCGTATGATGGGAATCTCTGCCAGAACAATCGTGCGATCCGTGGTGCTCGAGGCCGGAATCATTGCGTTGCTGGGATCATTGCTCGGCGTGATGATTGGAATTGTTGTCTCGCGAATTGTGAACTGGCACTTTCAGGGTGTACATCGCACAACACTCGCATTCGCGGTGATTACCAGTGAGACCGTCATTTTTGCCTGTCTGATGTCTGTGGTGCTCGGCGTCGTGGCGGGGTGGCTCGCGGCACGGCGGCTCGTGAGTGCGCCACCACTCGCCTTGCTCGGTCGCTGATGCCGCTACGCCTCGCGATGCTCGCACTTTTCAGGCACCCGGCACGCACGCTGCTTGCGCTGCTCGGCATTGCCGTCTCAGCCGCGTTGTTGCTGGATATGGTGATGCTTTCGTCAGGCATGCGCGAGAATTTTCAAGGATTTCTGCTCGTCCGCGGATATCAACTGCGAGTAGCGCCAAAGGGTACGCTCCCATTCGACAGCGATGCCACGATGGATAGTGCGACTTCGTTGGTTCGCGCCATCCGCGCGTTGCCCGGTGTCGCGGCTGTGAGCCCAGTTCTTGGCGCGCAAACGCAAACGCAGCGTGGAGATTCGAGTATCAGTGCGTTCACCCTTGGCATCGAACAGGCGGTGCAGGGCGACTACGAACTACTGCGTGGCGTTGATCTACAAGACAGCGCGAGTGTTGTGGTCAACGAACGCTGGATTTCACAAACGGGCTACAACGTAGGTGACACAGTATCGCTTGCGGTCGGCTACGATCCGCAGCTTCGTACGGTGCAAGGTCAACGCACGCTAAAAATTTGCGGTGTGGCGCGGTTCTTCTACACAGCTACCACACAGGCTACAATCGCAATGCCTCTCGCAACATTGCAGACAATGGGTGGCGCTGCGAAACGAGATCGAGTGTCGCTGTTGATGGTAAAGGCAGATCCCGGAATAGATCTTGAAGTGATTCGCTCGCGCATTCAAGCAGTGAGCGCCCGCGTGACTGCAATTTCGCTTGAGGGTGCGACCGCACAAGTCGAGCAGCGTCTGGCATACTTTCGCCAACTCGCGCTGGTACTCGGAAGTATTTCGCTGGCTGTTGGAATCTTGCTGGTTACTACGCTCATCACCATCAGCGTCAACGAACGTGCGGGAGAGATTGCAGTGATGCGCGCAATCGGCGTCGCGAAGCACCGAATTGTATTGCAAGTGATCACCGAAGGCATTGTCTTAAGCGGTGTTGGCGCGCTTACTGGGCTGGCGCTCGGCCTGGTGACCGCGCGCTGGCTCGAGCGCATTCTCGCTGATTTTCCCGGAATGCCAGCCACGTTCAAGTTCTTCGTGTTCCAGC
>JANNWU010000229.1:0-5529 GCA_031408755.1 Gemmatimonadaceae bacterium | reverse complement strand
GGTGCGTGGTGAAGTCATGAACCCGGTGGACCATCCGCACGGTGGCCGTACGCGCGGCGGTCGTAACGTGGTGAGTCCGTGGGGCAAGAAGGAAGGCGTGAAGACGCGCAATAAGAAGAAGGCTTCGCAGCGCTTGATTGTGCGCGGCCGGAAGCGTGGCAAGGCTACCCAGTAACAGGAGCGACGACTAATGGCTCGGAGTTTAAAGAAAGGGCCGTTCGTGCAGACGCGCCTGGTTGAGCGTGTAGCTGCAATGAACGCCCGGAATGAGAAGAAGGTCGTGAAAACGTGGAGTCGCGCCAGCACCGTGCTGCCGGACTTTGTCGGTCACACTTTCGCCGTCCACAACGGCAACAAGTTTGTGCCAGTGTATGTGACGGAAAACATGGTCGGTCACAAGTTCGGTGAATTCTCACCGACTCGTTTGTTCCGCGGTCACGTGGGGCAGAAGGTGGCAGACAAGAAAACCGGCGGCGCGCCGAAGGGAGGCAAGTGATTATGGCAACAGAAGCACAGGCCATCCAACGCGGAACACGTCAATCACCGTACAAGGTGCGGCTGGTGATTGATCAGATTCGCGGCATGAGCGTGAACGATGCGCTGGCGCTGCTGCAGTTCTCGAAGAAGCACGCGGCAAAGGAAATCAAGAAAGTGCTCAATTCGGCGGTGGCGAATGCGGAATACAAAACCCGCGACAGCAAGGCACCGGTTGACGTTGATCAGCTCATGATTTCGCGCGCCGTGGTGAATGAAGGACCAAAGTTGAAGCGCTTCACGCCAGCGGCGATGGGGCGGGCCACGCCGATGATCAAGCGGACGAGCCACATCGAGATCACGGTGACTGAGCGGGGGACGCGCTAAATGGGTCAGAAGACCAATCCGATCGGTTTCCGTCTTGGCGTGAGCAAGACGTGGCGGTCGACGTGGTACGCGGGACGTGACTATCCGCAGCTCCTCAAGGAAGACGCATTGCTGCGGAAGTATCTGCACAAGCGCCTTGAGCACGCGGCGCTGTCAGACATCCGCATTGAGCGGAAGCCAGGCAAGGCAACGGTCACTCTGCATACCGGTCGTCCGGGTGTTGTTATTGGAAAGAAGGGCGCTGAAGTTGACAAGTTGCGTGATGAGCTGGCACAGCTCACTGGCAAGGAAATCGGCATCAACGTTGAAGAGATTAAGCGTCCCGAGCTCGATGCGCAGTTGGTTGGTGACAACGTCGCGAATCAGCTTGCGCAGCGTATCTCGTTCCGCCGCGCAATGAAGCGTGCGGTGCAGAGCGCAATGCGTATGGGTGCGCAGGGTATCAAGATCAAGTGCAGCGGTCGTCTGGGCGGTGCAGAAATCGCACGTGTCGAAGGCTACAACGAGGGGCGTACACCGCTCCACACGCTGCGTGCAGACATCGACTACGCACAGTCCACGGCGAAGACCACGTTTGGTACCATCGGTATCAAGGTCTGGATCTATAAGGGCGAAGTAGTCGAAGATCGTCGCAACAAGACTTACTCGACTGGCGCCTGAAGGGGATTGATCAATGCTGAGTCCTAAGCGGATCAAATTCCGCAAGATGTTCAAGGGGCGGACGACGGGTGTCGCTCGCCGAGGCAACACAGTGGCGTTCGGTCACTTCGGGTTGCAGTCGCTGGAGCCGGGTTGGATTTCCAACCGGCAGATTGAAGCGGCTCGTATCGCGATGACGCGCTTCATCAAGCGTGGCGGCAAGGTCTGGATTCGCATTTTCCCAGACAAGCCGATCACGAAGAAGCCGGCGGAAACGCGTATGGGTAAGGGCAAAGGATCGCCGGAAGGATGGGTGGCAGTGGTCAAGCCCGGCCGCATGCTGTTCGAGCTCGAAGGAGTCACGCGTGAAACAGCGGAACGTGCGCTGGCGCTGGCCTCGGCGAAGCTATCTGTGAAGACGAAGTTTGTTGTCCGCGAAGAGGCGCATACCGATGCTGGCGAGTGAGATTCAGGATTTGAGTGTTGATGCAATCAATCAGCGCATTGCAGAGCTGCAGGAAGAGCGCTTCCGTTTGCGGTTTCGTGGAGCGACCGAGCAGCTGGAGAATCCGCTGCGCCAGCGCGCGATTCGTCGCGATGTGGCCCGACTCAAGACCGTGCTGCGTCAGCGGCTCGGGTAAGGAGATATAGATGGCAGAGACTCAGCAGTCCGCTGACGCGAAGGCACGCTTGGCGCGCAAGGTGCGCACAGGCGTCGTCACGAGCGACAAGATGGACAAGACGGTGGTGGTCACGATCGAGCGTCGCGTGCCGCATCCGCAGTACGGCAAGATGATGACACTCACCAAGTCGGTGAAGGCGCACGACGAGGAGAATTCGGCGAAGATGGGTGATACGGTGCGCGTCATGGAGACGCGTCCGCTCTCGAAGACCAAGCGTTGGCGGGTCGTCGAGATCGTCGAGCGCGCGCGCTGATCGGAGGCGACGACAATGATCCAACAGGAATCGGTAGTAAAGGTCGCGGATAATTCAGGGGCCAAGAAAGCCCTCGTCATCCGCGTGCTTGGTGGCTCGGCTCGTCGGTACGCTGGCCTTGGCGACAAGGTTATCGTGGCGGTGAAAGACGCGCTCCCGAATGGGACAGTGAAGAAGTCGGACGTCGCGAAGGCGGTCGTCGTGCGCACGGTTAAAGAGACCCGACGCAAGGACGGCACGTACATTCGCTTCGACGAAAACGCTGTCGTGATTATCAACGATGCCGGAGAGCCGCGTGGAACGCGTATCTTTGGCCCAGTGGCCCGCGAACTTCGTGAAAAGAAGTACACGAAGATTGTGTCGCTGGCGCCTGAGGTGCTCTAAGCCATGCGCATTCTCAAGTATCGGAAGACGGAAGGCCAGAAGCTGCGGAAGCGTCACGCCGGCAACACCGTTCGCGTGGTCACGAAGATCACGAAGGGTGATGTGGTGCAGGTGATGCGCGGTGGCGATAAGGGAAAGACGGGCAAGGTGATGCGCGTGTTTCTGAAGACTGGTCGCGTGTTGGTGGAAGGGATCAACATCGTCAAGCGCCACACGCGTGCGACGCGTCCAGAAGAGACGGGCGGCATCATCGAGAAGCCAGCGCCGGTGGCGTTGTCGAACGTGATGTTGATCGATCCAAAGACGGGCAAGGCGACGCGCATCCGTGCGCGGATCGACAAAGACGGCACGAAGGAGCGAGTGAGCGTGAAGAGCGGGGATGTTATCTCGCGTAGTTTCCGCTGACCGCGGGGAGATAGAGAATGGCAACGAAAGAAAAGGGCGGAAAGGGCGGCAAGAACGCGGCCCCGGCCAAAGGTGGGAAGGGTGGAGCTGGTGGTGCAGGCGCTGCGAAGGGTGGGAAGCAGGGTGGCGCCAGCAAAAGCTCGAAGGGTGCAGAGGCGGGTCGTCGCGCGGCTGAAAAGGCATCGCGTGGTCCGCACACCGGCGCAGCGCTCGTTGCGATTGCACCGCGACTCAAGCGCTACTACACGGAGACCGTGCGTGATCGTCTGGCGAAGCAGTTTAGCCTCGCGAACGTGCACCAGATTCCGACGCTCGAGAAGATTGTGTTGAACTGTGGTGTTGGCGAAGCGATCAAGACGCCGAAGGTGTTGGATTCGGTGTGTGAAGAGCTTGAGCTGATCACCGGCCAGCGTCCGATCCGTCGGAAGGCGAAGAAGTCGATCGCGAACTACGGGTTGCGCGAGGGTCAGGAGATTGGAGCGCAGGTCACGCTGCGTGGAGCACGGATGTGGGAGTTCCTCGACCGGTTTGTCACCGTCTCGATCCCACGTATTCGCGACTTCCGCGGGTTGGGCACGCGTGCGTTTGACGGGCGTGGTAATTACTCGCTCGGCATCAAGGAACAGATGATCTTTCCGGAGATCAATTACGATATGGTAGAAGCGGTGCATGGCATGGACATCACGTTCGTGACGTCGTCCACGAAGGACGATCAGGCACTGGCGCTACTGCGTGAACTGGGGATGCCGTTTAAGGGCGAGTCTCCGAACATTCCTACGCTGACCTGAGCGAGATATGGCCAAGACCAGTAAGGTGGTACGTAACGCCCAGCGCAAAGCATTGATCGTGAAGTATGCGGCCAAGCGCGCGGAGCTGAAGAAGGTGATTTTGGATGTGAAGACGAGTCCCGATGCACGTGACGCCGCTTACGAAAAGCTGCGCAAGTTGCCTCGTGATTCATCGGCCACGCGCTATCGCAACCGGTGCGAGTTGACCGGTCGTCCGCGTGGGTTTGTGCGCCAGTTTGGTTTGGGGCGTAACAAGTTCCGTGAGTTGGCCTTGAATGGTTTCCTCCCGGGTGTCACAAAGGCGAGCTGGTAGTTTTCGCTCGACCGTTTTCGCTGTTTACCGTTTCCAGTCCTCACGTCTCGGCAGTGCCGGGACACGAAGGGCGCACAGGACCATTTCATGAGCATGACAGATCCGATCGCCGACATGCTGACACGACTGCGCAACGCCATTGGCGCGCGTCATCGTCGTGTGGACATGCCGTCGTCGAAGTTGAAGGTACAGGTGGCTCGTATTCTGAAAGAAGCGAGCTTTATCACGGACTATCGCGTGATTGAGACTGAGGAAGGGCGCAAGCTGCTTCGCGTGATTCTCAAGTACGCAGCCGGCGGTCAGCCGGTCATTCGCGAATTAAAGCGCATCTCGACGCCAGGCCTGCGGAAGTACGTGGGCGTGTCGGAGATTCCGCGCGTACGCAACGGATTGGGCATGGCCATTGTGAGTACGAGCAAGGGGCTGATGTCGGATCGCGATGCGCGTCGCGCTAACACTGGTGGCGAGTTGCTCGCCATCGTGTACTAAGGAGAGCTGCAGATGTCGCGAATTGGAAAGAAGCCGATTGATGTGCCGGCAGGCGTGACGGTGACGCTTGAAGGGCGCAACGTGACGGTCAAGGGCCCGCGTGGGACGCTCTCGCGTTCACTGCCGCCGATCGTCTCGGTAAAGCTGGAAGGGAATGTGATCAACGTGGTGCGTCCGAATGACGAAACTGCGTCGAAGGCGATGCACGGTCTGACGCGCACATTGGTTGCCAACATGGTGGACGGCGTGACGAAGGGGTTCCAGAAGAACCTCGATATCGTCGGCGTTGGCTACAAGGCGGAAGTGAAGCCATACGGCTTGCTGATGTCGCTGGGCTACAGCCATCAGATCGAGGTAAAGGCGCCGGAGGGGATCAAGTTGAATGCCCCGACGCCGACGTCGATTGTGGTCGATGGCGCGAACAAGGAAGTCGTTGGCCAGGTCGCCGCGGAAATCCGCAGCCTGCGTCCGCCGGAGCCCTACAAGGGCAAGGGCGTCAAGTATCAGGGTGAAGTTGTCCGCCGGAAGGCGGGTAAGGCCGGGGGTAAGTAATGCCGAAGATGCGGATTCCGAAGACGCGGCAGGACTTGCGCTTCCGTCGTCACCTGCGCGTTCGCAAGAATGTGGCTGGCACGCCGGAGCGGCCGCGGTTGGTGGTGTTCCGATCGCTGAAGCACATCACGGCGCAGATCGTGGACGACACCACCGGTCGGT
>JANNWU010000228.1:0-2315 GCA_031408755.1 Gemmatimonadaceae bacterium | reverse complement strand
GCGAGAAGGAGCGCGAACTCGAGCGCGAGTCGCGCAAGGCGGCCCGATCGCATTTGCTCGAGGCTCGGCAACAAATCGAATCCGTGATTGCAGAATTGCGCGCGAAAGGCGCGGCGGAAATCGATGCAACGGCGCGAAATGCGCGGCGAGTAGTGGAGACCGCCGCACAGACTCAAGGTCGCGAGCTCGATCGCTTACTCGAAGAGCAGCGCGCGAAGGCTGTTGACGCAGCGCGGTCGCGCGCGGGAGGCGTCGATCGGCCACCGGAGATTGGTGAGTTGGTCGAGGCGAGCGCGTTCGGTAATCGCATTGGTACGCTCGTCGATGTAAAGAACGGACTTGGGACGGTAGCGATTGGTGCGCTCAAAATGAGTTTTCCGTTAGCGACATTGCGCGCAACTGGGCGCAAACCGGAACGCGCGCCAGTCACCGTCGCCATCAGCAATCCGGATGAAGACACCAGTGCCCCGATGGGTGCCGGCGAAGTGGATTTGCGTGGTATGCGCGTGAGCGAGATCGATGACTTTGTCTCGCGCGCAATTGACACTGCGGTGCGCGGTGATCTCAAAGAACTGCGGATTATTCATGGCAAAGGCACCGGTGCGTTGCGCGAGCGGGTGACCGTGATGTTGCGCAATGAGCCACGTGTGTCGGCGCACCGCATGGGTTTGTGGAACGAAGGTGGCGCTGGTGTGACAATCGCTGAGCTGCGGTGATTTCGTGCCGACCGCTGAGATGACGCCATGATTCCACAGGAGACCATCGAGCGCATCCGCGAGTCGGCGGATCTTGCAGCGATCATTGGTGAGCACGTAAAACTGCGCCGCGTTGGCAGTGATTTTCGCGGTCCGTGTCCGTTTCATCACGGGAAGAACCCGAATTTCAGCGTGTCAACAAAACAGAACAGCTATCACTGCTTCAAGTGCGGTGAAAGCGGCGATGTCTTTACGTTCTTTCAGAAGCATGGCGGAATGGACTGGCAGACGGCGGTGCGCACCGCCGCTGATCGCGCTGGAATCACGATCGTCGAAGTGCGCGGCTCGCGCGAAGACGCGCGCGATGTCCGTGAACCGGTGTGGGCGTTACTTGGAGCTGCGTCGGAACTGTTTCGTGAGCAACTCTGGTCGCCCGCCGGCACCGCTGCCCAGGCATATCTGACGACACGCGGACTCGATCGCGCGGCGTGCGATCGGTTCGATATCGGCTATGCGCCTGAAGACGCAGATGTGCTGCGATCCAAGCTAGGGGCACTGGGCTACAACGAAAATCAGTTGTTGGATGCCGGCCTGCTCGTGAAACGTGAGGGAGAGACGCGCGTGCGCGCTCGCTTTCGCAATCGCGTAATGTTTCCGATCAGCGATGCGGCGGGGCATCCAGTTGGTTTTGGCGGACGCATGTTGGGTGCTGGTGAGCCGAAGTATCTGAACTCGTCAGACTCACCCGTGTTTAGCAAAGGGCAATTGTTGTACGGTATGCAGTGGGCAAAGAACTCATTGCGCAAAGACGACCAAGCATTGGTTGTGGAAGGGTACATGGATGTCATTCGGTGTCATTTGGCGGGTGTGACGCACGCTGTTGCAGGGCTTGGAACAGCGCTCACGGAAGGACAGGCGCAGTTGCTGAAACGCTATACGAAGAATGTCTTTCTGTTGTACGACAGCGATGCAGCGGGCCTGAAAGCAACGTTTCGTGCCGGTCAAGAATTGTTGCGGCAGTCAGCGGCAGTGCGCGTTGTCACGCTCCCGGACGGCGATGATCCGGACACGTTCGTTACGAAACATGGACGCGCCGGACTGGATCGCGCGCTGCACACGGGACTCGACATTTTCGAGCGTCAATTGCAGTTGCTTGAGCGCAAAGGTTGGTTCGGTGACTTGTCGCGTGCACGTCGTGCGATTGACAAACTTTTGCCGACGCTGCGAGCGACGGTTGATGACGTCACGCGGGCGCTCTACATCTCACGACTAGCAGCCAGCGCTCGCGTTGATGTTGCGGTGATTGAACGTGAACTTGCTGCGCCGCCAAAAACGCGGAGTGCGGCATCGGCGGCAGCGGCAACCAAAGTTCGCGCTGGCCCAGCCGGCGCGCCGCAACGCAGTACACAAGTCTCACCTTCGCACGACGATGCACCTCCGCGCGACGAAGCGCCGCAGGGCATGCAGCAAGGTCCGCCGCCGTTGGACCAGCCCAAGCGCGGCAAGTGGCAGAATCGGAAACGTGAGACGCCCGGCTGGAAGATGAATTCTGCACGCCCCAAGCCTTCGGCGCAGGGGCTCGTGGCTGGACCGGAACTGTCGGTGGTCGCGCTGCTGATC
>JANNWU010000227.1:0-9144 GCA_031408755.1 Gemmatimonadaceae bacterium | reverse complement strand
ACCTCGTCCCACGCCGCGCGAGCGGTGTGCTGAAGCTGGAGCCGCTGCATAATCAGCGCTTGATTGAATCGCGCAGGCGCGTAGGACGGTTCGAGCGCAAGCGCTTGACCGGTAGCGTTAAGGGCGACGAGATAGTCGATCAGACTCTCTGTTTCGTCGGCGTAGGCAAGATGCGCAACGGCGAGATCGTTGAACTTCATCGCGCCAGGTTCTGCGACACTCGCTCGCTCAAGCGCACCGATCGCACGACGCAGCGCGTCCCCGCGTCTTCTTCCGAAACGCAAATCAGCCAAAGCCCGCTGCTGAAGCTGCACGGGCGTCACGGTTTTGCTTGTCCCATCGGTCGTTGCGGCTATCTGCGCGATGGCATGATCCAACTCCGGCCCGGATAGCGCTTTAAGTGCACACCTGCCACGCCCACTCGTCGCCTCCGATGTACACCGTCGCCACCCGACCATCGCACTCGTACGCGCCTCTGTCGCTCTCTCAGTCAACCACGTCCGACGAACGTCAGCGACGGAATCTGCTGCGCACCCCGTGAACACCAGACCCGCGAGCATTGCGTTCACCACCGCGATTCGCCAGTGCGGCCATCGACGAATGTGAGTCATTCGGACGAGGCTTTGCACGTCCAGAGCACGCACATCGCCGCATCATCTGTGACGAACATGAGACGCTCCGCACGCATCATTCACCAGCACTTCGCATCACAGAAGCAAGTCGCTCCAGCACACCTGGCAACGCCGACACGTCTACGGGTCGCGCAGACTGGGTCAATACACCGAGCGGTTGCGTGGCGCGTTTCCATTCCACGCTTGGCGAAACAGTGCGCGTCAGCAGCGCAGAGAGGCGAGAAAGCGGAGCATTGTTCGCGTCAAAAAACGGCAGCTGCTCATTTCGCGCCGCCACCTGCGCCGCGCCAACCCACACCCCTAAGTCAAACCAATCCGTTGCCGAGAACAGTGCGCGCACCTGCCTGGCAAACGCCTCACGCTGCTTAGCCGTACGCTTCGCAAACGACGTCGCCATGATTTCGAGCCGCTCAGCAATCGGGCCCGAGCCGGAAACGCTAGCGAGTAGAGGCTCTAACTCCTTTACGACTACGCGCACCGCAGCCGTGTCAGCAGCATTTTCCGCAATCTCTAGCTGCGCAAACCGAACGCCAGCGCGAAAGGCGAGCGGCGCATTCTCACGTGTCGCGGTAGAACCACGCGTGACTGACCACGCTGCATCGTTCCAATTGGCACCAAGTGTTCTCTGCAGAGAACCCGAGCCCTCGGCTCCGGCAACGCGCGTGGTTTGCGCGATTTGAAGCACACTGACATTCGCAACGCGGGATTGCCGCGACACGACAGCTACCACCAGCGCAGCCGCGAGTATCGCGAGCGGTCCGAGGAACCGCAGGAAACGGCGACGCCGCGCGGCGAGATCGTCCGGGCCGCGCACATCCGCCGCGTCGGCGTCGTCGTCGTCAACGCGAAGCTCCCGTCGAATTGCCGATGCCTCAATGAATTGCGCATAGGCGCTCTGCGACGCGGCGATCGTGCGCAGCACCGCTTCTCGCTCTGCAGCAGATGCCGTACCGTCGAGCAAGGCAGCAAGAGATTCGGCGTTGAGCTCATGGTCACTCATGATTCGCTTCCGCCACGGAAACAAGTTGTACCGACACGCGCGTGACTCGTTACCATGCGGCCTCGCTGGTTAGCAGCTCATGGGCACGTTCGCGATCGAGTCCGCGCTCAATCAGCATTGCGCGCAGCTTTACCTCAATCGATTCAATCCGCCGATAGAACGGTTTTTGTTCAAGACGAAGCACACGCGCAATGTCCGCCACGGACATGTCATCCCAGAATCGCATGCGCATGATCACCTGTTCCTCCGGCGTGAGCGCCTCAATCGCGATCCGAAGTGCCAACTTGTCCGCATCATTGGATTCCGAATCAGCTAGAGGTGACGACACCACCGCTTCCGTCATGCTATCCAGCACCGTGAGCGGAACTTCACTCGCTTGCGGACGAAGCGGCAACTGACGTGACATGCGCCCAATTTCGACATCAGTCTCCGGCACCCCGGCCGATCGGAGCACCTCGATAGCCTCACGAAGTGTCGCGCCGTCGCGAAGCAAGAGCTCTTCGAGACGAACGCCGATTGGTCCAAGCCTCGTCGCCGCCGCAGACGGACGCCAGCGTCCCCAAGTACTGTTTCGATAATCGAGGAACAGGTTATTGAGCACGACCGAGAGGTACGTCGAGATCGACGATCGCCCCGCAAACTTCTGGAAGATTGCGTATCCACTATCAACGATTCGCGCGCGCACCCACGACGCAAATTCGTCCGCGTCCGCCGCGCTCACCGCGTTACGGCGCACGATGATCGCAATCACCCGGTCGATCGTGGGCAGGTGCTCAACAAACGCGCGTTCAGGGTCGGCGATTGGCAAACCGGCGACAGTCATCGTTCGATCGTTCGACGAGATTAGTGAAGCGACTGTGGTGTCATCAGCGAAATGCGGCGCGTGCTCGCTGTTGGCGATCACTGCTAGTGCTGACTCGCGCAAATGTACATGCGCGGAGAGACCAATGCTTACGTCAATCCGCGTGTGGCCCGCCCGTCCGGCGCGGTGTGACGGGATTTGGGTTAGCGGACTCGACAATGGTCGTTTACTCGTTCGACACGCATGACTCGCGTCACACGACCGATGGACGTGAACAATTTTGCCACTTAAATGACCTGTACGTTTTGACGGACACGCCACGCGGAATTCACCAAGCGAAGCAAATTGACCAACTCGCCGATGTGTGTCGTACCGTCTAAACGGGGCGCAAGCGTGTGCCTTCTGCGCTAGGAATCTCGCCAGAGATTTGTGAGGCCACTCAATGGCGGCGAACTGGTTCCGGTCGCTGCGTCTCCCGAGTTGGGCAGCATCCGCTCCGATAGCTCCTCGCTCGTCTGGTCACATGCAATCAGCGCCGTCTCGGACAGCTCCCATGCAAGCTCGCGAAACAATACTGTGACGAGTTCGCACCATATCGTGAGTATTTATCACCAGTTCATGACGAACCGAAACTAGGTGCTTCAGCGTTTGCATCCCCGACTCTACGAGGGCACGCAGTGATGGTCTTTGCGCCAAACATCGCGACGCAAAGAGCGTCAGTCGTACCCTTACCGCGACTTGCGCCCGCAATCCATGCAGCAAAGTTGGTCTTGCTGATTGTGCTGCTCGCAACCTGCGCGCACCACCCACCGCGCCCGCTTTCCTCAATCCCACGTCACATCGCCGCAGCTGCCGACACCGTCACGAGCGAACAACTCGCACCGGGCATCACCCTGCACCATCTCGTTCGAATCGCTGGCCCGCAACGCGCGCACGTCCTCGACATTGATCTCGATGCGTGCGTCAGCGTGCAAGCGGTGAAAGGCGGCACAAGCGCCGTTGGCCGACAAACGACCAGCGCGTTGCTCCGCTCGATTCCTGATTCACTGCATGCGATCGCCGCCGTCAACGCCGACTTCTTCACTTTCGAGCCGGCAGGCGTACCAATTGGCGCACACGTCGAAGCGGGGCAAACGATCAGCGGTCCGATCATGCGACCTGTGCTCGCATTTGATCGCCGCAATTCACCATTCATTGGTGCGCTGACAATTACCGCAACCCTCACCGGCCCACATGGCGCGCTCAGCGCAACGCGGTGGAACCGCCAGCAACGCAACGCCGCCTTCATTGTCGATGCGGCGTGGGGACAGGCGTTAGACACATTCTCTCGCGCCCGCGCTCGCATGCTCGTGCCGATCGCGCCGCAGCACTCGGCAGCGGCATCACCCATGCCTCGCTATCACGTTGTTGCGATTTCGCCGACGCACGGAGCGCGCGCACTTGGCGACACGTTGCTACTCTCTGGCAGCAATACCAGCACGCTGCACGATGGTGACACCGTCACGCTGCAGCGCAACTGGTCACCGATGACGCCGCACAATGCAGTTGGGGGATTTCCACTACTGCTGCGCGACAGTGCCATCGTTGCATCGGTGGACAGTGATGGCTCCGAGAGTTTTCGCGGTGTGAATCCTCGGACAGTTGCGGGCATCGCACAACAGGGACACCGCCTCTTGCTGGTTGTGATTGATGGTCGGCGCGCGGGCTACAGCGTCGGCACGACGATTCGCGAGACGGCCGAGTGGATGCGCGCGATGGGCGCGCAGCAGGCGGTGAATCTGGATGGTGGTGGTTCAACGGCGATGGTGGTGCGTGATCGCGCAACCGGTACCGCGCGCATTGTGAATCGTCCGTCGGATGCGCTGGGCGAACGTCCGGTAGGCAATGCTCTCGCGATACTCGCCTCGCAATGCGGCAGTCGATAACTGTCTCGCCATCACGTGATCGATAAGCGCGGATCACGGCGGACTTTGAGCAGATCTGACGTGGCGTCGCTAAATTCTACCGAACATTCGAGCAAGCGTTCGAGCAAGCGTTCGACCAAGCGTTCGCGCGAGCGTTCGACCAAGCGTTCAACCGAGCGTTCGACCGAGCGTTCGACCGAGCGTTCGACGAAGCGTTCGACGAAGCGTTCGACGAAGCGGTTTCGCAGCACGCACGGCCCACTCTCTCGTTTTTCTCCCACGACTTCGCACTTATCATGGCCAACGGACACGGACCCAGCGTCGGCGGCATTGCCGGTCGCGCAATCGCGGCGCTGCTACTTGTTTTCGCGACCTACAATCCTGAAGGCAAGTCGTACTATCACTGGGCGATTGCACCACTGATGGACGGCAGCGCAACGTCAGGGCCAATGTCAGTGAAGTTCCTGGCCGGTCTCGCCTTGGCCGCGGCGTGGGTGGTGTTCCTTGCCGCGACACGCCGCTCACTCGGCATTGGTGGCGCGCTGCTTGTGCTCGCGATCGCCGGCGGATTGGTGTGGATGCTGATGGACTTTGGCGTGGTGAGCGCAAGTTCGGCACGCGGAATTACATACGTTGTCGAGATCTGCACCGCTCTGATGCTCGCGGTTGGCATGAGCTGGTCGTTGATGTCGAAGAAAATCACCGGCCAAGTAGATGTCGATCGAACAGATTGATCGACAGTTGGCGCTCGTGGTACGTGATGTAACTGAGTCACCGTCACATCACGTTTCAGTGCGCTGCACCGCGCGCTAGGGCACCTCTGCCGGCGCGGGTAAACTCGCCGGATAGAGCGCGCCTTCGCGGACGTACGCAGCTCGTGGCGCGCCACCATCGTACCACGCGATACTCACAAATCCGCGAGGCGCGTACTCCGGCGAGTACGTCTTCTGCACCCAGATGCCAGTGTGTCGTAGAGGCGCCTGATACCGTCGATCACGCACCAGTCGCAGTACGCCGCGCACTTTTTTGAGATCGTAGAGTCGCATGCGTGACACACGTACAGCGCGCACGCCAATAAACGAGTTCGAGACCGCATTCCACTTGTTCAATGCGGCACCGTAGCCATTTCCGAACGACTCGGCATCGCGACAACCGCCGGGGCCGCCGCTACTCATCGAGAGAATGAGCTGCACGCTGAAACCGTCGCGCGCGATACTGAAGAGCTCGGCACCCAATGGCGATTCAGGATGCATCGGGTCCCACGCATCCACGTAATACCCTTCGCCAACACTTGCGCGCTGCCCCATATCTGCGCGCTTCAGCGGGCCATGCAACGCCAACCGACATTCGCGCCCGCCGCGCCAGGTGTGGTAGTACGCCGAGATCACTTTGGCGTCGTGATCGGCAACGAGCATCAGCTGCTCAAAGTCACCCGAGTACAGTGTGCTCGTGGTATCGCGCTGCGCGCTCGCCGGTGCGACCGCCAGTGCACTCAATGTGCTAGCGACGAGCACGCATTGTGCTACGAGCCTCGTGACGCTGAGGCGGCAGTTACGATCACCAAGAAATTTCATGCACCCTTTCATCTCGAAAACGTAGCGCGGCTTGACACACAACCACAAAAGCCTCGGCAAATGCCAAGGCTTTTGTGGTGCGGTGCTAAAAATGCTTAGCGATTTGGTGTGTTGTCTAACTGCGGGCGGTTCACCGCAGTGGTCGATACCACCGTGATGTCACCGCGCGCGCTGATCGTGTACGTCCTGCCCGCAATGAACGTGACGGCGGCACGACTGATGACGTTTGCGGGAACAGCGCCTACGCGCGTCGACAGATCGTAAATACCACCAGGGATTGGCGTGAATGCGCCAGCGCCCTTGTACGCGATCGCCGCGCCAACCGGTACTTCAGTCGATGTGGTGGTGTTCTTGGCGTACAACGTCATCGGTTGCGAATTGGAAATTGCATTCACAAACCGCACGTTGGCAACGCTGAAATCGAAGGTCGGCGAGAAGTTGTCTTCCACCACAAACGATTCAACCGTCTTGGCAACGGGATCGTAAAACCCACTGATGTAGTAGGAGTATCCCTTGCCGTCGGCGAGCGTCGTGCTGACGCTTGAGACGGTGAGATCCTTATCGACAGTTGCGGCGATTTTGCCGGTGAAGGTGTATTGCGCTGGGTCAATTGCAGCGTAAAAACCGCCAGAACTCACCTGCCCGTAACTCACGCCAGTCACCGCTTCAACGCCGGTCGCAGACAGCACCGCCGTCACCTTGCGGTCATTGGCGTAAAAGTTCACCGACGGCGCATTCACGCCGAAGTTGAAGAACCGGATGCCTGAATTGGGCAATGTTCCGGTAATGTCTTGCACCGCGTTCTTTTCGCAGGCGGCTAGCGCGACGGTGCACAACAGCGCCGCAATCGATTTAGAGAATGTCATCGGTGATTACGGTTGGGTGATCCAGAGCGGCTTCGTGTGGTAGTCCAGTGCAAGTCCGCCAATGGCGTCCAAACCTGGGCGATTCCACACATACTCAGAATTGAAGCGCGGACGAATGCGGTGCACGATCTTGCCGCCGTTGTCGGCGAACAAGTTCACAGGCGGCGTAAAGCCAGGGAACACCTGTGCCGCACCTTCTGGATCGACGCCAGTGTAGTTGTAGCGACGGAGATCCATCCAGATTTCGTTGTGGCCCCAGCCCCACTGCGCAATGTATTTCTGCGACATGATGCGCGTGAGCGTGAGCCCAGCAGGCGCCACCGGCACGATGGCGACGTTCGCGAGCACCGCCGACTTTTCCGCGGCAGTGATCTGCGTGGGCGTCTGCACGTTATCCAGATTGCGCTCGTTGACAAAATCAATGTGTGACGAGATGCCGTTGCGATACGCCACCAAGGCCGTTGCGCGATCATTCATCTTGTACGCGGCTTCGGCCTTCACAAACTGCAATTGCGCATACGTCATCACCGGCACGCGAACTTTGTCAGCAAACATGTAACGGCCGGCCAACTGTAACCCGCCTGTTCCCACATAGCCGTGCAAGTTGTTCGGTTGCTGCGCCGTTGTCAGCGCGCCGAATCCAACCACGTTGATATCCAAACCGCGATACACGCCGTCCGGTGCCGGTGCGATCATTCGGCTCAAGCGTGGATCAACACCACCACCCAATGACACACCGTTCAACAAGTTCACAACGAACTGCGTCGGGCGGTACAGCGTCATGTTGCCGCGCGTACGGCCGTAGAAATTCGTATCGTCGTTGTTCGTCGCGGGATACGTCAGCAATGCATCATCAGCGTTACTCGCGAATGACAAGTTGACGTACGCAATCACGCTGTCTGGCTTGTACGACGCCTTATTGCTGTAGTGGTTCAAATTGGTGGCCATCATACCATAGGCCAGCTTCAACCACTTGGCGCGATCACCGTTGTACATCTTGTCGGTGCGCGCCAAGTACGCCTGATCAACCGCACCATCGGTACGCTTGAGCAGCACAATCGCTTCGCCCAAGAGTTTCTGAATCTCTTGATACGCGTATTCCTGCGTATCGTAGTTGAAGCTGAACTTTGACTGATCGATGGCTTCTTTGACGATAATCTCACCATGCAAATCGGTCGTCGCCTGCCAGCCCCACGCCTTCAGTATCTTCGCCACGCCCAACAGGTCCCAGCGCTCTTCCGCCTGAGCCTTGGTTGTCATGTCGACCAGGTTTTGCCCAAAAGTCCAGTACACATCGCGCCATATTTGCGCGGCGTTGTCGCTGGATGGATCGTAGCCCATGCGGTCCCACGTGCTCAGGACCGACCCGGTGAGTGTCCATTCTTGTGCGTAGCGGCCCACAAAGCGGCCGTCGAGCATGGGGCCAGTTGCCATCCAATGGAGCATCGGCGCTAAGTACAGATTCGCCGAAACGGTCTGCGGTCCGTTCGGATTCTCGTTCACGTCGAGGAAATCTTTGCACCCTGCGGCCATCACCATCAAGCCGCCAACTAATGCCTTACGCGTATGCTTCATCACTGTTCGTGTCGTCAGTTTGGTGCGCGTCGCGGAGGTCGCTTCGCGCGCTGATAGATGTGTCATGCGTTAGTACCTCACCGTCAAGCCGAACGCGAAACCGCGCGGCATGGGGAAGTTGCCATAGTCAATGCCGGCGGCGCTTGAGCCACCAACAGCTGCGGTGTTGCCGTTCACAATGGGGTCCAATCCAGAGTAATTCGTGAACAACAGCAGGTCTGTGCCCGTCATGTAGAAGCTCGCATCGCGCGCCTTCAGATATTTGCCTGGAAGCGTGTAGCGTACCGTCACGTCGCGCAGGCGCAACCAATTGATGTTGCGCTCAATGAAGAGTTCTTCACTGATGCCGGTGTAGTAACCAACCTGCGACGCCGGTGTCACAACAATGTTGTTCAGCGTTGGCGTCGTGGTGTTTTCCTTACCATCGCGGAGCACGCCATCCAATACGCGTGGGCGCTCACGATCGAGCGTGCGATCGCTCAAACCGCGTGTGGTGAGAAACTGTTCGGTGGCATTAAACACATCGCCGCCACGCCGGATATCGACCAGGAAATTCAGCGACAACTTTTTGTAGCGGAATGTATTGGTGAGGCCGAGTGTAAAGTCTGGCTGACGATCGTACCCAACGTCGATGAATGATGTTGAACGGAGTGGCAAACCAGTCGTCGGGTCGATCAGCAACTTGCCTGCCGTGTTTCGCAAATAGAACAAGCCGGTCAGTGATCGCGTTGACGACCCCGGTGCCGCACCGTTACGCACGTTGCCGAACAACCATGTATCTGACACGTACG
>JANNWU010000226.1:0-2514 GCA_031408755.1 Gemmatimonadaceae bacterium | reverse complement strand
CTGAACGTAGCGCGTCTACCAGTTCCACCACTCCGGCAGAACCCCTAGGATACCGTTCTCGGGTGGTGCTGTCAACGACATGCAACAACTGTCGTAGTTCTGGGTTACGTGTCGCATGCGTCAGTTGTCCGTGCAGTACAGCGCGTGCATTCGCTCGTGATCTGTGCGTACTCCGCGTAGTTCGGCAGCGCGTTTGTGTTGTATGGCCTACTGATTCGACCTAACTTGACGGTTGTGCTCAGCGCGCCGCGCAGGAGCCACCGTTATGCACACTCGTCACCACTATGTCGCGACCCTCAGCCGATGATGCCCCGACGATCGAGTCGATCGCGAAGAATCGTCGCGCGCGTTTTGAGTACCACATCCTCGACACGTGGGAAGCGGGCATCATGCTGACAGGATCCGAAGTCAAAGCGCTGCGTGAAGGGCGCGCGAACGTGACTGACGCATTCGGCGTGATCAATGGCAGCGAAGTTTTTTTGCTCAACTTGCATATTTCGCAGTACGAGCAGGCAGGGTACAGCGCGCACGATCCCACGCGCACGCGAAAGCTGTTGATGCACCGCAAAGAGATTGAGAAGCTTATCGGCGCTGTCACGCGTCAAGGGCTGACGGTGGTCCCGCTTGAGTTGTACTTCAAGAATGGACGAGCAAAGGTGGTCATTGCCCTCGCGAAGGGAAAGAAATTGCACGACAAGCGCGAAGATCTGAAAGAGAAAGACGATAAGCGTGCCATGGCGCGGGCGATGAAGAAGTGAAGCGCTCGCTGTCGCGTGTTGCGCGTCGTGGCTGGCAAATCGCTGCGCTCGCGCTGCTGTGCAGTCTCACGGCTGCGCCGGTGACTGCGCAGTCTGATGGCTTGCACATTCGTACCGGAACGCGCGACGCCGTTGTGCCGTGGGTCACGAGCAATGGTGTGCGTTTTTTGCCGCTCACGGCGCTTGCGCGTGTGCTTGGTGGTACCGTGTCAGTCGCTGGCACCGCGATCACACTTGATGCCTGCGGCGTATTGTCACGCTTCGTAGTGGGCCAACGCACTGTCGACTTAGGCTCGGCGGGTGTGGAGCAACTCGCGGTCGCTGTGACGCGCGGTGGCATCAGCGGCACGTTGATACCGGCGGAGTTTATCACCGATGTACTGCCGCGTTATGGCACCGGCATTGTGTGGGACGCTGAAGAGAAGGAGTTGCGCCGGTTCTCTACATTCGCACGTCGTGGCGCTCCCGATGGTGGCAGCGCGAGCGGCACGATCGTGACATCGCGCGACGTTGCAAGTGAGCCTGATCGCTCGGGTACGCAGACAACTGTCACCACCGCAAACGGCGACGCATCGATTCTGCGACCCGATGCTGATGCGCGACCGGTGAGTATTGGCGGTAGTAGCAGTGGACGTGGCGCGGCGACGGTTCGTCCGACAGCGACGCCCGGTCCCACGCCGACGAGTGCTGGACGCAAACGCGTGCGCAGTGTGGTGATCGACGCCGGGCACGGCGGTCCAGACAACGGCATGAACGGCGTGACGCTGAGTGGTGCACGCATCTATGAGAAAAACATCACGCTTGCGATTGCAATGAAGGTGGCTGAGCAATTGCGCGCTCGCGGCGTGACGGTGCACCTGACGCGTACTCGAGATACGCTAATTCGGCTCAGTGACCGCGGTCGAATTGCCAACAATCAACGCGCCGATTTGTTCGTGTCGGTGCATGTGAACGCTGCCAATCCACGATGGCGCAATGCGACGGCGTCACGCGGCTTTGAGACGTATTTCTTGGCGGAAGCGAAAACGGAAGATGAAAGCCGCGTGGAGCGGATGGAAAACGAAGCGGTGCGGTTTGAAACCGCTGCCAACGCACCGGCGGGGGATCCACTGAGTTTCATCATTAATGACATGGCGCAAAACGAACATTTGCGTGAGTCGAGCGACCTCGCGGGTGAAGTTCAGCGTCGGATGCGCGCCGTGCATCCCGGCACCGATCGTGGCGTGAAGCAAGCGAATTTCGCCGTGCTGCGTGGATCGTTCATGCCGGCGATTCTGGTGGAGGTTGGCTTTGGTACCAATCCGCAAGAAGCCACCTATCTGACAACTGCAGAGCGGCAGCGCGAACTTGCCACCGCGATCAGTCAAGCGACGCTTGAGTATTTGGAGCGGTACGAGCGACGTGTAGGTGGTGGCGCACCGTGACGGTCTGCGCCGTGTCGTTCGCCGGCATTGCCTTTCAGAATCCGATCGTGCTCGCGTCAGGAACGGCCGCTTACGGCCGCGAACTGCACGACATCGTGGACCTTGAGCGCTTGGGCGGTCTGGTTACCAAGGCCGTGTCGATTGCACCGCGACTTGGCGCGCCGGCGCCGCGTGTCGGGGATTTTCTGGGCGGGATGATCAATGCGATTGGGCTCGCAAATCCCGGCGTTGATGCGGTGCGCCAGAATGAATTGCCTTGGCTGGCCACAAATCTCTCGCGCGCTAAGTCTTCGTGAATGTGGTTGGCAATGCGGTCGAAGACTTTGGCGATG
>JANNWU010000225.1:0-5781 GCA_031408755.1 Gemmatimonadaceae bacterium | reverse complement strand
GTCACGGGTGCAGACGACGCGCGTCGGCGTGTGACGCAGTTGCTCGATGCCGGTGTAGACATGATCAAGCTCATCGATCAGGATCAGATGACCGATGCGGAAGTCGCAGCTGTTGTTGAAACCGCGCACCGTCGCGGCAAGCCGGTGGTCGCGCACGCGCATCGCATGGAAGAGATCCGCGTTGGTTTAAAGCACAACGTCGACAATTTTGAGCACACGGGCCTAGGCACCGCACCCGGGTATCCGGAAGATATTCTCCAAAAGTTGCGCGAACGAAATTCGAGCCTCTATTGGACGCCAACAATTTCGCCATTGTACACGATGTACTATAGCGGGAGCGTCTTTCCGGAGCGCATTGATGATCCCGCGTGGCACGACGGAATGCCAGAAGAGATGTGGCGTGAGATTCGCGCGTCGCTCAACAACATTCCTCAGCTGCCGTACTACGCGCTTTTTCCGTCGCGCATTCCGCTGCTGCCAACAAAGTTTGCTCAGTTGCGGCAATCCGGCGTTCGGATGATGATCGGAACCGACGCTGGCATTCCATCCATGTTCCACAACGATGCGACATGGCGCGAGATGGTGAAGTGGGTGGAGCTCGGTGTGTCACCGATGGAAACAATTCAATCGGCGACGCTCTGGCCCGCACGATTTCTGCGCAATGAAGCGAACTTCGGCGTGCTCGCCGCCGGTCGTTTCGCCGACATCATCATGGTGCGCGGCGATCCGCTGACCGATATGACCGTGATGCGTGATGTGAAGATGGTGATGCAGGGCGGGCGACGAATTCGCTGACCGCGCGCCCTGTGTCAGTGCGGTACTCGCTACTGGCGACGTGTGCGCGTGCGCGATGGCGGCGCGCGAAGAATCTCGATCCGCTCAATCACATCGCCTTCCTGTACGCGATCCATCACCTCGAAACCATCCAGCATCCGCGCCATCACGGTGTAATCGTGATCGAGTCGGAAGTTGTCTACCAGATTGAAGAAAATCTGACCGTCGCCGGTATCTCGACCACGAGTTGAAATACCAATCGTACCGCGTTCATGCCGCGCGCGACCCACTTCATCGCGCATAAATTCGCGCGTACGACCATCGTACTCGTCGGCGCCTGGGCTTCCGCCTTGCAGCACGAAGTTCGATACGATGCGATGGAACGTGAGCCCGCTGTATTGCCCTGACTCAGCGAGTTGTGCGAAGACTGCCACGGTCACCGGCGCATCCTCGGTCAGCAAGCGGACGGTGATTGTGCCCAGTCCCTTCATAGTAATTCGCGCGCGTGCACCGCCCATCAATGTTTCGATGTACGCCGACGTCGGGCGCGGTGGAACAGGTAATGTCGTGGTTTCAGCCGACACTACAGTCCCCGTGCGCGCGCTCAAAATCTTGGCTGCAAGGCCGGCGACTGCGGGATCGCGATCAGCCAACGTCGTCACAAGTAGCGCGTTCGTCGCAGTATCCGATGCTTCACCAATACGCTCAAGCAATGCCACTCGTGGATCGCGTAGCGTCATGCTCCCGTCACGAGTAAGTCGATTGAATGCCGAGATGACCCGTGGTAGCGCTGCCGTGAAATTGGCCGCGCCTTTCAGCTTTTCAGCGCCTGCGAGAACAAGCCCCGCGTGCTCACTGGCGAGCGCGCGCACCGCGTCATCACCGGTGTGCATCGCAGCAATCGCGACATTTGGATGTGGGTCGCGCGCAAGAGTTGCCAGCGTCGCTGAGTCTTTCAGTGTTCGTGCAGCGGCCGCCGCATACGTACGCACCTGCCAGACGGTATCCGTCACGAACGTGCTCAGGAGCTGCTGTGCCTGAGCAGGCGCAACCAATGCCAGAGAAACGAGAGCATGCGCACGTTCACGCCAATCTCGCCCGTTTCTAACAAGCCCCGCAACCACGTTTGCGTCGCATTTCTTTGTACCCAACATGTCGATGGCGAGCAGTGCAACGTGCGCGCTTGTATCGCGAATCATCGCAGTCGCGCGCGCACACGTGCCCGTCGCGCGTAGCGCTTGATAGCGCACAATCGGCGATACGTCACGAATCGCGGCAGTTGAATCGAACTGCCCCAACCGACGCACACTCGCGCGCGGGTCTGTCGCGATCAACCGAAGCGTTTCGGGATCGCGATCACCCGCGGCATTCAGCAGTAGCATGCCGAGTTGCCGAAACTCTTCGGATGTACTGGTCTGCGTTGCACGACGAACTGTACTAATTGTTGCGGACGTTGGTCGCATCGCACGAGCATTCAATCGAAAGAGCGACTCCAGCCCACGCATCGCACCAACGCGAGCAAAAACGGCATCGTCTGCCAGCCCGACAACGAGCGACGCTTCAGTATTTGCGTCAACTGGTAATGCGCGGCCGCGTGCCTCGTAGATCGCAGATCGAATCTCGGCGTCACGTTCGCGTAAAAGCATCGACGTGAAATCGTGCGCAACACGTATCTGGCCCAGTGCGTGGACCGCTTCGAGTCGCACCGCAGGAATTCGCGACGATAGTAGCGCCGCGAGCGTGCCTTGTTGTGCGGGTTGTTCCAGACGTCCAAGCGCGCGGACGGCGAGTTGCTGTGCGCGCGGATTGGTGCCCGCCGCAGCACTTAGAAGGGCAGGGACACCTTGAGCGCGCGCGTGTTCGGCTTCAAGGACGGCGCGTTCACTTGGAACTTGCGCCAGCAGGGGCAGGAGAAGAATCCACATGCCGTCAATTGTATCCTGCGAAATCGATGCGCGCCTAGCCACCGGCAACGGCGCGCTGACTACGGTCGCAACACCTGCGTGGCGCGCGCCGGGAAGTCCGTAAAAATGCCATCAACGACGGCGCGAGCGAACGCGCGGACTTCCGCAGCCGCGTCTCCCTGCCACACTGGCGACAGGAACGGGGCGTCAACGCGGATTGTCCAGATATGAACCAGCAACTTTGCCGCGTGAGCATCGCGGACAAGGTCTGTCGCGGAGTCAGGCGGTGTCTGAGCGTTCAGCGGCAGCACAAGGCGCTTCTCTGCGCCAATACCGTCGGCGTACGACCGTACGGCTCGCAATCCTGCGGGCGTCAGCATGCTCGCGTATGTAAGCGATGTCGAGTCGGCGGGAGCGCCCGCAGCACTCACAAGTTGCACGAGGCGCACTGGCGTCAGTCGGTCCAACCGTCGCAGGCTGTTGATCTCAAAGCTTTGAATGAAAACGGGCGAACCGGCGCGATTCAGACCAGCACGCGCAAGCGCTGCAACCAGTCGTTCTTCAAGCGGAAGTCCAATCTTTCGGAAGTGCGCCGCATGCTTCGTCTCCGGATACACACCCACCGGACGGCGCCGCTCACGACCAAGTCGAGCGGCAAGCGCGAATACTTCATCAAGCGTCGGGATGACGTACTTTCCGTCGTGCACGTGCGAACGCGATGCGAGTCGCTCATTGGTACGCAGTGTTCGCAGCTCAGCCAGCGTGAAGTCTTCGGTCCACCATCCGCTGACGGTATCGCCATCAATCACATTTGCCCGTCTGCGCGCAGGAAACTTTGCCGCAACGTCCGTGGTGCCACCGATCTCGTTCTCGTGTCGCGCAATCAGTACGCTGTCCTTCGTGCACACCACATCAGGCTCTATGTAGTCAGCGCCTTGCAGCACGGCGAGCGTGTACGCTTCCAGGGTATGCTCTGGACGCTCACCGCTCGCGCCGCGATGTCCAATGATGATCGGCAATGGCGCGCGCGTCGGCGCATCCGTTCGGCTACTCTGCG
This sequence comes from Gemmatimonadaceae bacterium, assembly GCA_031408755.1. Classification (GTDB taxonomy): domain Bacteria; phylum Gemmatimonadota; class Gemmatimonadetes; order Gemmatimonadales; family Gemmatimonadaceae; genus JACMLX01. The sequence goes on along the minus strand of JANNWU010000225.1, from coordinate 2,046 downwards.
GCAAAGCCACGAGTACGAGTGCGGTCGAGATGACTCCAAAAATCTTCATACGGGAACGCTGTACACTTTCGCAGCGGTGCGCGAGTGGCTGTTACGGAGCCTTATTGCTCACTGGCTGTTCTTGACGCGGCGATACGCCAGAGGTGCTACCCGCTTCAGTCACCGTTGACGACACACGACCAACCGGCATTCGATACAATAACGTTGCCGTGTTCCGGTCTGCGTCACTCAGCTCCGCTACCTCAACCCATGCGGCCATTATGTTCCGCGCGTCGTTGCTATGGCCCAAGCCCAGCGCGTGACCAATCTCGTGAAGTGCGACAGCACGAAGCGCCTTTGCCGTCTGCGGTAGTCCGTCGCTGGCATGCGTACTGAGTGTGATGCGAGCGCGCGTGATCCATCCACGCGACGTGCTCCACCAGACCGTTCGCCCACTCTCGTCCTGGCCAAGATGATCGACCCAAATAAAGTGTGTCTCAGCTGAGGCTGAATCCGCCACGACCTTGAATCGAACCGGCAGCCCAGCGGCGTCCCATTCGTCCAGCGCTTGCAGCACCATCTCGGGAAACATCGGATCCCACGAATCGAGCGAGCGCGCCGGCTGAATCCACACACGAATTGGCTCGTCGCGGCGATCGGCCCAACGGCGCACCACGGAATCACGCGCTACGAGCAGTTCGTCGAGATAGTTTTGCGTGCTGATGTTCTCTTCGAAGTCGACGTCATAGCCGAGTGGCAGCCGAACTGACGGAGCACGATAGGCCGCTGCCGTTGGAGACGTGAAGGGCGTTGCGAAGTGAACTGTTCTGATTGAATACGCGGCCGCAGCATCTTGACTCATCAGCGCTGACGGTGCGCTGACGGTGACAGTGCATAATAGGACCAACAGGAACGAACCAGAACGATGCATGGAACCTTGCCGCAGGGCGCGTCGTCGCGCGGTGGCGCAGGGAGAGCTTCTCTTCGTGGAGAAGACGACGACACCTGAGCCTGGTCACATTTGATCGGTCTCATCCATTGGATGGCTAACACGTTGCAAAATAGCAACATACGATTCTCCAAATGCTCAATTACTTATGGATGAGTGCGGTAGCATTGCCACACTTTGCCTTCGTCCAGCGACTTCCATCCCTCGCCGACGCTTGCTTGGGATCACATGCTGTGGCTCACGTACCGCACTGAGGGACGTATGAGACCTGTCTGGACACCTGAGGCTCGGCATGCGGGGCACTCGCTGCTCACCCGCTTTCACCACCAACTTCGCGCGACGTACGGGGCGGACTCAGTTGGCGACGACTACACCAAGCTCCACGCCTGGTCCGTTCGCGAGCGCGCATCGTTCTGGCGCGAAGTGTGGCGTGTGAGCGACGTCTCGGCCAGCGCGATTACGGGCAGTGACCCAGCCTCGCCGATCGGCGCTCACCTTGATCGCATGCAGCCACCCTGCGCGACCGATGGGCCGCGGTGGTTTCCCAACGCGCGACTCAATTACGGCGAACATCTGGTGAAGTACCGTGATGATCGCCCGGCACTGGTGGCGTGGACTGAACGCGGATGGACGCGCACATGGACGTATGCCGAACTGTTCGCAGAAGTCGCGCGCATATCGCAGGGGTTGCGTGCGCTCGGCGTTGTGAAGGGTGATCGCGTCGCGGCCTTCATGCCGAACGTCGCGGAAACTGTCATAGCGATGATTGCGACCGCCGCACTCGGCGCCGTCTGGACATCGTGTTCACCAGACTTCGGTGCGAAAGGTGTGCTTGACCGTTTCGGTCAGATTGAACCAAAGGTGCTCTTCACGGCCGACGGATATCGATACGCCGGCAAGGTCATCGATTCACTGGAGCGTGCGCGAGAAATCATGCACGCGCTACCGTCGGTTGAACATCTCGTGGTTGTACCGTATGTGAAAGCGGAACCAGAGATTCGTTCGCTTCCCAATGCGTTGCACTGGCGCGATCTCGGCCGCGATGAGCCGGACGATTTCTTTCCGGTATCACGCGTACCGTTTGTTCACCCGCTGTTCATCATGTATTCATCGGGCAC
>JANNWU010000224.1:0-7680 GCA_031408755.1 Gemmatimonadaceae bacterium | reverse complement strand
CCTCACCACTCGACTTCTCCTTTACCTCGTCCTCGGGGTCTCGCTACTGCTGGCAGCGGTGGTCGCTGTTCTTGATCGGCGGTTGTATGCGCGTATTGGCGAAGAGCAACTTGGACAGCTGCGGAATGAAGCACGTCTTCTCGCAGCGCAGTGGACGGTGCGTGATCAAGCAGACACGATTGCCGATGCTGCGGGTGCCGCGACCGGTCATCGTGTCACGCTGATCGATGCAAATGGCGTGGTAGTTGGCGATTCGGAATTTGACGGTGAGCGTCTTTCGGCGCTTGAGAATCACCGCACGCGTGCCGAGGTGCGCGACGCGTTGGCGCGTGGCACAGGGTACGCGCGACGTGTTTCGGCTTCGGCCGGCGATGAAGAGCTGTACGTCGCAGTGCGCATGCGGTTGGGCGTGTCGCGCGTCTCAGTCAATTCCCGCGCAGTCAACGAGATCTTCGCGCGTTCTCGGAACGATATTTTTTTGGTCGGACTAGGCGCGATCATCGCCGTCGCAGGTTTTGGCTTCTTTTTCTCGCGCTCGATTACAAAGCCAATCATCGCTTTGCGAGACGTGGCCCAGTCGCTGGCTGCGGGCGATCTTTCGCGTCGACCAGCGCTCTCGGCTCCAGGTGAAGTCGGCGATCTTGCGCGTGCCGTCCATCGACTCGCAGAACAACTTGGTGCGCGGCTTGTCACGCTACAAGCAGAAGAATCACTACTCACTGAGCTCTTTGATTCGCTGACAGAAGGTGCGATTGCCGTCGATTCGGCGCGGCAGGTCGTGCGCATTAACGACGTTGGGCGAATGATCGCGAACGTCTCCGGCCGCGTACCATTTCCGGTCGACCAGCTTCCAGTTGACGCCGCACTGCACGATGCGCTCGTTCGCGCCTTATCCGGCCAGATCGTCGAACCGCGCGAGATCGAGCTGCACCATCGCTTTGTGTCGCTGGTTGCGAGACCGCTCACTGATGGCGGTGCGGTGCTCACGCTGTACGACCTGACACCAATTCGCAGGCTGGAGAAAGTGCGTCGCGACTTTGTCGCTAACGTCAGCCATGAATTGCGCACACCGCTCACCATTGTTGGCGGGTACGCGGAGACGCTGGTTGACGACTCCGACATGCCAAGCGGGAACCGGCAGGCGTTCATGCAGACGATTTTATCGAACACGCGTCGCATGCAGCGTATTGTCGACGACTTACTTGACCTAAGCCGGATTGAATCGGGCGGTTGGCAGCCCAATCCGGTGTGGTGCCGTATCCCAGATGTCGCGGCCGATGTGATGCTGGCGGTGCAGCGCGATGTTCAGGACAAGGGCATTGTCGTCCGCGCCGATATCCCGAGCGATGCGGAGCGCGTCTACGCTGATCCGACGGCATTGCGACAGGTGCTCGGAAATCTCGTCGAGAATGCCGTTCGGCATACCGCCGCGGGCTCGGTGCAGATTGTCGCCCGCGCAGACGAGGCTGGTATGACCATCGCCGTAACGGACACAGGCATCGGCATCCCGGCTGATCACCTGCCCCGCATTTTCGAGCGATTCTACCGCGTGGACCCAAGCCGCTCTCGAGAACAGGGCGGTACCGGGCTGGGCCTCGCGATTGTGCGCCATTTGGTCGAGTCGCACGGAGGCAACGCGAGCGCCGAGAGTGCGGCTGGGCTCGGTACGACGATAATGACGATGTGGCCGAACCCAAGTGCTGGGAAGGCAGTAGGGGCCCAGCCATAGCCGTGACAAAGTTGTTGCAAAGTCACTATACGGCCGTTGCATAACTCGGCGAACGTAACGGAGCACGAATAAGTCGTGACGGTTGGAGTACGTCTTGGCCTTCCGTTCTTCTCCGAACAGAATCCGCGAAACCATGTCGCTTCTCATAGTTCGTCGTTCGCTTGTTTGCTTGGCAGTTCTGGTAGCGTTTCCGTTCATTGGGTTTGCGCAGGGCGCGGCATCACTCGGTCGAGTTACCGGACGAGTGCTTGATCCGCAGGGCGCGGGAATGTCTGATGTTGGTATTCAACTTGTAGGAACAACAACGGGCGCGATGAGCGGTGTCGACGGCCGCTTTACGATTGTGGTTCCTTCGGGGACGGTGACGATTCTCGCACGCCGCATCGGTTTCGCGTCAAAGACGATCACCGGCATTGTTGTTGTGGCTGGCAAGGCGACTGAGCAGAATATTGCGATGGCGCCCGCTACAATGCAGTTGGCAACAGCTACGGTGACGGCAACGCAGGAGCGCGGGTCGGTGAGTGCAGCGCTGGATCGTCAGCGCAATTCGAGCGCGATCATCAACTCTGTCACCAGCGAACAGATCGCTAAGAGCCCTGACAGCGACGCTGCGGCGGCGGTAAGTCGTGTGAGCGGCGTGAATGTGCAAGACGGTAAGTATGTGTTCGTTCGAGGACTGGGCGACCGTTATACCACAGCTTCCTTGAACGGTGCACGACTACCGAGCCCAGAACCGGAGCGCAAAGTTGTTCCGTTAGATCTGTTTCCGGCCGCGCTGATTCAAAGTGTGACCACTGCGAAAACTTTCACCCCCGATCAGCCCGGCGATTTTGCTGGTGCAGCGGTCAACATTCAGACGCGCGAGTTTCCCGCCAAGCGTACGATCGTTGTTTCGCAGTCAAGCGGATACAACACTGCAGTCACCGGCCAAAATACTATCGCAGCCGGAACTCAAGGCCGAGATTACTTGGCGCTCGGCGGTACGCGACGCGGTTTGCCGGATGTAATTCGTCAAGCAGGCTCGTTTGATCCGCAGCCTGGCGCCGGTGCTGTCAACAGTTTCCTCGGCACCTTCCGCAACCGTTGGAGTGCAACGCCATCCACTGGCACACCAAACGGTGGCTTGGGAATGTCCGTCGGTGGAAGCGATCCCGTGTTCGGCCAGCGCATTGGGTACTTGTTGAGCGGTAACTACGGCGTACAGCAGAACATCAAGCGAGATCAGGTTCGCGCATATGCATTGGCGCGCGGCGGCATAGACGAAGTAGATCGCTTTGAGGGAACATCAGCTGGAACGGGCGTGCTGTGGGGTGCACTTGGAAACTTTAGCACGTTCTTGGGGCGTGCGACCAAGGTGTCATTTAATAATACGTACAATCGCACCAGCGATAACGATGCTCGTGTGGAGCGTGGTTTTAGCGAGAATCTGAACCAAGAGTTGGACATCACGCGATTGCAGTATGTGGAGCGGATGATTCGCAGTTCACAGTTAGCCACCGAGCACTCGCTCTTCGACGGCCGTCATCAGCTTGACTGGTCTGCGACCGCATCAGGCGTCACGCGCAAGGAACCTGATCGTTCTGAGATCGTGTACACGCGAAACGGAACTGCGGCACCGGAGTGGTTTGCCATCGGCACCGAGGGTGCAGTACGTACCTTCGGCGATCTGAACGAAAGCAGTTACGAAGGCCAAGTGAATTACCGGATGAACTTCTTTGAGCCGTCGCGCGAGTTGCGGATCAAGTTTGGCGGTCTGTTTCGTTCTACAGAGCGACAGGCAGAGAATTTTGTGTACAGTGTGCAGGGGTTTGGTCTGGACAATGCGCAACGACAGCTCGCGCCAGAAGCGATCTTCGATGGTCGCTTTACCGAACCAGGAAGCAGCGCGCTGCGGTTGGTACCACTCGCGCAGGGTGGTAGCTACACGGCGGAAGATCGTCTGGCTGCTGCGTACGTGATGATGAACTGGCAGGTGCGACCGAATGTGAATATCGTGACCGGCGCACGGTTTGAGAATTCGACTGTAACAGTAACTGCCGCACCAACTGTTGGTGCACCGATCGTCACCAAGCCAGCCTTTAAGGATGTCTTGCCGTCGCTCGCAGTGACGTACAAAGCATCAACGAACCAGAACATTCGCTTTAGTGTGTCGCAGACGCTGGCGCGCCCGGAATATCGCGAATTAGCTCCGCTGCAGTTCCGCGATGTTCTTGGTGGCGACAACGTTCTTGGTAACGCGAACTTGGTCCGATCGCTGATTCGCAATGTTGATTTGCGCTGGGAGTGGTTCCCGACACGCAGCGAGGTGTTCAGTGTGTCGTTGTTCGGCAAGCAGTTTAAAGATCCGATTGAGCGCGTGTACCTCGCCACCTCTGGTACGCGGATTGTGAGCTACCAGAACGCACAGCGCGCGAACAACGTGGGCATTGAGCTTGAAGCTCGGACGGGCCTCGGTAAGCTTGCTTCGCGCTTGGAGAACGTAAGTCTGTTCACTAATGGTACGTTTATGAAAAGCGATATCACGCTGCGTCAGGGGAATGTGAGCGTGACAAACGCCAACCGCGCAATGGTGGGGCAAGCGCCGTACATGGTGAACGGTGGAGTAACGTGGAACTCAACCAGCGGATCCACGAGCGCGACGCTTCTCTACAATGTCGTCGGCGCGCGCATTATCGATGCTGGTGTTATACCGCTGCCGGATGTAAAAGAACTACCGCGGCAAGTTGTCGATTTCTCACTGCGCTTTCCGATAGCTGGGAGTTTCAGTGGTCGTTTTGATGCGAAGAATCTGCTCGATGCACGCTATCGGTTAGAACAGGGTCCGGTTGTGCGCGAGTCATACCGTATTGGCCGTACAATGTCTGTAGGCTTTAGCTGGCAGCCGTAGTTCACGGTTTAGCGTGATGAGGTTGCTCATAGGGGCTCGGGTGCAAGTATGCATCCGGGCTCCTTGTGTATGTAACGCCTGTGTCAGAAGCGCTGTGACTTTACCGTGACGTGGTCGTGCACAAGTCATTACACAATGACAGTCACTTTGGAGGCGTGTGCACGATGATGTTGCACCACAACACTTACTTCTTTCCTTCCTGAGAATACCTATGGCGTTCAATTGGCGTTCATCGGCGGCAGTGCTGCTGTGCGGGTCATCATTGTTGTTGTCCGCGTGTGGCGGTGACGATCCGGTCCAACCTCAAGATCTTCCCCCAACCAACGCAGCAGTAACAGCACAGTCGTCTACCAGCGCAACGATTACGTGGACTGCTGTGACTGACGCAACGAACTACATCGTGCAGCGCGCAGTGGGCGCGACCGGTGGAACGTTCGCAACGATCTCGCCCGCCACGTTGACCACGGCTTCGTTTGTCGATGCGGGATTAGAGCCGAACGCCGCGTACCGTTATCGCGTACAGGCGATCCGCGCATCAGGCCCATCGCAGTATTCGAGCGAAATCTCAGTGACCACGTCGCAGGCTGGGCGCGCTTCGGGCGTAATTGCCGCGAACATCACGGCGAACCGCACCTTGTTCGCCGATACGGCATACACGCTGCAGGGTTTTATTCAGGTTGCGAATGGTGCGACGCTCACAATTCAGCCTGGCACTCGCATTCGCGGCGACACCACGCCACAATTTGTCGGCTCATCGTTGTTTATCACTCGCGGCGCCAAGATCGACGCGCAAGGCACTGCGTCGAACCCAATCGTTTTTACATCGCTTCGGTCAGCCGGTAATCGTCAGCCTGGTGACTGGGGCGGCTTGATCGTGATTGGAAGGGGTCTTATCAACAAGACTGACCCCGTGACCATTGAAGGCACTGGCACCAGTGCAGCAAACCCGGCGCAGACATACAGCGGTGGCGCCGACAATGCGGACAACAGCGGCATCATTCGCTACGTTCGCATTGAGTTTGCTGGCTTTGCAACGGCGCCAAACCAAGAGCTCAACTCACTGACGCTGGCTGCAGTTGGCAGCGGAACGAAGCTTGAATATGTGCAGACATTGGCAGGGCTGGACGACAGCTTTGAGTGGTTTGGTGGCGCGGTTGATGGCAAGTGGTTGGTGAGTTACGAGTCAGGCGATGACCATTTTGATATCTCTGAAGGGTATGTCGGTCGGTTGCAGTTTTTGATCGCAATGCAGACGCGCATCATTCCGCCGCGTGCAGCGGCGGGTTCGCCCTCCAGCGATCCGCAGGGTATTGAAAATGATGGGTGTGACGGATCAAGCTGCCCGACAGGACAGGGATCAGCGCCGCTGAACGTACCGGTGATTGCGAACTTCACGCTCTTCGGCACGGGTACTACAAACAGCGTCACTCTGCCAGCTCCTGGCGGTAGAGGCATGATGCTGCGACGTGGCACGGGTGGATTTTACGTCAACGGAGTGGTAACTCGGTTCCCTGTTGCTGCGATTTCATTCCGAGACAGTACGACACTCGCTCGCCAGACCGAGGGCAACTTCTCGCTTCAGAACATTTTGTTAGTTGAGAACGGCGCAGTCTTTGAACCGCAACTTCCGGCGACGAATGCGTCGCGTCAGTTCACTGTGGACACCACCGCGAACAACCTGCGCACTGCAGCAGGTACCGGGTCAGCGCTGTTCACGAGCGTCTCAGCAACGCAGCCAGCGGCGGGTGCCACGTTCGATTGGGCGCCAGTTACAGGTGGAGCGGCAGCGAGCGGTGGATTGGCTACCTTCACCGGTTCGCTTCTCACGCGGGCTGGCACAGTCGTGAACGGCACCGCATATCGCGGCGCTGCTGATCCAGCCGGTGCGAAGTGGTGGCAGGGTTGGACCGCGTACGCAGTGAACTAAGTAAAACGCTATAATTCTGCGGGCCGATGCGCGTATTGCGTGCATCGGCCCGCTCAGTTTTTATCACCCTGCCGTCGCAATGAAATATTATCTCGTGGCTGCATTGCTTCCCTGCCTCTGCCTTACGGCGGCGTGCAGCAAATCGGATTCTGCGCCGATTGACACCGTGGCGGGCAGTGCGCGCGCGAATACCGGCACATACGCCTACGAACGGATACCGCTCGACACGACGCGCATTCCAGGCGCCACGATCGATTCAGTCTTTCCGATGCCTGAGATGTTGCGCCGCTTCCGTCTCGGATTGCCGGTGGTATCGACGCTCGTGGGAGGCGCGATGTCTCGACAGGAACTCGTGACGCAATTTGTGGCTGCGCTGAGTATCTCAGACAAGGCAAAACTTGGTCAGCTCACGCTGTCTCGTGCCGAGTTTGCACACATCTATTTTCCGAATACGCCGGACGCTATGCGCGAGAACGGTCTCTCGCCAATGCTGCGTTGGGATCAGATGACACTTGCAAGCGAGAAAGGTATTTCGCGCGCACTGACGCGTCACGGCGGTAAGCCAGTGACGCTTGAACGGCTCGACTGCCCCAACGCACCTGTCACAACGGGACCAGTCACGCTTCATTCCAATTGTACCGTGAAACTCCGGACAGAAAACGCTGAACCGTTTGACGGTCAGTTGTTTGGCGCCATCATCGAGCACGCTGGCCGTTTCAAGTTTCTTGGCTACACTAACGACATGTGATGCTAACTCGACTGCGACTGTTCGCGCGCTTTGTAACGCTGTGTTGCCTTGCCGCCTGCTATTCGGAAGCAAAGTCCACGCGCAGCGCGCGCAGTGGCGTCACCCTCAACGGCGCCGGCGCAACCTTTCCGTATCCGGTCTACACCCGTTGGTTCTCACGATTTGGCGACAGCACAGGCGTGCAGATCAACTATCGCTCAATTGGCTCTGGTGCCGGTTTGCGTGAACTCCTCGATGGAAGCGCAGACTTTGCGGCAGTCGACGTACCCCTCGATACGTTGGAACGTCGAGCGCTTGCAGAACGCGGTATTCGACAGGTGCCGCTGGTGGTTGGTGGTGCGGCGGTCGCATACCATCTCCCCAATCTCACGCGGCAACTGCGCATTGAT
>JANNWU010000223.1:0-6046 GCA_031408755.1 Gemmatimonadaceae bacterium | reverse complement strand
CAGCGATAACGCGTTCGACAATCCACTTGTTGCGGAACTCTGCGCGTCGCGCTGCGTCGTACGCGCGCAATGCAGTTCGTGCCGCCGCCGGAGACGTCGCGCGTATTGCGTCATGCGCGAACGTGCCGAGCAGTTCACCTCCACGCAGTGCAGCGTAGATGCCTTCGCCGGTAAACGGATCGAAGAAGTCGACCGCATCACCAACGAGTGCAACGCCTGGCGCCCAACCCTGTTTCGCGTGGGTGGCAAATGGACCGGTCACGCGAACATCGCGAAGACGCGTCGCGCCAACAAACCGCGGTGCAAGGTGCGCACGTTTCGCCAGCCAGCGCGTCATGAATCCGCCCGCGTCGCCAACGGCATCTTTCGCTACTGAGCGTGGAACGACGATGGCAACATTCGTTTCACCATGCCCAACATCAGCAAGACCAACATACCCATCGTGCTCAACGTGCATTTCACCGTACGCACCGACGTTGAGCACGTCGCGATAATGCGCGACGAACGCCACGCGATGCGGCCACGGAAATCGTCGTGCCAAATTCATTTTGCGTGCGACTACGCTGCGTAGACCATCGGCGCCAATGACAAGTGGTGCCCGAATTTCATGAACGTTGCCAAGCACGCGTACACGGACGCCGACGCACGTAGCACCATCCATCAATGTGGAATCCACCGCCGCGCCTTCTCGAACATCAGCGCCGGCCGAGCGTGCGGCTTGCAATAAAATTGCGTCAAGATGCGTGCGTCGTAATGCGAGACCGCGATCCCGGAACCCCTTAAATCCATGCTGCGCAGCAAACTCACCGTGGATCACGCCGCCATTCGGACTGCGTACGCGCATGCCCGCAAGCTGCGCCGCGCCCGCGTGCTCCACCGTTTGCAACACGCCCATCGCATCAAGAATGCGCGAACCCTGTGGGCTGAGATACTCGGCACACGGTTTGTCACGCGGAAAGTGCGCTTTGTCCACCACCACAACGTCCAGCCCCTGCGACGCCAGCGCCCACGCCGTTGCCGACCCAGCTGGGCCGCCACCAACCACGATCGCCTGTGTAGAGTGTCGAACGGTGCTCATAATGAATGGTACGCTACGAGCAGATGAGCGCACACCAAAGAACTGATGGCACCGGTAAGTGTTGCGGCGAAATTCACGCCATCATTATTCAACCACATCGCACCGCCAGCGCTTGTCGTCGGGGTGCCGTCATCATCCGTCATCCGTTCCGTCATACGTCCCGTGGCAAGCGACTTCCGACGGTGCTGCATCGACGCACCGAGAAGCGAATCTGTGAGCGCTCCGATGACGCCGCCAATTCCGGCGCACATCGCAACGGTGCCAGGCCAATGAAGCAGGTACGCCAGCAGTGCGATTGTGGATGCACCGCTGACCGTCGCAAATAGGCCAAAGAACGAGACACCACCCGACATGCCGGGTTCCAGCGTTTTGCCGGTAAGAATTGACCTCGGCGCACCACGCGAAAGCATTCCGAGTTCAGTTCCCCATGTGTCCGCCGCCGCCGCTGCGAGTGCGCCGAGTGCGATGAGCGCAACAGCGTGATTGTGTGCGATGCTCCGACTAAGCAATGCACCAGCACCAAACACCGCACCATTGGCAAGGACCTGTGTTGCGTCTCGCGCGCCTGATTTTTCGATGACTGCGGCGCTCCGTACGCGTTTCTTCTCACGCCCAATCCGGCTAAGCACCACGCTGCTGCCAAAAAACGCGAGCAAAAGCGCCATCCAATCCCATCCGGCCAGCGCTGCCGCGCTACCGAGAGCCGCCGCTGCGATGGCACCACGGGCGGAAAGCAGACGCGCCTTCCACACGACTCCGGCGACCAGCGGACCAAGTGTCACCGCCACCAGCGGCGGAAGGTTCACGCGCGCGCGTTGGCAACGTTCGTGCGCTGAACAGACAACACGAGAATACGATCGCGAAGTGAATCGGGAGCAAGCTCGAGGCTCGATGCGGCGCGTACCGCTCGAACAAAAACGGCATCCGCTGCAAACAGAGCCTTGCACCCAGCGCACGCGTCTAGATGTTCGGCGATCGTTTGCAATTCACGAGCAGAGAGTTCGCCATCCGCGAGCGCGAAACTGGAGGACCGAAGCTCCGCGCATACGGACGGTGGCGCTGTGTCGCCAGCTGCGCTCACGCGCGGCGAAGACATTTCTGAGTGAGTGAGAGCGGCGGGACGTGTCACGCGAGCGGGCCGGACCGAGAACTGGACTGTGGTACTAAGCGGACAAAGATATGAAGCGTGCAGGGCGTTGGAGTAGTTCCTTTCACGGTATCAGCGGAGGTTCGCTTGTTCGCTTTCACGCTTCGGTATAGTTTCGGTTGTACTCCGTCTTGGCAGCTTTACCTGATCCGCTAAGCTACGATGTGACGTCATTCCGCACTCTCGCGGCGGGCGCATTTCTCCGAGCCTACAGATGTCGACGACCGTTGATGCACGCCTGCCACTGAGTCTGCTGGAAGCGGTACGCGTGGTGGACACGCCAGAGGGCATCGTAGAGGCGGAGTACATCCAAGAGTTGCGCACCAAGCGTCTCGGCTTGAGCGATACGGTCTACGCACAGATCAAGCGGTATAGCGAGGCGGTGCGACGAAATGAGCGCACAGTGCGCGATGAAGCGGCGGCATTGGCTCGACTGATTGGTCGGCGTACCGACGCACATCGCGTCTTTGATTCAGCCGGTTCGTTACTCGCGCATGAGGCGTTGCAGATGGTTTCGTCGACTCGTCGGGCTGCGATCCGACGCTTGCCGAGTGTGATGTCGCGACCGCTCGCGCTTTCGGCAGTCAAGCGGTTAGCGAAACGTTATCTCGACGCAGACTTGCAGCGGGTTGGGTCGACCGTGGTGCTGTCAGTGCACGATCCCGTCACGATTGAAGGGTCAGCAATTGCCGGTTATGCGTTTTACGCGTCGGCATTAGCGACACTGCTCGAGGGGCTGACCGGGCAGCCGGCGGTCGTCACGCGGATTGACGGAGCCGCGAAGGGGCAGCAGTGGAAAGCGTCGTGGGGTAAATCCTGACGCGCGATCCGGTCGGCTGTACTTTGTGTCATGCGAGAAGCTCATCGACTTCCTGAGATCCAGCGCGCGCTGATTGCTGCGGGGCTGGATGGTTGGTTGCTCTACGAATTCAGAGGGTGTAATCCGATTGCGTCGGGGCTCTTGGGGTTCGAGGGCTTGGCTTCGCGACGTGCATTCGCGTGGATACCAGCGCACGGAGTTCCGATCGCGTTGATGCACGCGATTGAGCTGGACTCGTGGCAGAAGTGGCCGGCAGATTGGGGTCGGATTGTCTATCAGTCGTGGCAATCGTTGGAAGCGGCGGTTCGGAGTGTGGTCGACGGGAAGCGCGTCGCGATGGAGTATTCTGCCGGCGATGCGGTACCATATCTGGATCGCGTACCCGCCGGTGTGATTGAGATGGTGCGTAGTGCTGGCGCAAATGTGGAAACGTCTGCGGATTTAGTCACGCAGTTCTATGCGGTGCTTTCTCGTTCGCAACTGGACGACCACGCGCGCTCCGCCGAAATCATCGCGACGATTGGAAACGCTGCATTACGTCGCGCGGCGGAAGCGGCGCGCGCTGGTGCGCCCATCAGTGAGTACGCGCTGCAGCAGTGGATTCTCGCGCAGTTTGCGGATCGCGGGTTAGTGACCACGCACCCATCGAATGTGAGTGTGGGCCCGAATAGTGCAAATCCACATTATGAACCGTCTGATACGAAATCATCGCTGATCACGATGGATCAGGTGTTGCTGGTAGATCTGTGGGCAGGATCGCCTGAGCAGCCGCTGGCAGACCAGACATGGATGGCGACCATCGGCACACCACCGCATGATGCGTTGGCGGTATGGACGGCGATTCGCGATGCCCGTAACGCAGCAATTGGGTTGTTGCATTCTGCCAGCGCGCGTCACGAATTGTTGCGTGGTGCGGACGTTGATACTGTAGCGCGCGATGTGATTGTCGCTCGTGGTTTTGGGGCATACTTCACGCACCGGACGGGCCATTCAATTGATGCGCGCGATTTGCATGGCTCTGGACCGCATCTGGATGGGTTTGAAACGCGCGAAGAGCGCCGATTACTCCCGGGCGTTCTGTTTTCAATTGAACCGGGCATTTATCTCGCCGGTCGGTTTGGAATGCGCACCGAAGTGAATGCGGCAATCACGCTTGACGGCGCAGTGCTTGTGACGCCATCGGCGATCCAGACTGATTTACTCGCGCTGTAGTGTTGGCTGAAATGCCTACGCACGATCGTGGATTGATGGTGCGGACTGCGCGCGCGGGCGTCGCGGTCAATGTTTCTCTGACACTCGTAAAGCTGCTGGCTGGCATCGTCGGTCACTCGTATGCCCTGGTAGCGGATGCGGCAGAGAGCGCGTTCGATCTATTTGGCTCGCTCGCCGTGTGGACTGGCGTGCGCATCGCCGATCGCGACGCAACAGACGAGTATCCATTTGGATTTGGCAAAGCGGAGGCACTGGCTGGTGCGTCGGTTGCGCTGCTCCTGCTGCTGGCGAGCGTTGGAATTGCAGTGGCGTCAATCTACGAAATCCGCACGCCACATCATGCGCCCGCACCGTGGACGCTGGTGGTGGTGGCGGTTGTCATTGTCGTGAAGGAACTGATGGCGAAGCGTGTGCGCCGCATTGCGCTCGCGCACGGCAGCACGGCGCTGGCAGCGGACGCGCAGCACCACCGAAGCGATGCGCTTACATCACTCGCCGCGTTTGTGGGGATCGCGGTTGCGCTCGCGGGCGGTCCGGGGTGGGAGAGCGCAGATGACTGGGCCGCGTTGCTCGCGGCGGGGATCATTGCATGGAATGGTATTCGATTGCTACGAACTGCGGTTGCCGACCTGATGGATCGCGTGGCGGCCCCAGACGTGGTCGCTGAGATTCGCGTTGCTGCACTGCAGGTAGCGGATGTGCGCGCGGTGGAGAAACTGGTGGTGCGCCGCGCCGGACGTGGCTACTGGGTGGATATTCATGTGCATGCGGAACGCAGTATGTCGCTTGAGAATGCACATATTGTGAGCGGCAAAGTGAAGAGCGCGATCCGTGCGTCAACGCCTCAGGTGCTGGGCGTACTTGTGCATATGGAGCCGTACCATGAATCCACGAGAGACAGTGTGATGGTGTCGCAGTGAATTGTAGTGTTGCGTTGTTGTTCACGTGCACAATGCCGGTGTTCGCGTACGCGCAGACCGTCAACAGCGCGATGATTTGGGGTGGCGTGTTCGGCGATCATCGCATCGCGCCCAAGACTGCACTCTACTGGGACTATATGCCGCGACGCGCTGAGAGCGGCGCCGTTTGGCAGATCAATTTGGGCGCGGTCGGAATCACGCGCGATCTGTCAGCGAGGTGGCGTGCAACGGCGGGACTTGGGTGGTCTGTCGGCTATCCGTACGGTGCGTTTCGGGCGCGTTCAAACACCTTTGAGTTGCGCCCGTGGTTACAAGTCACTGGTACGCGTGCCGTCGGTAGTTTTGTGTGGAGTGATCGCACGCGCGGAGAGTTTCGCGTGATTCGTCCCGTAGGAGATCGTGCGCCGCTGGACGCAGACTGGGCGCCAACGGTTGTCCGGTTACGACGACAGGATCGGCTGCAGCGTCGTCTTACGACTGATGCGCGGTGGTACGCTGCAGCACAGCAAGAGCTGTTGGTAAATGTGTTACCTGCACGCGCGCGCGTAAGGATGTTGGAGCAAGTGCGTGGCCAACTGCTGTTGGGTCGACAGTTGTCAAAATTCAATCGGATGGAAGCGGGCTATGGGTTGCAGACAATCAACCGGCGCGCTGGCCGAGAGATGAATCACGCGTTGCTGATCTACTTTCGCACAGCCGCCCCGATTCGATGAATCGCCTGAATGCCGGCTTACTTGGGGGAGTGTGTCTGCTCGCATTTGGGTGCAGCGACAGAGACGCGACCGATGCGGAGGATGCACGCGCGGTACCGGTGTCGCAATCGGCGGCGGCGCGTGCGCTGCGACTGCCGCGCATACGGCCGGCGCCGG
>JANNWU010000222.1:0-2658 GCA_031408755.1 Gemmatimonadaceae bacterium | reverse complement strand
CTGAGCCAGCGCGGTAGTGGTAATGCGCTCGCGTCGACGGTCGCGTACGAGCATCACATCTGGTTCAACGGCGCTGGTGGCTACCCGAGCGTGTCGTTTAAGCGTGATGCGCACTACGCGAGTCGAGTGGTGCACGTTTGTGATATCTACGATGCGCTGTGCTCTAAGCGGCCGTATCGTGACGCGTGGTCGCAGGAGCGCGCGCTAAAACTTTTACGCGAACAACAGGGCACAGAGTTGGATCCCGCGATCTATCCGGCGTTTGAGCGAATGGTGTACAAGGCGATTGAAGAGCGGACGACGTTGGCGACGGAGAGCGGTCAACTGGTGACCACTTAGCGGCGAAACATCCTCGCTCGCGCACGACAACCGTTTGCGCATTTGTACGCGTTCGCGCCTGCACGGTCTATTTCGGCATGCACGAAACAAGTGCGGTCGAGACAGGCCGATCTACACGCCAGCCAGCTGGCGAAAACGAGAATCCTGAGCTCAACACGCCAGGCGGCGGCACCTTGAATTCGTAGACTAGCAGGTGCTGTAACTCAACCAAACGCGCCGGAACGCCGTGAAGGCTAGCAGTTCTGAGCGTTGTGATCGCGCACATCTTATCGATAATCGCTATTCCTGACGCGATCTCCACGAATGATGTCGTCACGATTATTGCACCGACACCGCGTGAATTAATAGGGAGCGCGCTGGCTTTCGTCAGTATAAGATCCATCTGCCGTAACCCTGATGTCGCGCTGTCGAGATAAAATCGCGCATCAACATCTGGGGTTTGAAGATTCTCATCCGCGCGCACATCCAGAATTTGCCACGTCTCGCCATTCCGCTGCACTACGCCAGCGTACCCAAAGCAGTGCGTGGACGTAAATGCAGAATCGACGAGGTCGAGAATTGACGGAAAGACCAACGTGCGCTCCTCGCTGCCATCAAGGCCGCGCACCAATCGAACTAGTTCTCCCGGTCGATACGTCGCCGACGCGACGCTCGCAATCAGGAGCGAGTCGATGCGACGCATTTTGAAACTGTCACCGATTACTGAACCGAGTGCGCGCGCTTGCTGATATGAAAATGGATGCTGCTGGGCGAGCAATCGAAACCGGTCTGCGTTCTCACTCGCAAGCCCGATAAGCGCGAACACATCGGGCGACGCAACCGAATCAGGAAGGCCTGGGGTTCGGCAGCGGTTGCTGCTCCGCACGGCCACGGTCGCCAGCCGGTACGCAACGCGGTGCAATTGAACATTCAGCAGCGTTGTTTGGCCGGCGACAACGACCACTGTGCTGCGGAACTGAACAAAGCCAATTCGTCGAACGACCACGTCATGTACACCCGCGGGCACACCAGCGAGTACTACCCCGCCCTGCGCATCAGTGAAACGTTCTATGGCGAGCTGTGGTACGCTGACCACCGCATACGGCAGCGGTTGCTCGCTTGGCGACGCGGTCACACTAATGCGGATGGCGCCACCTGCGGTCGAGACGGGTTGTGCCAGCACGTCGCTGGGATCGACGAGCGCAGCAAGCAGCAGCATGACACCGCAGCGGTATCGCCGAGCGCATGCGATCATTGGTCGACGAGCCACGGCTGCGTGCGCTCAGACGCTATACGAATGTGATACAAACTTTCCTGAATTTTGCGAACATCACTACGACCTTGAATGTTTGTGCTCAAAATAAAACCTATGGCTTTCTATCGTTTCCCAAATCTGGCACCACACCTTCAGTGTGTCGCTTTGTCCAGACCGCGACAACGCCGCACCCTGAATCCATCGTCAAAAATTCAGCCGGCGCCATGGTGGCTCGCGGATAGACCTCGATTGCCGCGATATCAGACGGTCGCACCAAGTCATCAATGGTGACCAACGTACTCAATTGAAATTGCACGCGCATGCCATCAACAAAGACACTCGCGAAACACTCGTTGCCGATAATCGAGCGCATCATCACAGCCTGCCCAAAGCCACCAACTTGGCGCACCGTGACACCATTCATTCCGCGCAATGCGTCAGTCACAAACATCACGGCACGATCACGCACGAATGCCGCATCCAACGTCTTACCCATCCCGGTGCGCGACCGACGCTCAATCGCGCGTACCACTGGCACCATCGTGCGACCCGCTATGACGCGTACCGTATCGAGCGACACCTGTTGCGTTGCGAGCGTCAGCAGCACGGAAGCTTCGATACTTTCGCGAAGCTGCAACATTTTGCGGTACGGCTGATACCCAATTGCGCGTGCTTCGATGGCTTGCGTGCCAGCGCCAGCATCACGCACAACGAAGGCGCCGTCAACAGCCGTGCGCACTTGCGAACCGCTGCCAATGATGCGCACCAACGCATTGCCGAGCGGTCGGCCGTCAGTGGACGTCACTCGGCCGCGAATAGTAGCTCGCCCTCGACGCACAGTTGTGACTAACGCGCTATCCGTTGTAGAATCGACCGCGAGCCGCACCCGCTCAATTGCAGCAATCGAGAAATCTTGTCGCGCGTAGCCAGCGTCAGACACAGTCACTTCGATCGCGCCGGTGGAATCCGCACCGCTCCACGAAACAGCACAAAGTGTACTGCCTGCAGGTACACCGCACAGAGCAAAACTTCCGAGCGTATCAGTCTTCGCGACGATGCGCCGTTGCTCTGTGATCATCTTCCCT
>JANNWU010000221.1:0-2004 GCA_031408755.1 Gemmatimonadaceae bacterium | reverse complement strand
GCCGACCCTGCATTCGCGTCACTGCGCAGCGATCCCCGATTCAAGCCGCTGATAGGTCTCAGGCCGTGACGCAGCAGGGGAGCATCGACTCAATTCCGAAGGTCGGAATTCCGGTGCTGCCGCAGTTTGATCAATCAATTCGGTTTGCGCTGATCGATGGTGGGCTTCTCGCGCACAGTGAAGTGCTCAGTCGAGTGTTTGCCGGCGAGATCTTTGTGCGACTCTTCTCGTCCATCAACGGCGTGATGACCACCGACGAACTGATCGGTCAAATTCAGGGCGATCATCCCGTCACCGATGTGTACTTTGCGTTGCTGCAACTCGCGCGTGCCGGTGTGGTCCTCGAGGCGGCTGCCATCGATGTGCAGAAATACGAGCGCGCTTCGACTTCTTTCGAGTCAGTCACGCTCAACGAACACCGCCTGCGCGGCGCGCTCAGCGAGCTTGGCGTGACCGCCGCTGCTCTCGGTCCGCTCCGGATCGTGGCCGCAACACACTACCTCGATCAGCAACTCATCAGCATCAACGCCGATGCACTCGCGTCTGGTCAGCCCTGGGTTCTGTGCAGGACGTTAGGACGACGAGTGTGGATTGGACCGCTGTTTTCTCCGGTGCGCACTCCATGCTACGAGTGCTTGCGGCACCGGCTCAGCATCAACCTGCCAATTGATGCGTGGCTCACGAGAAGAGATCCAGACGTTGCTGCGATTCCCGGGTTCAGTGACGCGCATGCGTTTCGAACTGCGGTGACGATATTGGCAGAAGAACTCAGCGGTTTCGATGGTGGTGCAGGCGCTACCGGGTTGGACGGCCTGCTCCACACGTGTGACGTGGACACGCTCGAGCGAACACGACACCGTGTTACGCGTCGGCCTCAGTGCCCAGCGTGCGGTGACGCGTCGATCTACGCCAAGCGCGTGCAGCGTGAAATTGTGCTCACCGCTCGCGCAAAGATTACGCTGGCGGACGGAGGACACCGTGCGCAATCGGCGGATGCGATTATTGCGCGACTGTCACCATTGGTCGATCCTCTCTGCGGAGTGATTACAAGTCTCCGGGCCACGTCGTTCGCTGACTCGCCTATGCACGTGTACACAGCTGGCCTGAATCTCGCTCGGCCGTCGCATACCTTCGCGCGTTTGCGCCACGCGTTGCGACGCAACAGTGGCGGCAAAGGCTTCAGTGACTCGCAAGCGAAAGCCAGTGCACTTGGAGAAAGTGTTGAACGGTATTCGGCCGTGTACCAAGGTGATGAACCCACCGTTCGCGCTTCGTTCAGTTCCTTTAACGGTGACGCGATTGCGCCGAACACTTGTATGCTCTTCAGTGATACGCAGCTTGCGAATCGCGAACAGTTGAATTCGCGCGCAAATATTCTCGAGCGAATTCCTAGCATTTTTGACGAGAGTGCGGTGCTCGACTGGACTCCTGTCTGGTCGTTCACTCGTGGCGCGCATGTCCATCTCCCAACGTCGTATCTGTATTATGGTTGCGAGCAAATCGAGACACGATTTTGTGCCGCCGACTCGAACGGCAACGCCGCGGGAGGCAGTCTTGAAGATGCAATCTTGCAGGGCTTCCTTGAACTCGTCGAGCGGGATGCGACAGCCATTTGGTGGTACAACCGCATTCCAAGGCCGGCAGTCGATCTGACGGACGTTCTTGGTGAACACTGGCCCGCAGTCCGCGACGAGTATGCGCGTCGGGATCGGGAAGTGTGGGTATTGGATCTCACGACTGATCTTGGCATCCCGGCTTTCGCGGCGGTGTCGCGTTGCACCAGTGGTCCCAGTGAGCGCTTGTTGCTTGGCCTCGGCGCGCATCTTGATCCGCAAGTCGGCGTGATGCGCGCAATCAGCGAGCTGCATCAAATGCTAGTGACTGTCGACAGTGCGAGCACCGACGCGGCAATCGAGCCTGATGTTCGCGGGTGGCTCACAGACGCGCGGCTTGTGGATCATGTCTACTTGGCGCCAGATGCTGTCGCACGGCGACGACGCGCAG
>JANNWU010000220.1:0-23025 GCA_031408755.1 Gemmatimonadaceae bacterium | reverse complement strand
TGGTACGCGAGTCACGGGCTCCAGCTACATGTTCGATCAGCAGATCGCGCGTTTCCTCTCGGCGCTCCCCATTTATATCGCGCCACCGCCCGCCCCAGCGCTTGAGCCGAGCGTTGACGAGGCGCCCGCAACTTCCGGCGCACCCAGCGCGTAAACCGTGAAGCAGCCACTGCGATCAGATTGATCAAACTCGTTGTCGCCGTGTCACTTCAGCCACGTATTCTCGCCATGCCGCCATTCGTTACGCAGCTCCGCACGCCCGCGGAAGCGATTCAGATTGCTCCACTTGGTGTCGAGTGCATCACGATTCGTGTGCAACTTCTGGAAGCATGGGATGCCGTGAAGATTGTCGCAGAGCCAACGACCACTGTTGCAGTGGTGAAGACCCGTGCGCTCGCGATTCTCGCTCCCGATGTTCCGTCACCTGCCGACGTCGTTACGAAACTTGGTGGATTCGAAATTCGTGACGAAGCGAAATCGCTGGCCGACGCAGGCGTCAAAGATGGATCGACGCTCTTGTTGCATTTCCGCCGCAGGCAGCCGATCAAGTGAGTCTTGAGTTGACGTCGGCCGCCCGCAAACCGTCGGATAATGAAGCGGCGTCACTGATCGCAGCAGCGCAGGCGATGCGCGCTGAAGTGGCGCGGCGCATTGTGGGTCAAAGTGATGCGCTCGACGAAATTTTATTGGCGATTGTTGCGGGCGGACATGCATTGCTGGTCGGCGTTCCCGGCCTCGCGAAGACGATGATGGTGAAGTCTGTCGCCGAAGCGATGCAGTTGGATTTTCGTCGGATTCAGTTTACGCCCGATCTTGTGCCGAGTGACATCACGGGCACGGAGCTGCTTGATGAGGATGCTGCGACGGGGCATCGCGAATTTCGTTTTGTGCGTGGGCCAATTTTCGCGAACATTGTCCTTGCCGACGAGATTAACCGAGCGCCACCGCGCACTCAGGCGGCGTTGCTCGAAGCGATGCAGGAGCATCGTGTAACGGCCGCAGGTCAGACTATGCCGCTGCCTGCGCCGTTCTTTGTGCTCGCGACACAGAATCCAATCGAACAAGAAGGCACCTACGCGCTTCCAGAAGCGCAGTTAGATCGTTTTCTCTTTGATATTCGTGTGGACTACCCTGGTGAAGATGACGAAGTTGGCATTCTGCGCAGCACAACCGGCGCTGCGCCAGCGCCACTGACGCCGGTGCTCGATGCGCTGCAAGTACGCGCATTGCAAGGCATGGCGCGCGATGTACCAGCCTCTGAAACCGTGCTGCGCTATGCGGCGCAACTTGTTCGCGCCTCGCGCCCCGGTGATTCGCGCGCGCCAGCATTGGTGACGAAGTATGTGCGTTGGGGCGCTGGACCGCGCGCTGGTCAGGCATTGATTCTCGGTGCGAAAGCGCACGCGCTGCTCTCTGGTCGTGTTGCTGTGTCGCCGGCGGATGTGCAGCGCGTGGCGTTGCCAGTGTTGCGCCATCGCGTGCTGCCCAACTACGCCGCCGAAGCAGATGGCATCGCATCGGATGCAATTGTGGCGGAGTTGATTGCGCGCGTTGAACCGCCGCGCGGCGCCATTCTCCGCTAGCGGCAGACCGGCGCATGGCGGTCACGGCGCTACACGAATACGGTGTCTTGCTTGACGCGGTGCGCGGTGTGCGATGGAGCGCGCGATTGCGACCGCGCACTACCAACGTTGGCGCGCACAGCGCGAAGCGAATTGGGCCAAACGTCGAAGTCACCGAGTATCGTCCATATCGACAGGGTGACGATCCGCGCCGCCTCGACTGGAAGTTGCTCGCGCGTACCGATCGAGCATACGTGCGGCTGGCGCCAGACATCGCCACGTCACCAACCGTCATTGTACTTGACGCGTCGGCGTCAATGGGCGCTGCGTTGGGTGGCGATTCGAAGTGGCGGCAGGCACGGATGTTGTGCATCGGCCTCACATCGGTGGCTACTACAGCAGGAGATCCGGTGGGCCTGATCGTCGCGCACGGCGATGGTGCGCGCCGTCTCGCCGCTCGCGCGCGCGGCGATGTTGTGCGGGAACTGATGCGTATGGTCGACAGTGTGACTGTCGCCGGTGCGCCGCGTTTAGCACCGTTACTCGACGGTCTGCGTGGCGTTGATCGCGTGGTGATCATTTCCGATTTGCTCGGTGATGCCGATGCACTACTCGTGCGCGCGGCATCCTTGATCGCACGCGGCGTGGAAGTCATCGTCGCGCATCTCGTCGCGCGTGATGAGCTCACGCTGCTGGCTGATCGTGCAATCGCAGTGGATCCTGAAGATTCGACGTTGCGCAGGCCGATCTCACGCGCAGCGCATGCCGCGTACACTGATGCCTTCGCAGCATTCCGACGTGACATGCGGAACAGATGGCTGGCGAGCGGTGCACGGTATAGCGAGATCATTGACGATCAGCCTGCGGGTGATGCCGTGCGGACTTTAGTACGTGCTGCTTCGCTAACCGGCGGGACGCGCGCATGACATGGCTCGCTCCATGGGCTTTAGTGGCGGGAGCGATCGGCATGCTTGGCGTTGTGGCGGCGCATTTGCTATCGCGCCAACGCCCGCGCGCGGTTGCCTTGGCGACCGCAAGATTTCTACCTACCGGAATGCTCGAAGCGACCACCGTGCAACGTGTGCCCCGCGATCGATGGTGGATGTTCTTACGACTTGTGGTAATTGCGCTGCTCGGTCTCGGTATGGCAAAACCAGTGCTCACTGGATCGCGTGTTACGTTGCGCACGGTGTTGCTGCTGGATCGTGCGCTGCCCATTGAGACACAGCAGCGTGCGTTGGACTCGCTCGCGTCCGATGCTGTCGTGATTGCATACGACTCGGTCGCAACTCTGCACCCGTCGAACACTGCGAAGACCTCTCTCGCGCGATCGTCGTCACTCAGCTCAGGACTCGCGCGGCTGGTGCGCGTGCGAGACTCGTTACTGCGTGGTTCAACTCGACTGCAAGTTGTGATCGCATCGCCGTTTGCTCCGAACAGTCTCGACCCCGCCACGCGCACCATTCGTGCGTTGTTACCAGACTCGATCGCGGTGCGTTCGGTCGTGCTGCCGAGCGTTACGCCGCAACCCCGCGGAATGGTGACGGTACGTTCCACAGGCGATGATCCGCTCGCCGCGACCGCATTGCTGCTTGGTGATTCCGTTGTTGCCGGGACGAGTATCGTTCAGCGCGGAGCGGTGTTGCTCCAAGCTGATTCGACGGCCGCGCGCGCTGGCGCAACGGTGGTCTGGTGGCCCGCCCGCACGCTGACAACGGCGCCGAGAGTGCGCGCTCTGACGGTGCAGCGCACGACATGGCTCGCGCCGTTCGAACCAGTGCTTGAGAATGCGCTCGGCAATGGAGCACGTGTAATTGGTTGGTGGGAAGATGGCGCGGCGGCGGTGTGGTTGGTGACACTCGATCGCGGGTGTCTGGTGCTCGTTGGTGCCGCGATGCCGGAAGCGGGTGACCATGCGTTGTCCCTTGGCGCGCAGGCAATGCTGCGCACACTGCTCACCTTCTGCGACAGCGGCAGAGCGAGAGTCTACGCACCGCCAGTATGGCTGTCTCCGCCCCCGCGTACGCTCTCCGCTTCAGATTCAACGGCATCGCTTACATCCAGGCTCGCGCCGTGGTTGGTTGCCGCGTCGCTTCTGTTGGCGCTCTGCGAACTGGTGTTACGACGGGTGCGCCACGTATGACACCGCTGCAAATCAACGCCTTGTTAGATCGCGTGCAACGCAATCTTCGCGCGCTGGAATGGGGCCGCGTCATCTTGGCAGTGTTGATCGGCGCGACCAGTGCGTTTGGGTGCGTGTCCGTCGCGCGTGCGGTGTACGGCGCACCGAGCAACACGCTTGGATGGATGTTCGCAAGTACTGTGGGATTCATCGTGCTGTTCTGGCGGATTTACGTCGTGCAGCCCAATCGCGTGCAGCGCGTCGATGCGGCGCTCTGGGCCGAACGGGTGTCACCGGCTTTGCGATACTCATTGGTCACGTTGGCGGAGCAGGATCGCGCAGGCAACGCGACTGATATGCAAGTAAAGCTTGCAGCGTTCGCGAGCAATACTGCGTGGGCAGACGATGCGCGAAGCGCAATGCGTGATCGACGCGTGCGACTCGTTGCGAAGCTTACCGCGATGACAATGCTACTTGGCGTGGCAGCGTATCCTTGGCACGTCGGTGCATTGAGCGCGCGGGCGACTGAAACGCGCGTGACCAATGCCGCGTCGGCTGTCACCGAAAGAGGGCGCGTGCGTGCGGAACTCACGCTCTTGCCGCCCCCGTACACCGCGCGTGACACGCGGACACTTGCATTCGGTGAGACAATCTCGGCGCTGGTTGGAAGTGTGCTCCGCGTTGATGGTTTTGGCGATATAGGCACTGCGACGCTGCTCCTGCAAGAAGCGTCTGATAGTGGTGCCGGTCTGCAACGTCGTGTAAACGTTGTGGCCCGCGACGGCGGCTGGCGCGGCCTCATTCGCATCGGCGCATTGCCGATCGCGTTGCGGTTGCGTGACCCACTGGGTGAGCGCTGGTTGCTCGTCACGCCCGTCGTCGACTCTGCGCCGGTCGCAACGTTGACAATTCCAGCGAGCGATACGCTCGTTTTTGACACCACGGCGAGCATTCGCATAGCTGGTACTATTCACGACGACATCCGCCTGCGTGACGCGCGAATTGAGTACATCATTTCGAGCGGCGGTGGTGAGCAATTCACGTTCAAATCTGGCGTGTTGAGCGAACGGCACGGCGTACTCGGTCGTGATCTGCCGCTCGCAACCACTTTGAATCTCGGTACTCTGGGTCTCAAACCCGGCGATTTAATTCATTTGCGATTCACTGCGCACGACGGTAACACGCTCAGCGGACCGTCACTCGGAACGAGTGAAACGCGCACAATTCGCATTCCTCGGGCCGACGAGCGCGACTCGGTGTCGGTAGAACAATTGCCGCCGTCACCTGTCGACAAGAGTGTGCTGAGCCAACGGCAACTTCTCCTGCTCACTGAGCGATTGGTGGCGAGCATGCCACGTATCGATCGACCAACAATGGTGGCAGAGTCGCGTCGACTTGGCGCCGATCAGGCACGATTGCGCAAGCAAGTTTCGGATATTGTCTTCGCGCGACTGGGTGATAACCCGAGTGGTGAACATGCGCATTTCCCCGGCGACGGACATGACCATTCTGCCGAGGACCTCTCGACGCAGCGCACGCCAGAAGAAGTTCTGAAAGCTGCTGATCGTGCGACGGGAGGCGTTGGTACGCTGCTCGATTCGCACGGCGATGAAACGCCCGTTGTCGCGGTCAATCGCCCCCTGTTGGAAGCGTACAACGCGATGTGGGATGCGACACGTGCGTTGCAGGGTGGCGTGCCGCGTGAAGCGCTTGAACCGATGCGCCGTGCGCTCGCAGCGATTCAACGCGCACGCTCGGCCGAGCGGATTTACTTGCGTGGCACA
Organism: Gemmatimonadaceae bacterium; assembly: GCA_031408755.1. Classification (GTDB taxonomy): domain Bacteria; phylum Gemmatimonadota; class Gemmatimonadetes; order Gemmatimonadales; family Gemmatimonadaceae; genus JACMLX01. Next base: position 17,557 of record JANNWU010000220.1, on the reverse strand, counting down.
CCGCCAGCCGCGGTGGTCGATATCGAGAAGGTTCGACTCATTGGCACTGATACGGCGAACGCCGAATCTCGTCGTGCGCTGACCGCACTTCCAGCACCAGAGCGGCGGCTCGCCGAGCGTGTGTTGCGTGGTATGAGCCTGCTCGTGAGCGATCAGTCCAGTGCGCTCGATTCGTTGCGATTGGTGCGGCTTGATGCGTTAGGCGCCGCACCGAGTGTTGCCGTAGCATTGGGCGATGCGATTGATGCATTGGAGCGTGGACGTAATGCAACGGCTGCCTTGCTTCGCGTCCGAAGGTTGGCGTTGGCGCCTTGGCAGGGTGCACCAGGTGCATCGCTCTGGCTGAATGGCACGCCGTGAAGTTTACGTTTGCGACTGTGCAATACGAGTCCGGTGACTGGGATTCTGCACCACTTGTGGCGGCCAATGTGATTGACGCCGTGGCGCGGTACACAACGATTGATGTGGCGCCGGCTGGAGCCATTGTGCCACTCTCCTCGGAGGCGCTGTTACGCTATCCGCTCGCGTATCTCACCGGTCATCTGCCCGTGCGCTTTACTGCAGCAGAGCGCGCGATGCTGCGCAAGTTTTGCAACCGCGGCGGCCTATTGTTTGTGGACGATCACAACCATGATGTCGATGGCGTGTTCCACAAGACGTGCACAGAAGAACTCACGCAATCAATTGGCGCACTCACAAAAATTGCGAATACGCATCCCTTGTATCGCTCATTTTTCACCTTTGAGAACGGTCCGCCAACTACGTCGCACGAATTGAACGGGTGGGGAGATAATCTTGTGCACGAGCATCTGTTTGGAGTGGAGACGGGCGGTCGGTTGTCGGTGATTTACAGCAGCAAAGACTACAGCAGTGAATGGTCGTTTCATCCGGAGAACAAGAAGTTCCTTTCGGTTGATAACACGCGATTTGGTGTGAACTTGGTGGTGTATGCACTCACCCGCTGAGCGCATGACCGCAGCACCATTGTCGCCTGCGACGGTTAGTAGCGCGTCACTCCGTGCAATAAATTTCGTGTTGCACTTAGTCGCTATCCTTAGTCTGGCGCTGTTGGTGTGGAGGCTCTTCACGCCGCGCGCGATTGCACCTGAAATGGTCGCGTCATTAAGCACCGGCGCGCTGGATGTGCCCCTTGCATCGCTACTTCGTAGTGAGGCAGAATCCGTGAACGTGACCGTCGCTGCAGCGTTGTCACCGCGATCACGCGCGGAACTACGCGCAGTGCGCGGCGGTGGCCAAGTAGTCAGCCTCAGCGCGACCGGTGCGCTGCCCGCAGTTGCCGTTTCGATTGAAGATGAATGGCGCGCGGCTGGTGGTTCACGCATCCAACTCGCCGGCGATTCAACGCTTCGCGTTTCGCTTGACGATGCCGCCGGGTTGCTCGATTCGGTTGCACCAACTGCAACTGGACTGACCCTTCGAACCGGCCCAGTGCAGGGTGTACTTCGCGTAGAGGGATCGAACGTCCTCGCCGGGGCATCCATGCGCAGCGCGCAACTTCCGACCGCTGCGCGCGTGTTGGTGCTCGGCAGCGTTACATGGGAATCACGATTCGTGCTTGCGGCGCTGGAGGAAGCGGGGTGGCCAGTGGATGTTGCGCTATCGCTCGCACCTCGCGTTTTGATTGGGCAAGGCGCGTTGCGCACCCCGTCACGTGTCCGACATTCTGTTGTCGTGCTGCTGCCAGGCGCATCAAGCGGAGCAATTAGCGCGTTGCCGGCGTTTGTGCGCGCTGGTGGTGGTTTGATCATCGTTGGTGAAGCTGCGCGCGCATCGGGTATCGCCATGTTGCGTGCGGGTGCCCCCGGCGCGACGCGTCTAGGTGAGATTGGTGCGCAGGAATCCCTCGTGCCCCGACGTGGCCTGGATGTGGTACCACTCGTGTCACTGCCAAGTGGAAGTGTTGCCTTGGAGACGCTGTCGGCGCGCACGACTGTCGCTGCGCGACGAGTTGGCGCCGGTCGAGTTATTCAAGTCGGTTATGACAATTCATGGCTCTGGCGAATGGCCGGTGACAATGACGCCCCGGCTACGCATCGACGTTGGTGGACTTCGCTTGTTTCCAGTGTTGTGTCACGCACTGCACCAGTTGAGCGCAATCGTCGCGAACCGGAATACGATACGCTCGACGCTGCGCCGATTGCCGCACTCGCACGCGACCTCGGGTTACCGCAGATTCGCGCCACGTCCGTTGCACCGATGCGCGCGAGTGCACTCAGGTGGCTTGATGAGAAATGGTTGCTCGCATTGGCCGTAGTCTCACTGCTGGCGTCGTGGACGCTGCGTCGCTGGAGAGGATTCGTATGAGCGTTGCCTATGTGTCGCATTCCGATTGTGGCAGACACGATACCGGATGGAAGCATCCTGAGCATGTTGGTCGCCTTCGTGCAATTCCGCGCGCGCTTCGCAACGATTTCGAATTGTTCGACACGATCGAGCATCGCGAAGGGCGCCACGCAACACCAGAAGAACTGGCACTCGCGCATGATGTGTCGTACATCGCGAGCGTGCAGGCGATGGTGGCGGCCGGCGGTGGGCGCATGGATACCGACACTGTTGTGAGCGAGGGCAGTTGGGACGCCGCGACCGCCGGTGTCGGCTGCGTGCTCGATGCAGTGGATTGGGCTTGCAACGGCAGCGTATTGCGAAGTTTCTGCGCCGTCCGACCACCAGGCCACCACGCATTGCGCGCGGCCAGCATGGGATTCTGCCTCTTCGGAAACATCGGCGTTGGTGCGCACTATGCTCGGCAAAAACACAACGCGCAGCGCGTGCTCATTGTCGATTGGGACGTGCATCACGGCAATGGAACGCAGGATCTGGTGCAGAATGACTCCGGAATTCGCTTTGTAAGCATGCATCAGTGGCCGTGGTATCCGGGCACCGGCGCCGCCACGGATCGTGGTCCGCATGCAAATGTCTGGAACGTCCCGATGGCGGCATCGCTACCGGCGATGGCATACGTGGACGCCCTCACTTCTGCCATCGATGTAGCCACAGATGGTTGGCGGCCCGACCTCGTGATGATCTCCGCCGGCTTCGATTGTCTGGCTGGCGATCCGCTCGGCGGATTTACCTTGGAGCTTGAGCACATTGCGCACCTCACAAAAATGCTGGTGACGCGTGCAGAAGCGTGGTGTGGCGGGCGGGTTGTGAGCGCGTTGGAAGGCGGCTACGACCCTGATCGACTAGGCGCCGCCTGCGTCACGCACCTGCGGGCGTTGCGGTAGCGCGGGGCTCTGTCGGTATCTTGCGCCTCATGCATCCAGCCATCGCCCTTTCACGGGCTCCCCTGTGAGTAAGAGTCGCCGCCGTACCCGGTCAACAACGCCGCGGCTCCGACGTGGTGACGATACGCGAACCATTGGCGTGCAGCTCGATCAGAGCGACACCGATCTGCCGGATGGCGTTCGTGCTGCGCCAGCGGTGGTGCCCAGCAGCGTGCCACGGATTGCGTATGCCGTACCTGGTGCACCGTTGCGTACGGATCTACATCCGATGGAACTCAAGGCACTTGTCAGTGACTCGGCAACCGCCGGGTTGCTCTGGGTCGATATCGATAGCGAGAGTCGGCATCAAGTGGCATTGCTTGAGAAAGTGTTCGATTTTCACCCGCTGGCGGTTGAAGATGCACTGAACCCGCAAAGCCGCGTCAAAATCGATGAGTACAAAAATTCGCTGTTCGTCATTGTGCGTGGTCTACGCTTCTGCGATACCACCGATGATCCGTACGATGTGGAGACGTACAATCTGTGTATTTTTATCAGCCGAAATGTGCTGGTCTCAGTGCACTCCGGCCCGAGTACGCCGGTCGAAATTGTCTACGATCGACTCGTCGCAAATTCCGATCAACTCGACCGCGGACTAGAGCGTACGGCGCATGCGTTGATGGATTTAACTGTCGATGGATACTTCCCCGTACTGGATAAAATCGACGAATTTGTTGATGGCCTTGAAGAGCGGGTTTATCAGAAGTTTGATAAAGACGTGATGCGAGATGTGTTTGCAGTAAAGCGATTGGTGCTATCGTTGCGTCGACACCTGATGCCACAACGAGAAGTCTTTAACACGCTGACCAATCGACCGACTGCATTTTTGCCAATAGAATCGCAAGTCTGGTTTCGCGACATCTACGATCATGTGCTCCGGATCAATGACGCCGTCGACACGTATCGCGAGTTGCTCGCGAACGTGATGGACAGTTACCTGTCGCAAGTTTCGAATCGCCTGGGGCAGGTCACAAAAGGCTTGAGCGTGATTGCGACACTCAGTGTTCCGTTCGTGGTCGTGAGTGGCATGTGGGGTATGAATTTTCAGAGCATTCCGCTGTCTCAGCACGAGCACGGATTTCTGATCATGCTGTTCGTGCAACTCGGACTCGGTGCGTTCTTAGTCTGGCTGCTGCGTAAGTGGGGATTGGTATGACGCCCACGCCAATTGGCATGGCCTCGGTGCGTGGCACCGCGTTCCGGCTGATTGGTATTGCCCGCGCGGCAGCAGTTCACGATGCCGTCCGCATTGTTGGTGGTGGCGCACAAGGTTTCACGTTTCGCGAAGTGGCAGCGATTGTGCGCCCATCCGCCAGCAAAGGCGAAGCGCGCTCCGACGAGATGCTCATGGAGCATCACGCGATCATGACGGCGCTCTCTCGCGACAACCTCGTCTTACCCGCGCCGCCCGGCGCCACGTTCCGGTCTGGCGCCAGCGTCATGCAGTGGCTGGAGCTGCATGCAGTAGCACTCGCCGATGGGCTGGCCTACGTTGACGGGCGGTGCGGGGCGCGAGTGACGGCGGAGCGGGACCTCGCCGGCGCTACTTCCGATCCGGCCGTTCTGCCACCGTCAGCAGCGGCAATTGAATCGTTTCGTGCGCTCCGGCGTCATGCCTCTGCGACCGTGCCAGTCACGACTGACATGGTGGGCGACGGGACAACGATCGCGGCAGAAGCGTTTCTGGTCGAACGTGGTGCATGGGACCGGTTTGCCGCAGAGGTACTGGCCGAGGATGAGCGGTCGCCGGGATTGATTTTGCGTTTGTCAGGTCCGTGGCCCGTGTATGATTTCGTGCGTTTGCAGTTTTAGCCTGAACCCCCGATTGGCATGTTCTGCCCCGATTGCGGCACCTGGAATAGATCAGCAGCGCCAAAGTGCGTGCGTTGCGGCCACACGCTGCCGGATGTCTCGGCACCGCCAGTGGATGTCCCCGATGCTGAAATTACCGCGCTACGTCGCGCCACCGGCGGTCGGTTTGCGATAGTCCGTCGCATTGCCAGCGGTGGCATGGCGCATGTGTACGAGGCGGCGCACTCGGTTCTCGGTCGACGCGTAGTGATCAAAGTGCTCTACGCGCATCTCTCGCGCGATCCAGAAATGCGTGAGCGATTTAAGCGAGAAGCTGAAGCCGCCAGTCGGCTCAGCCATCCCAACGTCTGCGCAATTCTTGACGCCGGCGTCACGCGAGACAGTACATTCGTCGTCATGCCGTTTCTAACTGGCGGATCGCTCGCGGATCGCTTAGCGCGTCATCGCACGGTACCTCCCGGAGAAAGCGCCGCGATTGTTGCGCAAGTTGCGACAGGTCTTGATCACGCGCATCGTCACGGCATTGTGCATCGCGATGTGAAGCCAGACAATGTGCTCTTTGATGCCGACGGTACCGCGTTGATCACCGATTTCGGTATCGCTACCGCCGGATTTCACAAAGGACTAACCGGTACCGGTCGTGCAATGGGCACGCCGCATTACATGTCGCCAGAACAGGCGATGGGTAAGCCAGTTGATGGGCGAAGTGACGTGTACGCGTGCGGCGTAATGCTGTACGAGATGCTGGCTGGTGTGCCACCATTTGATGGTGAAGACTCGTACGCCGTGGGCTACAAGCATGTGCATGAAGTGCCAACGCCGCTGGACGTCACCGCACCGGCTGTCTCCGCGACGTTGTCACAGATCACCATGCGCTGCTTGAACAAAGCACCCGGTGAGCGCTATCAACGTGGCGTTGATCTGGCTGACGCGCTCATTCGCGTGATCGATTCCGCGGCACTCGACACACCGTCAATCCGAGCCGCTCGCTTAGGTCGCTTGGCACCCGCCATCGCTCCATGATGCGGTTGGTGACGGAAGTTGTGACGGTGCAGACCACGCATCCTTTCGTGATTGCGCGTGGTGGATCCAGTGAGTGGCGCGTGGTGTGGATTCGCTTGATCGACGATGATGGATTGGAAGGCTGGGGCGAGGCGGCGCCAAGTCGATTTTACGGCGAGACGGCCGAGACGGTGCTCGCCGCACTGGAGCGGTTGCGCCCGATCATTGAAAGCGCAAACCCGTCGGACATAGAGCAGCTCGAAGTGGCCATGGTCAGCGCGCTGCGTTTCAATGCGGCCGCGCGCGCCGGTGTCAGCTCGGCCTTGCACGACTTGCTCGGCAAGCGTTTGGGCGTACCGCTATGGAAGTTATGGGGGCTGACGCCCACTGCGAGCCCGAAAAGCAGCTTTACCATTGCGATTGCGTCGGACGATGACACGCTGCGCTCGCGCGTGCGTGACGCTGTGCGCGCCGGCTATCCAATCTTAAAAGTCAAACTTGGTAGCGATCGTGATCGGCGTATCATGGAGTTGGTGCGCGCTGAAGCACCGGATGTCACGTTACGCGTTGATGCAAACGCGGCGTGGACTGCCAAGCACACGCTGACGATGGTGCCAATGCTGCGTGAGATGTGCGTGGAGTTCATCGAGCAGCCCGTCGCACCCACAGATCTGGAAGGGTTGCGTTACGTGCGCGACCATTGCGACTTGCCCATTGTCGCTGACGAGAGCTGCCTCGTGGCAACCGATGTCGCGAAGCTGGTTGGAATTGTAGACGGTGTGAATCTCAAGCTGTCAAAGTGCGGCTCGTTGCGTGAAGCGCTGCGAATTATTCACACCGCGCGCGCGCATGGCATGCTCGTGATGGCAGGCTGCATGATCGAAACATCGCTGGGCATCACCGCCGCTGCGCACTTGGCACCGTTGCTCGACGCAGTAGATCTGGACGGCGCCGCGCTGTTAAGCAATGATCCATTTGTTGGCGCGACCATCGTGAATGGTGTGCTATCGCTGCCAACCACGCCGGGTCTCGGAGTTACTCGACGGTAGTATGCCTCGTGGCTCGCGCTGTAACGTGATGTAGATTTCACAGCGTGACTCTGCTGCTTGCCGCTGTTGCGCTACCCGTTGCGGTGTCGCGCTCGTACGTCTACTCGGTACCGCTCGAGTTGCGCGAGCGCGTTGTTGCCGGTGCGCGCGTAGTCGTGCCACTCGGCGGGCGCAAACTGATTGGCATCGTCACCGCCGTTGACGTTCCGGTGCCTTCGAAGGGCACACTCCGCGACATTCTCGATGCACCTGATGCAACGCCGGCGCTGACACCGTCGCTCTTGCAACTTGGGCAGTGGATGTCGCGCTACTACGCCGCACCTCCAGGAATCGTTCTGCGCGCGATGCTACCCGTCGCGCTCTCAGGCGCCACCTCACCGGTTGCTGTAGTGAAGCGTCAGCGGGTCGCGCGCATAGTACGGACGCTCGAGAGCCTGCTGGAACGCGATACATTGTTCAAGCGCTCGCCACGTCAACGCACGCTGTACGAATTGCTCGAGTCCCTTGGCGGCACACATCCAGCGCGTGCGCTATTGGAGCAGGCCGGTGCATCGACTGGTGTGCTGCAGCAGCTTGTCGCTCGCAACTTGGTGGCGGTGGATTCAACGCAGGTCGAGCGTGATCCATTTCTGACTCGCGCTATCGCTGCGTCAAAACCGCTCGTCCCAACTGATGCTCAACGCGTTGCAATCGACACGTTGCGCGCGCTGCCAGCGGGGCAGGGTGCATTGCTTCGCGGCGTGACTGGAAGCGGTAAAACGTTAGTCTACATCGAGTTTCTGCGCGATGTCATTGAGCGGCGTGGCCGGGGCGCAATCGTTCTTGTACCAGAAATTGCGCTCACCCCGCAAACCGTCGATCGATTTCGCAGTGCGTTCGGCAATCAGGTCGCGGTCCTTCATTCCGCGCTGTCTGACGGTGAACGCTACGACGCGTGGGCTGCAATTCATCGTGGCGAAAAGCGCATTGTCGTTGGTGCACGTTCCGCGATTTTTGCACCAATTCATAGATTAGGCGCGATCGTCGTTGATGAGGAACATGAAGCGACGTACAAGCAAGGTGAATCGCCACGTTATCATGCGCGTGATTTAGCGCGCGTTCGTGCTGGATTTGATGGCGCGACATTTGTGTTGGGCAGTGCGACGCCGAGTCTGGAAAGTTGGACGCAGGCGCAACGCGGTGACTTGACGCTGCTGGAACTACCGGAGCGCGCGGGCGGTGCCCAGTTGCCTGCGGTGCACGTCGTAGATCGTCGAAAGGAAGCCAAGGCCGCGCAGCGCGAACGAGGCGCAGACGGTAGACCTCTCGACGCGCAGGGTTCTGCGTTCGGTCACGCCATTACACCAGCGCTCGAAGCCGCCATCTCCGCGCGTCTCGCAAATGGTGAGCAAACAATTCTGCTGCTGAATCGCCGAGGGTACGCGCACTTCATGCAGTGTGCCGATTGTGGTGCGGTGTCGCAGTGCCCCAACTGTGCGATCGCACTCACCTATCATCGCACGCCGGAGCGACTCGCCTGTCATTACTGCGGCCATCGCGAAGCACCGCCATCGCATTGTCCGCAGTGCAGCGGACCGCCGCTGCGCGAGCGTGGGCTTGGCACGCAACAGCTCGAACGGCTGCTCGGTGAACGCTGGCCCAGTGCGCGGATTGCACGCATGGATCTCGATACGACCGGTGCGAAATGGGCGCACGCAACGATTCTTGACCGCGTTGGCGCGGGCGAGATCGACATTCTTCTGGGCACGCAGATGATCGCTAAGGGACTCGATTTCCCAAACGTCACGCTGGTCGGCGTTGTCGATGCGGACGTTGGCATTAACATGCCCGACTTTCGCGCCAGTGAACGCTGCTTTCAATTGCTCAGTCAAGTTGCCGGTCGTGCGGGGCGCGGGAGCAAAGGTGGTGAAGTGTTTATTCAAACACGCGAACCCATGCACCACGCCGTCACCTGCGCGGTCAAGCACGACTTCCTCGGCTTTGCAAATGAGGAATTAGCTGGTCGTCGTGAGCCCGCCTATCCACCAATGCTCTTTCTGGCAAACGCAGTTGTGAGTGGAACGGCGGAAGTTGCAACAGCAGATGCGGCGCGTGAGCTGGCTGATTGGACGCGACGATTAATCGCATCAAAGATGCCCAATGCCGTGGAGGTTGTCGGCGCTGCGCCCTGCCCGGTTGAACGGATCAAGCAGCGTTGGCGTTGGCATTTCTTGGTCAAAAGCACCGACGCGAGCGCGCTGGGAAAAATCGGTCGCTACGTCGTTGAGCGCGGTCCATTGCCGAGCACTGGAGAGATGCGACTGGCGTGGGATCGCGATCCGGCAACGCTGCTCTGACTCCCTCGGCTGCGATACACCAAAATACCAACGGCAGCGTGCGTCGCACAAACAGTTATCGGCGAGTCACGTGGCTGCACCGTGCCGTACTGACATCGCGTCGCGGCGCAGCCACTGTGACCGGTACGCCACGCGCCGAATCAGCTACATGGCGAAGGCACATGTCGATCTACGCCCCGCCAACAACCTCAAACACAACGTCGATATTGCCGCGCGTGGCGTGACTGTACGGGCAAATGTTGGCGTGCGTTTCTGCCACAATCAATTCCGCATCTGCGGTGTTTAGCGCTGGCACGTGCACATGCATTGCTACCGCGATACCAAAGCCGCCACCTTCACGAGCACCCACAGAGGTTTCGCAACGAACGTTGGTACCAGTAACGTCTTTCTTGTGCAAGCGCGCGACCACTTCCATCGCGCCGCCAAAACACGCTGCATATCCAGCGGCGAAGAGATGTTCTGGCGTCGTCGTGTTTGGAAGTCCGGGGCCGCCCATCTCCTTGCGCACTGACAAATCGACGCTGACGCTACCGTCGGTCGTCTCAGAGTGGCCGTTGCGTCCGCCTGTGGAATTCGCAATCGCGGTGACAAGCGGTTTAATCGTATGTGCTGCCATAATCTTCACAAACTCCATAGTTGCGGTCGCTGCTTAATGCACTGGCCACGCTTTGACTCACCGTGAGCAACCACAAACGGTTCGCGTGTGTTGACGAGCAGCAGTGTAACCATTGTTTACAGGTGTGTGTTCCACCGATGCGTGCAGCGACTCAGGCGTGTCGCCGATCTGGTAATCGCCATGCCAGTACTGCCACCAGCGGCGCACTTGCGGCGAGCAGCAGCAACATTGCGTTCAGCCCACGCAAGTCAGCGAATCTACCGAGCAGCGGCGCCGCGAGTCCCCCAAAGGTGACTGCAAGCCCGACGGTCACACCAGACGCTGTGCCGATGTGCCGCGGCAGATACGCTTGGCCCAACACAACCATTACGCCACCTGGCGCGAACAACGCGAACGCCAGTAACGGAAGTGCGCAATACGCTTGTAATTCGGTGCGTGCAAGCGCCAACAGCCAGAACGCCGGACCGACGGTAAGAAAGCTCCAGAGAATAACGCGCTTCGCGCCAAACTTGTCGGCGAGACGCCCACCCAAAAGCACCGCCGCCAATCCGATTGAGAGCAACAACGTCAAGGCGAAAGCACCCGACTGTAGTGTCACATGCAACGTGCGTGACCAATACGTTGGTAAGAATGTGTTCATCGCAAACACCATCACACTGCGCGCGGCAATCAATGCACCAAGCAACGCGAATGCACCCCACGCGTCGCTTGGGAGCATAGCATTATGTGCATCGGTGCGCGCGCTCTGCCCACGTTCGCGCGGCAGTTCGCGCATCGCGCTAAGCAGAATCCACGCGCATGGCAGCGAGAGAATACAGAGCGCGACAATTGTGAGTTGACCTGAGGTTGCAGCAAGAGGCACTATCACGATCGGCGCCAGCGCAAAGCCAATGTTGCCGCCAATCGTGAACATGCTCATACCGGTGCCTTTCTTGGCTCCGGAAAAAACGTTCATCGCACGTGTCGCCTCAGGATGAAATGCCGCGACGCCGACGCCTGTCACCGTTACTGCGACCAATGCCAGCGTGAAGCTCGATGCCAGTACGGCGCCAGCAATTCCAGCGGCTGATAACACCAAACCCCACCACGTTAGCCACGCTGTGCGGCGTCGATCAGCCAGCCAGCCGAAGTACGGCTGTAACACAGCGGACAGAATCGTCCCGGCGAACACCACGCTCGCGCCGCGCGCCAAGCTGAGATGATACGTCGCAATGAAAAACGGCACTAACGCCGGCACCGCCGCCTGATAAAAATCAACAGCGCCGTGGCCGAGCATTAAGCGGGTTACCGCCGGGCGATTAAATCCAGCGTCAAGTGGGCTCGTGTTGTCGGTGTGCGTAGCGATGGTGGTCATATCGCCGACTCTTCTGATTCGAACGGGCGCGGTATGTAGCGCGCGCGGCGGAACAACGCGGTCACCGCAGCCACCGCACGCGCGGCATCCTGCGCAGCGATCGCGTGCAGAATTGCGTCGTGCTCTGCGGAGGAATCGACGTCATCAAATGCACTTTCCTGTTTGTGAACCAGCAGCGTCTGATGCAGTGTCTCCCCGATCACGCGATAGAGATCGATCAGCATATCGTTTTGCGTAGCCGCAACGATCTGACTGTGAAACGCGACATCCGCATCCGCAAACGCGCGGGCATTTCGTTCGCGCTGCGCAGCGGCGCGCATGTCGAGCAGCTGTCGGAGCACCGCGAGGTCGTCATCCGTCCGACGCATCGCCGCCAATCGCGCAGCCTGCAAGTCCAGCGCTTCGCGCACATCATAGATCTCGTGCAATTGCGCGCGCTGAAAACGAAGCGGCAGCGATTCATTGTTGGCGCGTTTGCCGGTGACGTACGTGCCGTCACCCTGGCGCACGTTCACCAGTCCAACTCGCGCCAGCGTCCGGATCGCTTCGCGGACTGTCGAACGACCTATGCCGAGCTGAGCCATGAGCTCCGCTTCGGTTGGCAGGCGGGCGCCAAGAAGCCATTCGCCAGCCGCGATTCGTGCCTCAAGCTGCGCAGCGGTCGCATCGGCCAAGCTGAATCGTGTAATCGTCGACATGGATCAAACATCCGATGATCTGATGTCCGTCGCAAGGCTGGCGCGCCACGATCCGCGATCCGGCCCGATTCTCGCGCACTTCTCTGTCGTCGCCGCGCCGACGAACTCTGCCGGCTCATTGTACCGGCACGTACCTGCGAGCAAATTGGATTGTGGCTACTTACACCCCGCCTGACTTCACCCTCGCCGCGCTCGCCGGCGCACCGGATGCCGTCTTTCTGGAAGCGCCCGCTGATGGCGTCTTGCCAGAAGGCTTCTTCCCGACCACAAATTTGCCGACGTTCGCCCGGATCGGCGGTCGCTGGCGTCTGCCGCTCGAGCCGCGCATGGACGGCGTGCTGGTTCTCGATCGCGATGACGTGTTGTGGGTGCGCGAGGGGCGGCGCGTGCGGAAGGGTGAGCGCGTGGCCGTTGGTCAGCACGAAGATGGACGCGATGGCTTATTTGTGCACATTCGCGCATTTCGACCAGCGGTTGACAGCGACGAGTTTCAGTTCATGTCGTCTGAAGTCAGTCGCGAAAAGCCGATCGACTACGTGCAACTTGCCAAGCTGCTGGTTGATGAGCGTGAGCGCGACGGATACGTGATTTGGGTGACGGGTCCGGCGTTGGTACACAGCAGGGCGCGCGCCGATATGACGTGGTTTGTTGAAAATGGTTTTGTTGGCGCACTGCTGGCCGGCAACGCGGTCGCCGTGCATGACATTGAGGCCGCGATTTTTGGAACAACATTGGGCATGAATGCGCAGGGCACACCTACGCAGGGTGGGCATGCGCAACATGTGCGTGCAATCAACAAAGTGCGCGCGGCGGGATCCATTCGCGCGGCCGTCGAGCAGGGTATTGTCACCAGCGGCATCATGTACGCCATCGTTCAGCACAACATTCCGTTTGTGCTCACCGGTTCGATCCGCGACGATGGCCCGTTGCCTGACGTGTACACGGACATGCTCGAAGGCCAAGACGCCATGCGTCGGCACACGGTGAAGGCGACCATGGCGATACTCGTCGCCACAGCACTGCACTCGATTGCGACGGGGAACATGCTCCCTGCATTCGTGCAGAAATCGGAAACCGATATCCGTGAATTGCCGACTATCTGTGTTGATTCGAGCGAGTTTGTGGTGAGTAAACTGAAAGATCGCGGCACGCATCAAGCCTTTGGTGTAGTAACTAACGCGCAGGATTTTATGCACATCCTACGTCTCTTCGTTGAGCGTGAGCTCACTGCCCGACTCGGCGCTGACGCCGCGACTTCTGGATCTCGTTGATGACTGAAACACAGGAACGATTTGTTCGCGCCATTCTTACGCGCGTCCCGCTCGACGGTGTGGTAGAGTTGCATCTCTTCCCACCAATTCGACGCGGTACGTTAGAGACCGGCGTCGCCGTGATTGCCATTGAACTGCCTCCGGTTGCACTGGTGGTGGATGTAGACGATGTGCTCGACACGGACGTTGTCGATTTGACCATTGTCGAAACACCGATTGCCGAAACGATTGTCGGTGCAGACGATGCGGCGGCGCTGGAAATTGTCGCAAGTGACGTAGTCGAAACAGAGGTAGTTGGCGTCGAAACAACAGCAGATGCTGTGAACGAAACCGTTGTCGCAGACGCTGTGACCGAAATCGTTGTCGCAGATGCTGTCGCATTTAATGTTGACGCAACTGACACGAGTGAACCCGCTGCTGCCGAAAGTCACACCGATCATAGCGACGCGGTTCAGAGAGAGGCTGAGAGCGCAGAGCTCAGCGAGAGTGATGCGATCGCACTGTCGTTAAAGCACCGACCGTCTGAAACAGTCCAACACGACGACCTCTTCGACGCGGCAGTCAGCGGTACGGCTGCAAGCGCTGCGGCTGAAGCAGCTGCGCCGAATGCACGTGCGTATCGGCTCCGCATTTTGACCGCCAGCTATCGTTTAACAGTGAAAGGCGTTGAACGCGGAAAGTGGATCTTTGACGCACAGGAAGAAGCTGATGCCCCGCTTGATGCGGTCGAAGCGGTGTTGCGTGGTGTGCGCCATCGCAGCACAGAGCCTGCCGATCCCGAGCTGGTGTCGCGCGACATGATGCTGCACCTCGTCGCACCTCGCGCAGTAGCCCCAGCTGCGTGACCGTCGGCACGGCAGGAGATGGTGCGGACGTGCGCAACGATTTGGAGCAGTTCCGCACCTATCTTCGGCTGCACAATCTGCCGGTTACGCAGCAGCGCCTTGCGATCGCCACCGTTGTCTTCGCGTCAAACCGGCACCTTTCCGCAGAGGATGTCGCGAAGGATGTCTCGTCGCACGGTGAGAACGCTGGCACAGCAACGATCTACCGCACGCTCGATCTACTGGTGCAAAGTGGACTCGTGGTGGAACGCGATTTTGGGGAAGGATTTCGACGTTTTGAACCATCGCGCGGTATGCCGCATCACGAGCATCTGCTGTGCACCATTTGCGGCCGCGTCGAAGAGTTTCGCGACGAGCGACTGGAGCGCATGACGACGATTATCGCTGAAGGTCATGGGTTTAGCCGACAACGACATCGGCTGGTGATCTACGGCGTTTGTGCCGAGTGTCAGCGCAGCGGTGGACCAGTGCGCGGCTAGTGTGGTATCGTGTGCGTCATGCAACAACGGCGTCGATTTCGTCGCTCATTTGTTGCCGACGCAGCAGTTGCCAATAGCGTCCGCGCGCCGTCACCAGCGAATCGTGCGTGCCCTGCTCGACAATCCGGCCTTCATCGAGCACGATAATCCAAGATGCGTCGCGGACGGCACTCACGCGATGCGACGCGATCAGCGCCGTCCGACCGCGCAATTCACTGCGCAAGCCTTGGAGAATCGCTGCCTCGGTGCCGGTGTCAACAGCGCTCAGCGCATCATCTAACAGAACAATTTGCGGATCGCGAGCGAGCGCTCTCGCAATCGCGGCGCGCTGCTTCTGTCCGCCACTGAGATTGATGCCGCGTTCGCCGAGGATCGTATCATAGCCTGCAGGCAGGTCAACAATTGCTGCATCTAACTGCGCGACTGCGGCAGCTGCCCGCGCGGCTGACTCATCGTTGCCGCCGTATGTCAGATTGGCGAGAATCGTATCGCTGAAAAGCACAGTCTCTTGCGGTACATATCCGATTGTTGATCGCAATGCTTCGAGTTCTAATGATGCGATGGGCACGCCATCCAACAGAATCTCGCCTTCTTGTGGATTCCAGAAGCGTGGAATGAGATCCATGAGTGCGCTCTTTCCGCTGCCCGTTGCACCAACGACGCCGATGGTTGCACCAGCGGGAACGGTGAATGAGATGTCACGCAGGACCCAGCGCAGCGGTCCGTCGCCTTGAACTGGGTAGTGGTAGCTGACATTGCGAAACTCCAGCGCTCGCCCCGAACCAATCGCTTCTGGGAGCGCCGCTGGTGCCGCGGGCGACACCACCGACGCTGCTGCCTGCAACACCTCATTCAGCCGATTCATGCTTGCCGCGCCGCGCTGAAACAGATTGATCACCCAGCCCAATGCGATCAACGGCCACGTGAGCATTGCCAGATAAAGCCCGAATGCGACAAAATCACCAACTGTGATTTCTTGACGCACGACGGCGCCGCCGCCAAGCCCCAGCACCGCAACGGCACCCAGTCCGGCGAGCAGCTGCAATCCCGGCGACATCAGACCGTACAATCGCGCCAAGCCCATGTTCCGTTGCAGATACTCGTCGTTGAGTTGCGCAAAGTGCGCCTGCTCCGCCGCTTCCTGTCGAAACGCGCGAACGATGCGCACGCCGCTCAAATTCTCCTGCGCATGTGTTGTCATGACGCCAAAATGCTCTTGCACTGCCTCGAACCGCCTATGAATCAACGATCCGAGCACGGCCATGACGACGGGAAGGAGCACCATTGGAAGGACTGCCACAGCGGTCAATTGCGGACTGAGGCGCATCATGAAAATGAGCGCGAAGATACCGCCAACAATGGTGCTCGTGAGGTACATAATCGCCGGTCCAGCCACCATCCGGACAGCCGAGAGATCGTTCGTCAGACGCGCCATGAGGTCGCCAGTCCGGTTGCGCCCAAAGAAACCGGCATCCAATGTCACCAAATGACGGAACATTGCGTTCCGCAGATCGTACTCAACCCAGCGACTGACGGCATTGAGAATGTTCCGCATCTGAAAGCGGAGTACGCCCGTCAGAAGCGTGATGGCAACCATCGCAGCCGCGATGAGCCACAAGTCGCGGGAGGGCGCATTGGCGGACAGATCATCTATCGCACGACGAAGCAGCCAAGGTATGGCACTCGCGATCGCGCTTGATCCGATCACACAGAACAGACCCAGCGCCACTCGGCCGCTGTAGACACGCACGAAAGGCACAAGCGCACGCAACGCGCGCAGACTGCTGGTACGAGGCTTGCTCATCTAATCAGGAAGCGCTGCAGCGACGGA
The DNA here is from genome assembly GCA_031408755.1 of Gemmatimonadaceae bacterium. Lineage (GTDB taxonomy): Bacteria > Gemmatimonadota > Gemmatimonadetes > Gemmatimonadales > Gemmatimonadaceae > JACMLX01. The sequence continues at coordinate 977 of JANNWU010000220.1, read as the reverse complement.
TGTACAGACGTCGTGGCGCGACCATCTGCACAGGAGATTTTGATGCGATACATGGAACTTATGCCACGAATGACGCTGCCGCTGGCGCTGCTTACTGTTGTGAGCGTGACGGCCTGCAACCAGAAGGATGACGCGTCGCGAGATGTCGCGCTGCGTACCGATTCAACCGTGATGCCGGCACTGCGCGACAGTGTGAAGCCACTTGAAGTGGTACAGCCGCCCGCACCTGAGGTAATTGCGCCTGCACCAGTGGCAGTTGATCCAGCGCCGGTTGTAGCCGCGCCAAAGCCTGCCGCACGTCCGCGCACGCCGCGAGCCACTGCGCCGGCTCCACGCCCAACACAAAGCGCGCCGACACCAGCGGCGACACCGTCAAACACACCCGCGCCAGAACCGGCTCGTGCGCGCGGTGAAATTGCAAGCGGCACGAGCTTTCGTGTGACGAATGGCGCCAAGGTCTGTTCCAATACACTTGTCGTCGGCGAGCGACACAGCGTGACGACGTCGGCTGAAGTGTCAGGCAGCAATGGTGTATCAATTCCTGCTGGATCGCGTGTGTCGCTACTGATCACGAAGTCCAAAGTGTCGGGTTCACAGAACGATCCCGCGGAATTGGCGTTTGACGTGCGCAGCGTGACGTTTGGCGGCGAAACGTACACCGCCTCTGGTGATGTGAGCACTGAGGCGATTGTGATGGAGCGTAAGGGCGGCGACGGGAAGAAAGTTGCCATCGGTGCCGCTGCGGGCGCCGTAATCGGTAACGTGATCGGCGGTGGTAGCCGAGGACAGCGTACAGTGGTTGGTGCAGCGGCTGGCGGCTTGGCCGGCGCGGCGGCGGCAGCGATTACCGGCGACCGATTCATGTGTTTGCCGGAGGGCGCGGCGCTCAACGTGCGGCTGGGCAGCGCGATGAGTGTTCGGAACTGATTGACCGCAAGCAGGGAGTAGGGGAGCGGGGTCGCGCATCTGGATGCGCG
>JANNWU010000219.1:0-4733 GCA_031408755.1 Gemmatimonadaceae bacterium | reverse complement strand
GATGTTCGGCAGTTGGGTTTCTCGGCGCGTAATATTGCCCGACGGCAATCCGATGGCGGCGCAGTTTGACGGTAATTCGCGTCGCACGATGCCTGGTTTTGCGCTTGCCACGTTTACGGTGCTGTTGCCAGTGATTCTGATGCTCTGTGCGAGCGCCGCGGAGGTTGCACTGCCACCTGCAACCGCGCTTCGCGATGCACTCATGCTGATCGGCAATCCGATCATCTCGCTGCTACTGGCGCTGCTCTTTTCGTTCTGGTCGCTGGGTTTCGCGCAACAATTCACGCGCGACGATATTCTCAAGTTTACCAACGACTGTCTCGCACCAACCGCGACGATTCTGTTGGTGATTGGCGCTGGCGGTGGTTTCAATCGTGTACTAATCGAGAGTGGCGTTGGTCGCGCCGTAGCTGACGTTGCTATTGCATCACACGCGTCTCCAATACTGCTAGCGTGGCTTGTAGCGGCATTGATTCGTGTGGCGACCGGATCAACGACAGTGGCCATGACAACCGCGTCAGGGATTGTTGCGCCGATCGCAGCCGTCGCTGCTGGAACCCCGCCAGAAGTGCTCGTACTCGCGACTGGTGCCGGTGCGATTGTACTCTCGCACGTGAATGACGCCGGGTTCTGGTTGATAAAGGAATTCTTCAACATGACGGTGCCACAGACGTTGCAAACGTGGACGGTGATGACGACGATTGTTGGAGTTGCCGGTCTTGGCTTTACTCTTCTGCTGAATGCGTTGTTGTGATGCACTAGCGCGCGAAGTCCACACGATATACAGAGAGTCTCTGATGCCAAGTTTTCGATCTGCGCGCATTCTTGTCGCCATGCTAGCGGCTGCGGCTTGCACGAGCCCATCTGATCAGATGATCGTCGTGGCCTCGGCCAGTCCGATAACCGCAGCCGGTTGGATCGACGTCTCCGCCACGCTGGCACCGGGACGGACACCGGTATACGAGGGGGACGCACCAATGGTGTTCACCTTTCTGAAGAACATGCAGAATGGCGACGCATTGACACTCTCAAAGTATGAGATGGGTGCGCACAGCGGCACGCACATCGATGCGCCAATGCACTTCATCAAAACAGGCGCGTCGATTGATCAAGTCGCGCTCGAGCCGCTGCTCGGCAAGGCTGTTGTGATTCAACTTGACGACAGCGTGCAGGCGATCACTCCGTCGGAACTCGCGCGGCACGAATGGAAGCAAGCCGAACGCGTGCTCTTTCGCTCACGGAGCACATTGCGCGGCTGGATGGACTCCGCAGTATTCCATCGCGATTTCGCTTACATCACGGCAGATGCAGCGCAGCAACTCGCCGATGGCGGGGTAAAACTCGTAGGTGTCGACTACATCTCCGCAGAACAATTCGCCGCGCCGGTACCGCGCGCGCATCAGATCCTCCTCGGTAAAAACATTCCAATCATCGAAGGGCTGGATCTGCGGAAGGCACCGGCGGGAGACTACGAACTGATCGTGCTGCCGTTGAAGATCCAAGGACATGAAGGGGCGCCTGCGCGAGCGATACTGCGTCCGCTGCTTACCGCAAGAACGGCAGAGCTTCTTGTAAAGTGACAGATCGTCGACCACAGCAAACTACACCGCGTCGACTTCTGCACCGCGTCGCGCGCGCTGACCTCACTTGGACAAATCAGCGCAGGCGACTGGCGCAGTGCTGGATCGCGCTAGGGTAGCCTCGTCATCACAACGCGAAGCGGTGTCACGCCGACCTCACAGGTTTCCGGCAAGTTCACTCGAGCATCCACATACCCCGGTGCGCTGAGAATGACGGTCATAGCGCTTCGTCCTTTCAGTTGTGTCGGATCAAGATTCTCTATGCGGTCGTTCGGCACCGCAGAAGACAACGATCCATCTGCGTACTCACGGCGCAACGACACTCCGGGAACAACCTTCCCGTCGGCATCAACCGCCTCAGTGCGTCGGACGAGGATGTCAGGGAAAAGTGTATTGTCGTCAAAGCCACATACGCCGCTTGGCTGGCAGGCGACAATCGTGGAAACCACGAGAGCAATTCGTACCATGAGCCGTGCAGTCGATTTCAGAGAGAGCGTGTGATGGGACATCTTCAGCACATCGCGAGCGAAAAACAGAGCGAGGGAATTTCTTGTCGCATCTGGTTGAAGTTGCTGTAGTAATTCGATGCATCTGGCGTCGTGTTCCGCCCGTGATTTATGCCAAGCAGTACAACGTTCAGTCCGCCGCTGAGCGGATCGACCACCTGAAAGACTGGCCCGCCGCTGTCACCGCCTTGACTAAAAGCATTGCCTAAATCAGTACACAAAATTCGGACATACCACGGGTTGTTATTACTTGGATAGGTGATGTTCTGGCATGAGAACACTTGCTGGCCGTACTGCCATCCGGTGGTTCGTCCGACGCGCTCGATCGTTTCGCCATTCACCGCCCAAGACTTTATCGCGATGATCTGGAAGGCACCAACGATGTCCAAGGTGCCGTTCTGCAAGTTGAGTCCAAGGTTTCTTGTCGACGGCTTCGCGATAGTGCCGACCTCATAGGCTTGCGTTTCTCCTGGCTGCAGATCGATACCGGAGACGGAGAACGCGGCTAAGTCAGCCTTCCTGCATCGCGACGAAAGACTGCACAGGTACGCTGCTGGATCGTGCACTTCAGCCCCCCAAAGTGGGGAGCTCATGTTCTGGCTCGTCATTCCGCCGTCAGGTCGAAAACGCAAGTCCGTGCAATGCGATGCGGTGAGTAATACGGGTTGCGCGTTGCGATAGCCAACGGTTAACGCAGTGCATCCTGGCTTGATCTCAAGACCACCAGAAATTGGTCGGATTCTATCCAATAACGTCAATTGATCTGGCTTCGCTGGTGCCCTCACACGCACAGTGATCAAAGACGAATCCTTTGACAAAGTTGTGCGAATGAAGTCGCGCACTTTCGTCGCGTCGTCGTCAGTACTGGCGTACAAGACCACCAGATTCGCAGCCTCATCTACATCACTCGCCGACAGGCGAGAGGCATCAAGCGTCGAGTTGATTCGATCATACACCGACATCAGCGCTTGCCATGAGTACCGAACCGCTTCAAATGCAAGAATCGGATCGGGCAGCCGAGGGCCTTTGGATGAGAGATAGACCGTTCGCGCATTCAGGGCGCGCATGACAGCCGACCGGGCCCGGGTTGAATCAGCTAGGTCCGAGAGCAGCACGCGATATCTACCCTCACGAAATACGATCCCGGCAAATGCTGGTGATTCTCGCGCAATGGTATCGAAAACTGCGTCCAAACCCTCATGCTGCGCCGCGACGGCGGCGATGGAGGTGCGCAAGTTGTTCTCACGCGCGGCTGTCGGCTCATCGGGTACAGTACATGCTGCGAGAAAGATCGCGGCGGAAAGTTGCAGCACAGCCGAGCTAGCTAGCCGGTGCCGGGGGGGGGGGGCGACGAAGCATCGGTTTCACTCCAGAAAGGCTGAGGGAGAACACGGAACTTTGCCGAGCGCGCGGTGACATCACACACATACTCCGCTGCTTGCGCTCCCGTCACAATGCGGGAAAGTCATGTTTCCGAGTTTACCGGCCAAGAGTGAATCGTAATCTGCCCCTGTACAGAAACGTTCGCCACGCTTGGTCACCAGGTGCATCGAAGATGATGCGGCTATATGGCGGCGGTGGTAAGCGAACGACGGCGCCAACGTGATTGTGTAAACGAGTGTTGCTCCAAGCGCGACCTCTGAGGCTGGCTCACAGATACTCGCAAAGTGGTCGATCGGTCGGTCGCCGAGTGTCTTTCTCGTAGCTCGGGATCAGCCCACTACACCGCCATCAACTCCCGCACCGCCTCACGCGCAGACTTTGACTGCGCACCGCGCATCGCCGCGCCCGGTGCCATGCCGATCAGCTCCGCAACGATCTTCCCCGACCCCATCACCCCCGGAAGCCCTGCACCCGGATGCGTGCCCGCACCCGCAAAGTACAAATTCGACACATCTTCGCTCTGATTGTGCGGGCGCATGTACGCCGATTGAAACAGCGTCGGCTCTACACTGAATGCGCTACCCAAATAGCTGTTCAACGTGTCGCGGAAGTAGCGAGGATCAACGTGATGCTCAACAACCACGCGCTCCTTTAGCCCCGGCAGATAGCGCGCGTCGAGGTAGTCGAGAATCCGATCGGTGTAGCGCTGATGTACGGCAGCCCAATCAGTAGCGCCTCCCAAGTGCGGCACCGGTGACAGCACATACCACGCGTCGTCACCCTCCGGCGCGAGCGACGGATCGGTGACGGTGGGTCGGTGCAGATACAATGAGAAATCGTCGGACAAATGCTTTTTGTCGAAGATGTCGCTCAGCAAGCCCTCATACCGCGGACCCATCAAAATTTCGTGGTGCGCCACATCCGGCCACATCTCGCGTGTGCCACGTGTGCCGAAGTAGCTCACGAACAGCGACATCGAGTAGTCCAACTTTTTCAGCTTCGCATCGGTGTTCTTAGGGCGATGTTGCGGCTTCACCAGCTTCATGTAACTCATCGCAACATCACCGTTGCAGACCACGGCGTCAGCGGAAATCACTTCACCGTTGGCGAATTTTACGCCAGTCGCGCGCTTCGATGCCGCATCAACCACAATCTCTGCCACTTCACGATTCAGATGAATGGTACCGCCAATATCAGTGAAACACTTCACGATGCCGCGCACCAACGCACCGGTGCCACCCATCGCGAAGTGCACGCCCCACTT
>JANNWU010000218.1:0-10536 GCA_031408755.1 Gemmatimonadaceae bacterium | reverse complement strand
ATCGATCTTGGTGCGGAACTTTTGGCTAGTGAAACGTATGCAAGCCGGCTACTCGGCGAGCTGAGTGAAGGCGTTGTCGATACGGCGATTGCTGTGCGTCAGAATGCGCGGTGGGTGCGTGTGTTGGAGCCTGTTCCGTTGAATGCGTCAACCGAGCATCGCGCCGTTGTGCGCGACCGTGCGACGGTGTTGATCACGGGTGGCTTAGGTGGAATTGGTCTCGAAATTGGCGTGCATTTAGCGCAGACGGCGAAGGCCCGTTTGGTGCTGATTGGCCGGACTCCGATGCCGCCGCGCGAAGAATGGGCTGCGTTAGCGAAGAATGCACAGAGCGATCTGCTCCGGCATCAGCTTACCAAACTGATTGAGATTGAAGCGGCGGGCGGCGAAGTGCTGACCCTTGGTGCTGACGTGATGGACGCCGATGGCATGGCGTCGGTTGTGTCTGCCGCGCGGAAACGAATTGGAGCCATCCACGGCGTTATTCACGCTGCTGGCGTTATTGACGACGGACTCATGTCGCTCAAGCCAGCCATGCCGCAATCGCTGGTGATTGATGTTAAGGCGCGCGGTGCGTTGGTGCTTGATGAGGTGTTGCGCAACGAACCACTTGAGTTCTTTGTCGTGTTCTCATCAATCAGCGCGGTGCTTGGTCTTGAGGGGCAAGTGGATTACACGTCGGCGAACGCGTTCCTTGACGCATTCGCCGAACGTAAGCGGAAAACGAGTAGCGTGCGTGCGATTTCTGTTGGATGGAACGCGTGGCGTGAAGTGGGTATGGCAGCAGCGCTCGTCGAAAGCGCATCGCACGGATCGACGCGCGGCCGAGGGCGACCGGGCCCGCATCCAGATCTGGAGCGCGTCGCGAGTGAATCAGCGAATGAAGTGGTGTACGCGACGCTCTTCAGTCGTGCGCGCCAGTGGCTGATTGCCGAGCATGTGGTGCGCGGTGGTGATGCGCTCATTCCTGGCACCGGATACTTGGAATTGGCGCGTGCGGCGCTTGACGCGCAGCCGGAGTTGCGCACTGTCGAGATGCGCGACGTGACATTCTTGCGGCCATTTGTAGTGGGCCGTACGGAACCGAATGCGTTGCGCCTGAAAATTGTGACACCGAACGTGGAAAGCGATGCGAGCGAGCTAAAAGAGTTCACCTTCTTTGGCGATCGCGAAGATGAACCTTTCGTGGTTGGTTCTGTTGGGTATGTGAATGGTGGCGCTGAAGTGGGCGATTCGCTTGACGCAGTGCGAGCGCGCATGGGTACGCCGACGGTGATTGGTGGCTTCTTGGACCAACCGTTCATGGACTTTGGTCCGCGTTGGGGCAACGTAATGGACGCGGCGGTCGGCGACAAAGAATCGCTGATGCGATTGGCGCTACCCGCGGAGTATCACGCCGATCTGGCGACGTACAAACTGCATCCAGCGTTGCTGGATATGGCGACGGGTGGAGCTCAAGGGCTCATTCCGAATTTCGATAAAGCGAAAGATTTTTACGTTCCGTTCGCGTATGAGCGCATTCGGCTCTTTGCCGGCCTCACGCCGGAGATTTTCAGCCATGTGCAGTATCGCGCAGGCGGACGTGGTGAAACGGCGCGTTTCGATATTCGATTGTTCGCACCAGATGGCACCGTGCTCGTGCAAATCCACGGCTTCACGATGAAACGACTCGCAGCCGGTGCCGCGCTCACGGGCTCGCACGCGAGCAACGGATCAAGCGCACCAGTAGCGTCGACCGCGAGCACGTCGCAGCTCGGTGCACTGTTGCGCCTGGGTATTGCGCCAGCGGACGGCGTGGACGCGTTTGATCGCATCATGCGTTCTGGTCTCGACGGGCATATTCTCGCGAGCTCGCTCGACTTGCCGCGTTGGTCGCGTTATCTGGCACATCAGCAGCAGTTGGCGGCGCAGGGCAGTGAAGCCGGAAGCGATGATTCGTCGTCCTTCGAGCGTCCGAACCTAGGGACGTCGTTCGTTGGCCCGCGTAACTCGCTGGAACGTGAGCTTGCAGATGTCTGGAAGCAGTTGTTGGGTGTGAAAGAGATTGGTATCCACGACGACTTCTTTGAACTTGGCGGACAGTCATTAGTGGCTGTGCGACTGTTCAATCGCGTGCGCAAACACTACAAGGTTGATCTGCCGCTCTCGACGCTCTTTGAAGCGCCGACGATCGCGCAGTGCGCAGAAGTGATCGCGCAGGAAGCAGGGATTAGTCTGATTGAAGAGACGCCGGCGTTGGTGCCGGTGAACGCGGAATTGGGCAGTGAGCCGGTTCCGGTTCTGTCGACGACGGGTACGACGGCCGAAGTGCTGGCGATGCGCGCCGCTGCACCGAAGGAATCGCGCTGGCGTTCACTGGTCGTGATGCAATCAAAGGGACAGTTGCCGCCATTTGCGTGTGTCGCCGGTATGGGTGGCACGCTGAACAATCTTCGCAAGCTGGCAGTGTTGATGGGTGAAAGTCGCCCGTTCTACGGCCTGCAGCCGCCGGGTGCAGATGATGCCAATAATTTGCTTTACAGCGTTGAAGAATTGGCCGCGCATTACATCACCGAACTCCGAAAGGTGCAGCCGCAGGGCCCGTACTGTTTAGGTGGATACTCAGGCGGTGGTGTCGCGGCGTTTGAGATGGCGAGACAGCTCACGGAAGCTGGTGAAAGTGTCGCGTTCCTCGGTTTTATCGATTCGTTCAGCCCGAACTTGCCGCAGCGTCCGTTGAATGAACGCATGATGATTCACGTGAATCGCGTGCGTGATTTGGGACCTGCCTATCTCTGGGATACTTTCGCGCGTCGAATCATCATGGAGCGCGGCAATCTGAAGATGCGGCTGTCACGTCCACTCGGTCGCATCTTCCCCGAGAAGTATCGCTACGAAGTTGTGCAGGAATCGTGGGTGATTGCTGAAGGGCGTTACAAGCCGGTTCCGCAGGACCGTCGTGCGACGTTGTACCGTGCGCGCGAAGAGAGCGCGATCTCACTCTGGACTGCGGTGCAGGTAGACCGTGAGCATGGGTGGGGCCGCTATCTGAAGCAGGGCGTTGATGTTGAAATTTGCCCAGGCAATCACGCGACGATGTGCGAAGAGCCGAATGTGCGCGTGCTGGCTGCGAAACTGCGTGCGTCGATCGATGCAGTGAGCTCGGCGCCAGTTGCAGACGCGTTGGAACTCTCCGCCGCGAGCTGAGGGACGTTCCGCTCAGCGCGCGGCGGTGCAAGTTCTTCGGCTAGTTACTCAAAAATTGCGCCAGTGCCAGCAGATGAATGTCAGCTGACACACTCGGCGTGCGGCAACATTCCATTTGAATGTGCGCGATCAGCGCGCTCGCGTCCGCTGCCCTCTGCGTTGTTCCATCGCATCACGTCGTGCTTGCGCGCGATCCTGTCCGGCTGCTGCAGTTGCGGCACTCGCTTCCGCACGACTCTCTGGATTGAGTGCTTCAGCAAGCGACGCAATTGTCGGATGCTCAAACATTTGCACTAGCGAGAGCGGCACGCCAAGTGCGGCGCGCAATCGACTGTTGGCTTGCATCATCAGCAGCGAATTTGCGCCCAGATCAAAGAAGTTGTCGTGCGCGCCGACCTGTGAAAGGCCGAGCAACTCCTGCCATACCTGCGAGATGGTGCGTTCGGTTTCGTTGCTGGCAGGCGTGAATGCCGGCCGGGCCTTCGATGTAGCCGCACGCGACGCCGATGGCGCGGGTAGCGCCTTGCGATCAATCTTTCCGTTCGGTGTGAGTGGCATGGCGGCGAGAACGACGATCTCGTCTGGCACCATGTAGTCTGGCAAACTGCCGGCGAGCTGTGTAGTGAGCTGTGCCGATAGGACTGTCGATTCGCCGCCATGCTGACGCGGCTCACGAACGAGTGGAGCCGCGCCGGGCACGTACGCTTGCAGGCGCGGCTGATGCCACGATGCCGTGCGCGGAACGAAGAGCGCGTCAAAGAGTGCTGGTGACTGGCGCGATGCGGTGAGAATCACTTCGAAGCGTGAATCAAGCGCGTGCAGCGATTCGGGATCAATTCCAGCGTCGGCCGGAAGCGATGCGCGTAGCGCGGCGAGCGATGCAGGCTTGCCACTGGAGGTGCGAAGCTGCGCAGCGGCCTTTACGTCGCTGAATACGCGAGCGTTGTGCAGGCCAAGAATCCGACAGCCATTCGGCGAGCCAACAAGCGACGACGCGACGTCGGCAATATTGCGAATCGCATCACCCGAAACGGTCGGTACCTGCAGTGATGACGCTGCGATGCCGATGTCCGATGGCGATTGCGTGCGCAGAACGACGTCGTAGCGGAACCGCGTCATCTCGTTGTGCGCGAGGCCACGCTTCAATTCCATACTCAGCCCAGCGATGCCGCTCTCGCCCGAGGCAAACGATTCGAAGAACTCTGGTGCGATGACTAATTCACTTTCGCGCGCAATACGCGTGTCGATATCTGCCGTCAGCGCATCAATCGACATCGTCGGTGCCGCGTGTGACAGCGCGATTGACGTTTGGAACGCGTGAAGCATCGGGAGGCTCCGCACATCACCAACGAAGATAGCGCCACCGGGTGCGAGCTTCGACATGGCCGCGCGAAGCACACGCTGCAGATAGTCAGCGGTGGGGAAGTACTGCACCACCGAGTTGATGATCACGGTATCGAAAGCACCGTTAGCAATTGCATCAAGCTGATCACCCGCGCTCTCAACCAACTGGACATTTGTCAGCGACTTGGCTGTCAATCCGCCACGAATGTTCGCGAGCGCTGCGGCCGAGAAGTCGACGCCCGTGTACGATTCGCTGGTTGGCGCGAGTCGGAAGAGTAAAAGTCCAGTACCGCAGCCAATTTCGAGAATCCGCTTTGGTTGGAGCTCTTTGATGCGTCCGACGGTGTGATCGACCCACTCGCGCATTTCGGCCACGGGGAGTTGTTCACCGGTGTAACTCGACGCCCACCCTGAGACGTTGAATGCGGCGTCGTCAACAGTCGCTGCACCGTCAGTGTAGGCTTGATCCCAGATTTCGGCCCAGTAGTTCGCCGGTTCACCACTTGCGACTGACGTGGCGCGTGCAGCTGTGGACACATAGCCCACCAGTCGCTTGTCGCCTGGAATGTCCTCGCGTGCCACGACCACCGCTTGCTCGACATCGGGATGCTGCAACAGCGCATTCTCAATTTCGCCGAGCTCAATGCGATAGCCGCGAACTTTCAGCTGGTGATCGAGTCGGCCGGCGAACAGCAGCGAACCATCAGACTGGTAGCGCGCCAAATCGCCCGTGCGATAAAGGCGCGGCGACAGCGGAGAATTCGTGACGGGATTGGAAATGAACCGATCAGCGGTGAGGTCAGGACGCTCGTGATAGCCACGCACCACGCCAGCACCACCAATGCACAACTCACCGAGTGCGCCCGGCGGACTGAGTCGATTCATGCGATCAAGCAGATAGACCTGCGTATTCGCGATCGCGCTGCCGATGCTCACCGGCTTACCAGCGCGAATTTCAGCCGACGTTGACCAGACGGTGGTCTCGGTAGGGCCGTACATGTTCAGCAAGCGTCCGCCGCCTATCAACGTCTTGCAGCGATCCGCAAGCACGTCGGGTAATGCTTCGCCGCCGAGTAATAGACAGCGTAAGCCGTTGAACGAGGCCTCGTTGTCTGGCTCCAGAAGCAACACCTGCGCGAGCGACGGCGTGCACTGCAAATGCGTGACTTGATGCGTCTTCAGCTGTGCGCTGATCGCGAAATCCTCGCTTGCAATCTCCGTTTCTGGATTGCTGAGCATGCGCAACTTGTTCAACCCATCGAGACTTTCGAGTACCGTGTCTTCATCAACACCGAAATCGATCAGGCATGCAATTTCATCCACGCCCACATCTTTCAACGTGTCGATCATTTCTGCACAGCTTTCGGGTGTGCCGAAAAGTCCGTGCGTCTTGAAGTATCTATCGAATGCGGCCGACATCAGCGCCGTCTCTTCCTCAGGCGTCAAATCATCTAGCCCGGACTCGTCGGCCTTTGGCTTCTCAACGCCGGCACGCGCGAACGCGGGAAACTCCCAGCGCGCCTTCTTCACCAGATCGGTGGAGGTGCGCAGATAACTCATGAACGGATCACGCACGAGTTCTTTCACCCGCTCAACGTCATCACCAACAAAGGTGTGCAGCATGAGCGAAACGTGACCGTCACCGTCAAATCCCGCCTTCTTCCGCGCGGCGCGATAGGCCGCAATACGCTCTTTCAGATCCTTCACACTTTGGCCGAGCATGTTGGTGAGCAGGTTTGCACCCATTTCACCAGCCGCTTCAAACGTGGCCATGCTTCCGGCAGCGGAAATCCAGAATTGCGGTTCCTTTTGTACGGGACGCGGAAGGATGCTGATCTCAATGTCCTGCCCGGTGCCGTTCTTCGTGATGATCGACTCGCCGCGCCACAATCGTTTGATGGTGTCCATGCCTTTGAACATGAACTCCTTCCGCGTCTCGTAATTCTCTGGCGCCAATGCGAAGTCATTTGCATGCCAACCCGATGCGAATGACAACCCGACGCGACCGTTCGACAGGTTATCGACGACCGACCACTCTTCGGCAACGCGAATCGGATTGTGAAGCGGTAACACGACGCTTCCGGCGCGCAACTGCACGTTCTTTGTGATGGTCGCAACCGCTGCACTGGTCAGCGACGGGTTGGGATAGAGGCCGCCGAATGCGTGGAAATGGCGCTCTGGTGTCCAGATAGCCATGAAGCCGTGCGTGTCAGCGTAGCGTGCGCCATCAAGCAGTAAGCGATAGCGTCCGTGCTCTGATTTGCCCGCATCGGCAGCGAAGTAGAACAGACTGAAGTCCAAGCGACGGGTGTTTCTCGCTGCGACTCGACGCGTCAACGATGCTTTGCTGCTCTCATCTTGCAGCACAACTTTGAAGCCGCGGCCAAGGGTCCAGAACAGTTCGAGCACGGAGATGTCAAACGAAATGCTGGTGACGGCGATCCAGACGCCCGGCGTTGTGCCCAAGCGTTCGTCCATGCCGACAAAGAAATTCGCGACGTTGCGGTGCTCGATCATCACTCCCTTCGGGCGCCCAGTGGAGCCGGAGGTGAAGATCATGTACGCCAAGTGTGCTGGCGTGGCTGCACATGTGATGTTCGCCTGCATCTGGCCGCGCATTTCCTGCTGATCAAGGCAGAGCGTTTCTGGACGCGGCAACGGGAGACTGTCGACCAACGATTCTTGCGTCAGAATCACGCGCGGTGCGCAATCTTCGAGCATCATCGTGATCCGTGCGGCAGGATAGCCCGGATCGAGTGGCACATACGCGCCGCCCGCCTTCAATGTGCCAAGCAGCGCCGCCATCATGTCGATGGAGCGTTCCATGTAGATGCCCACAAGCACATCTGGTCCCACGCCGCGCTGCTGCAATTCCGCTGCGACGAAGTTCGCGCGTGCGTTGAGTTCCGCGTATGTGATCGTTTCTGCGCGATGCGCGAGTGCAACAGCTGTTGGACGCTGCGCCACCTGTTCTTCAAAGAACTGATGTACCAACGTCGCCGGTATTGGCGCACTCGTCGTATTCCACTGATCAAGCTGCGCGCGTTCAGCATTCGGAATGCGCTGTAGGTCAGCGAGCACGGTTTGTGGTTGTGCGCTGAATGCTGTGAGCGCGGCCTCAAGTCGTGCCATCATCGCGACGGCCGCACTCTGATCGAGCTGCGTGGTATCGTACGACAGATTTAGCTGCAGCGACGGACCGTCGTAGCCGAACAACGTGACGGGGAAATTCGTCTGCTCAATCCATTCAAAGGTGCGCGCTTGCCATTCTGCGGTCTGCGGCAATCGTGCGCTGAACGCGGCGTCGTTGAAGACAATGATCGAATCGAACAACGCTTCGCCACGCGGTACCTGTGCCACGTCCTGCACATCAATCAGCGATGTCTGCTCAAAGGGGCGCATTGCGACTTGTTGCGCACGAATCGCCTTCAGTAACTCGGCAACTGTTTGCGTGGGATGAATCACCACGCGAAGCGGCAGCGTGTTGATGAACATGCCAAGTCGCTGTTCTGCGTCAATCACAGTACCGCGGCGTCCACCGCGTACAATTCCAAAGACGACATCGGCATCGCCGCCGGAAAAGTCCGATAGCATGAGACCCCATGCTGCTTGCACACAGGTGTTGATGGTGGCACCGCATTCAGCCGCCATGGCACGCAGGCGCGTCGTGGTCTCGACTGAAAGTTTGGCTGGCACGCCGGCCAGCACGCGATCGTCGACAATGGGTGCCGCGTCGACTGCTGAACGATGCGTGATCACGTTCCGTGCATCGAAGCCCGCAAGTGTTTCGGCAAAATGCGCGCGAGCGTCGTTCTGTTTATGTTCACGATCGAGTGCTTGCCACTCAATGAAGTCGCGATATGGCAGTCGCTCCTGTAACGCCGGCGCATTGCCAGACTTCCGTGCATTGTACGCGTCATAGAGATCGTTGATCAGGAACGCGAACGAGCCACCATCGAGCAGGATATGCGGAAATGTCCAGACCCAGCGATGCTCTGACGGACTCATTCGGAACAATGTGACACGAAACAGAGGGCCCGCACTGAGGTCGAATCCGCGGAGACGATCGGCCATCAAGTGCGCTGCTATGCGAGCCGATTGTTCGTGCGTCGCAATGCTCGTCAGATCAATCTCGGTGCTGTCGACGTCAATGCGCGGCAGAATCTCCTGCTGCGGATCAGGCACGTTGTCCCACTGGAACCGTGTGCGCAAAATGGGATGAGCGGCTGCCAGATCAGCCCAGGCAGCGAGAAACGCCACGCTGTCGAGCGGCTCGGGCACGGTCGCCACCAATTGCTGTACATCAACACCGCTGTGGCGAGACTGCGCGTGATGGAAGAGCATGCCCAACTGCACGGGGGTCAGCGGATACGCTGCATTCTCAATCGGCGGCATCACGGCTGCTCCTGCTGAATTGCTGAATAGTTGGCTCATCGTGCGTCGGTGCAATGGTAGTTCCTGCCCGACCAGCTGGTCCGACAGTATTCAACAGAATGCGAATTCGTCAGACCCGGACAGACAGTGTTTCCGCGATCTGCGATACTCGCTCAAACATGATCGGTTTGGTCTACGAAAGAGACGCTCGAAGGGGCGCACAGGCATCATCCCTGAGGCGCCCTGACGAGTGTCGACCGCATCAGCTCGGCGCATAGTTACGCACGTTAGATCCGGTTTCTGCCTACAGATTCCGCCGGCCGATCTCGCTTACCGCGAAGTCTGCCGCTCGGGCGGTCAACGCCATGTATGTGAGCGACGGATTTTGGCACGCGGTAGAGGGCATGCAAGCGCCGTCGGTAACGAACACATTTAGGGCATCCCAGACCTGATTATGGCTGTTGAGCACGGACGAATTGGGGTCGCGCCCCATGCGCGCGGTGCCCATCTCGTGAATTCCTTGGCCAGGGAAGTAGCCCTGATCAAAGGTTGTGACCTCCTTCACGCCCGCGGCGTTCAGCATCTCCGCCATATCGTTCATCATGTCCACGCGCATCAGGCGCTCATTTTCGCCAATGGTGCAGTCGATCTTGAGCACCGGCATGCCCCATTTATCGTTTCGCTGAGAATCGAGGGTGACGACGTTGGCGTGATTCGGCAGCATTTCGCCAAACGCGGTTCCGCCGATGCTCCAACGACCGGGCTGCGCGGCCGCATCTTTGAAATCACCGCCGATGCCCAGCTCGGCCACCGCTCGAGACCATCCCGCTCTGCTGGCACCGCCTTCATAACCAAAGCCGCGCAGATACGACCGTTTATCGCCGTTCAGATTCCGATAGCGCGGGATGTACGACGGATTGGGTCGCGCGCCGAAAAAGTTCTTGTCTTCGAGGCCATCGATCTGCCCCTGTGCGCCAAGTCGGAAATGATGGTCCATGAGATTGTGGCCAAGCTCATTGGAGCTGCTTCCGAGACCACCGGGCCAGATGTCGGTGGCCGAGCGAAGGAGTAGCCACGTGGAGTTGAGCGTGGACGCGCAGACAAAGATGATTCGTGCGGCGTAATCGGTTGACGCGTTTGTCATCGCGTCGATCACGCGAACGCCGGTCGCACGTTTGGTATTCTTATCGTACAACAATTCGCTGACAATCGAATGAGTTTTGAGCGTCAGCTTTCCTGTTGCAACGGCAGCCGGCAGTGTTGATGATTGAGTGCTGAAGTACGCGCCGTATGGACAACCAAGCCAGCAGGCATCGCGTGATTGGCAGGCGCCGCGGCCGGGAAGGGGGCGCGAGAGATTCGCCGTCCGACTGCTGATCATGCGCCGCTTGCCGTCGTACAGTTTTCGCAGCTTTCCGGCGAAGAGTTCTTCACCGCAGTTGAGCGGCATGACAGGTTGGAAATCACCGTCAGGCAACTGCGGTAAGTTCTCGATAGAGCCGGCGATACCAGCGAATTTTTCGACGTGGCTGTACCACGGTGCAATTTCGTTGTAGCGGATTGGCCAATCGGTCGCGATGCCGTCTTTTGCGTTGGCTTCGAAGTCGATGTCGCTGAGCCTGAAACTGCATC
>JANNWU010000217.1:0-5424 GCA_031408755.1 Gemmatimonadaceae bacterium | reverse complement strand
TCGGTGCCATCGCCATTGCTGTTGTAACCGCTTTTGCTGTGGCGACGTCGAAAGAGATCAGCGCGACATCACTACCTCGCATCATTGCCGCACCAGATTCTGTGCCAATCTACGGCAAACTCGGCACGCTGCATCGAGATGTTGGCGCGAGAACGGAACTGGCGCAACGCTACTTTGACCAAGGCTTGCGTCTGCATTTCGCCGCCAATCGCGTCGAGTCTATTCGCGCCTTTCGCGAAGCGCAGCGGCGCGACCCGCTGTGTGTGATGTGCGTTGTAGGCGAAGCGATCGCGTATGGACCAACAATTGATTCGGGAATGGACGCCGTTGCCGAGGGCAGCGCGATCGCGGCGACACGGCGTGCGACGATATTGCTTACGACCATTCGCGACGGCACCCCGGAGCGAACGCAATGGGTGCGCGCGATTGCCGCGCGCTATGTCAACGTACCCGGTTCAACGCGCGCCATGCGCGACTCGTCGTACGCATTGGCGATGGCGCGTTTTGCGCACGATGCGCCGCGCGACATGGATGTGTTGGCGATGGCCGCAGACGCCGCAATGATTGTGTCCAATGGAAAATATTGGCGCGGCGATGGCGAGTTGCGTTCAGCGCTCGCACGACCGCTCAAGCTGCTCTCGAGCGCCGTGTTGCTGGCGCCAAACCACGCGGGCGTCTGTCACGCGTACATCCATCTTGTTGAAGCACGTTATCCAGTGCGCGCACTGCCGTGTGCGCACCGCGTGGCCAACGACATGCCCGCTGCCGTCCACCTCGTTCATCTGCCAGCAATGCTCTACATCCGTGCCGGGCGCTGGGCCGATGCGGTCACGAGTAATGCGCCTGCGCTGCATGCGGATCATGAATACATGTCTGGTCCGCGTGCGAGCGATGCAGACGCATATGCCGTGTTATACCAGGCACACAACCATCACATGAACGCACTCGCGTCGGTGATGGCCGGTGCCAGCGCAACCGCGCTCGATTGCAGTCGCCAAGTGGTTGCGATTGTGACGCCTAAGGTTGCACGACAGAATCCGTCGCTCGAACCACTGCTTGCATTGCCCGCGCACACGCTGCTGTCTTTTGGGCGATGGGATGCGGTATTACGAGAGCCCCTGCCGCCGCGCGATCTGCGTGTCGCTCTCGCGCACGCGTGGACGGCCCGTGGTATCGCTTTTGCCGCGCAAAGTCGTCGTGCTGAAGCGCGCGCCGCGTTGGATTCCATTGAGATGGTGATGCGCGCGCTCGCCATCGGCGAAGCGCGTAGCGGTGTCGAGATTGCGGCCCGCGTCCTTCGTGGTGAGATCGCACTGCTCGCCGACGATGTTGGGGGAGCCGTGCGCGACTTTCGCCTCGCCGCCGCCATGGACAGTGCGCTGTCATTCACGTCGGCGCCGCGATGGTACTACGCATCAGGTCATGCGCTGGGCAAGGCGTTGCTACGTGCCGGCCGTCCCGCTGCAGCTGAGCATGCGTATCGCAAAGAGCTGCTTGAGTATCCGGAGAATGCTCGAACGTTACGGGGACTCGCGCGCGCGCTCATCGCTCAGGGCCGCATTGGTGATGCTGGGGCTGTGCAGCGTCGATCTGCCCGTGCGTGGCGCTCAGCGGATGTCGCCAGCGAGTGATCGGCTTTGTAGTACATCACGTACGACTTGCGCGGCGAGCTGCGCGTGAACACACTGGCGGGCAGGTGTTTGTACCCTTCTCCGTCCCGATGACAATGAATCGTTTCATGCAGTATCTGAGCGCGGCGGCGATCGTCGCCGTTGCAACGCCAGCCGTAAGCCCAACCCTATGCGCACAAACCGGTGCGATGCGCGTTGGCCCCAGCGGTCGCGCCTCCACCGAAGTCTCGCTGACGCTGGTTGACAGCGTCGCGCGCGCAGCCGCGAAACCTGCCCTGATCAAGATCGACTACGGCCAGCCGCATCTGCGCGGCCGAGCATTGTTGACTGACTCATTGGTGCCCGTCGACTCCACGTGGCGACTCGGTGCGAACGGTGCCACGACGCTCATCACTGATGTCGATCTGATAGTTGGTTCGGCCGCGGTGCCCAAGGGCAGTTGGGTGTTGCAGGCGTTGCCCACTCGTGCCGGGTGGAAGCTGCTAATTCTGAAGCCCGCTATGGCAGGCGTGGCACCGGCGGGTCCACCAGTGGAGCATGCGCGAGTTGATCTCACCGCGCGGGTACTGACGGTGCCGCTGGAAAGCTTGTCGATTGCGCTCGTTCCGTCGCGTGAGCCGGGTACGCCACGTGGCACGCTGCAGATTGTATGGGGCGTGCATGCGTTGAGCACGACGTGGGCGGTGAAGTGACGGTTGTTTGAGCGTGGCCGTTTAGGCCAATGAGACAAATGAAGTGAAGAGAGGCAAATGGCGGTGAGTGGGGGCACTAGTCGCCGCTGCATCGGCCAGCACCATATCGACACGGCGCAGCGACATCGGTCTCTGCGCCGTGCATCGTTTTGGCAGACCACCGGTTCGGGCGGCGGCGCAACCTGGCCGATGGGTATTCGCCGCGCGCTCATCTATCATTGCGAGGTAGGACCGTCCGCCACGTTTGACAGCACACGACGTAGATCGCGGTCAAAATTTATCCGAGAAGCCTGCGCCGCGTTTCGGCGGTCGCGGCGGTCACCACCAACCCTATCGACGTGAGCACTTCGTGCGGGCCCGCGATCCGCTGCGCGCGATGCAGCGCATCGTCTCGCGTGGCAGAGAGTCGGTCGCACACATCGGCAACGAGCTCCTTCGCGAGCGCTGGTGTGATCTTGAATGAGCGTGCTGCCTTCGCGAGTCCAGGCGGCGTGAGTTCCGAGAGGTGCTGCGCGCCTGCGAACAGCAGCGGCAATACAGTGTCCAAATCTTTGTAGGCCATCGTGCAGACCACATCGTAGGCTGGTGCCAGGCGCAGCTCGCCGCTCTTGGTTCGAAGCATACTGATGTTCTTCGCATGTGCGTCGCGATTGCCGAGCGCGATGTTCGCGACTGCCCACCGAAAGAGCGTCGAGGTGTCCGCGCTGGGATCCGTGCCGTATCGAAGCACAGCGCTCGTCAGGTCGGCATAGGTCGGTCCGCCGGTCTGCGCGTACTTCGCTCGCGGTGGTTTACCCGTCAGTTGACAGCCGTCTTCGGCTTGTAGCCGCACGACACTTCCGTCAGAACGGAAGACTCTGTCGAATCGCGCCGACTCATAGACCCCGGCATCGAGGGCGCAGACCGTGTGTTCTGCCGTCGGAACCCCGGTCGATGCCATCATCGCCATGGCGGCGAGCTCGTTCTGAAGCAGCCCTGGAAAACGCGACCGCTCGCGTTTCACCAGCACGGTACTCGGCGCACCGGCGACGGGGAGGCGATATTCCGGGTGAGCACCGTCAGGCTCCGTTCCGGTCTGTGGCCGACGATAGAGCACGAGCTTTTCTTGTGCTCCGCTCATCGACATTCGTGCCGACGCGAGCATTCTGGGCAGGCCCGTGCTGACGGCACCGCCAGCATCGTCCGCTCGGCTCGGCTGCCCGACATCGCTCGGTCCCGCCAACGCCGACGGCGCAAATGCAGCGCGAACATCGGCGGCATCGCACGGGCGATACGCGGGCACTGCCGGAGGAGTCTGGCCACGTGGCCAGAGCGACAGGGCGCCGGCACACTCGCCGGCAAAGACGCCAAGCAGCCCGACGACATCGCTCGAAGCGCGTTTCACGCTTGCTGCGAGGAGGTCGCGCAGCTCGCCGTCGGGTAGGAGATTCTCAAAGCACGCCATCGCCACGTGCGCCGGGTACGAGGCAGCCTTCACGGGCATTTTCACGCTGACGGCCGCCGTCTGGTCACCCAAGACGTCCGACAGATAGGTGAAGCTGTTCGCCGCGCCTCCGGAGGCAGCGCTGTGCAGTGTGCCTACACGCCGTCCGTCGAGATAGACGTCGACGTCCGAGGCGTCATTGGTAGCGGTCGCGTTTGTCATGGCGAGGGCGGAAGGTCTCGCGGATCCCGAAGGCTGAGCGAACGGTCTCGTGGCACCAATACAACATCGACTCCGCAACTGGAGAGCAGGTCAAGTGCATGCGTCAGGTTGACTCCTCGCGTTGCGCTCTCGATATGTCGCAGGACGTCACGGCTCACGCCGGCGCGGGCGGCCGCTTCCTCTCGAGGCACTCGGCGCTCCCCTCGAAGCCACCGAACTACTTGGCCGAGTTCGGTTGCGTTCGCGACTACCACGCCTCTCGCTGTCGTGTCCGGTGGCGCTGGACGTAGTTCAGGTCGTGGAACTTTGGAAACGGTGCGCGCCATCGTGACCAGCCGTGATTACAGGTTGAAAATCAACCTTAATACACCTTATCTGTCATTACAACTCGTTTTCAATCTGAAATTGCTCTGGAAAGCTTAAAGTAGTGTTTTCAACCAGAAATTACTCTTAATTGAAAAAAGTGTTGTTTGCCACCCCTAATTCGCATTTGTTGTCGCGCTCCAGGCCCGGGTTGCGATGCCGCAAAAGGAGGGACGGCTGCTGATGCGGCACGAAAGTCTTGGGGGGTGACCGTGAGTCCGGGCGACACGGGCGCGACGCGCGGCACCCGATGGGTAGGACGATGTGAGTGACGCACCAAGTGTAGAAAGCAGAACGACAACTGGGGCCGCGTTGCGGGATAGCGGGTCCTCGTCCTGCTCGGTATCCCTTTCCGTCTTCGGAGCGTCCGTGATCCAGTGGTTGAGTGTGCTGGGTGCGCCTCGGTGCGCTGTCGTGGGGGGCATCGTGTCCGCTTTGTGGCGTGATAGGTTGTCTCGCCACCAAATGTGGCGCGACACGCTATCTCGCAAAAAATGTGGCGCGACACGGAGTCTCGCGATAAAATGTGGCGCGATACGGAGTCTCGCCACAAAATGTGGCGTGATCTCTCGTCGCCCCCAGCTCTGGCTGCAGCACGCAGTGCTGCGGTGCCCTGCCTCACGGAGTCAGCAATGCCACGACCCACCAACGCGACGATCCATTCCCAAGAAGCGGTCCTGCTCGACCTGCTGGCCCGGGCACCGCAGGGTGAGGGGGTCCGGCGGGAAGAACTTGGCGACGCCTACGAGCGCCGGACGGGCGGGCACCTGCCTGTGCGGACACTTATCCGACGTCTCCGCGGGCTGGTAGCTGAGGGTCGAGTCGATCCTGTAGGCCAGGGGCCTTCGACCAAGTACCGGCTCGGGCCGCCGATCGCTGCGGTGCAGGTGCCCGACGCAAAACGCGCAACCGTGATCACGAAAGCCGACGAGCCCTACGTGCCCCTATCGCCGGAGGGGACAGTCGTCCGTGACCTGATCCGGCGACCCATCATGGCGCGACAGCCGGTCGGATACGACCGTACGTGGCTCGAGTCCTACCAGCCGGGTGTGGACTGGCTGCTACCAGCGCCAATGCGCGAGGCGCTGCACAC
>JANNWU010000216.1:0-12747 GCA_031408755.1 Gemmatimonadaceae bacterium | reverse complement strand
CGCGGCGTGGGACGAGGTGGTCGTGTATGAAACGGACGCAGCATGGCGGTTAGAGGCGGCGGAACGTTTGTCGCGAATGCCATCACCGAAGGCGCTGATTGAGGTCGAGTGGTCAGAGCAACTCGCCGGTGCAGGCACTGCCACATCCTCAGCCGAAATTCAAGAGCGCGTCCGTCGGTCACCGCAAGCCGCCCGCGAGTTCGCATTTACGATGCTCGCGATGTGGGGGCGTTTGTCGAATTCGGCACAACAGGACAGCGGCGCTCGCGCGCTTTCAGTCGTGCGCACGATCGGCGCTGAGCTGGCGGCGATCGGCGCCGACCGCAGTGTGCAGCACACGATCACCGCGATGAGTTCTGCGCCGCCGCGACGGTTAGCGACCGCACTGAAAGCCCTGAAGAACGGCATCACGCTTCTTGAAAATGGTGCGTACAACGATGCGACTGAGATCCTGTATCCGACGATGCACACACTACAGTCGATACGATCTCCGATGTGGCGTTGGGCGGCGTACTACACGGCGTTCGGTGAGCTCAACAGCGGAGATTACGACGGCGCCGAGCGCATCGTGGATCGTGCCATGATCGGAGTACGATCAGACGAGCCAGCGGTAGAGGGAAAATTAGTCTGGGCTCTGGGAGTGATCGCATTGCGACGTGGGAAATACGATCTCGCTGTCCGTCAATACGAAGCGGCAAAGATCCGGCTTACGCGGGCACTCGAGGCAGAGAACATTGGCGGTATCAGCTACTTACTCACAGAAGCGCTCAATCTTTCTGGCCGCACGAGCGAAGGCGCCAAAGAAGCGCTTTTTGGTTTGCGCGGATTGGGTCAGCTTCGGCGGTCGTCATACTTGAGCAATCATCTTACAAACGTCGGGGCGCTTGCGCGCTCCCATCGCTTGCCTTACGCTGCCCTCGCAGTCGCGCACGAAGTTGTTGCCGGCGCGCAGTCACTCGATCGTCCGCAGGCGGTTGCGTGGTCGCTGCGGAATCGCGCGCGCGATCTGATCGCGACTGGTCAGACTGACGCGGCGCGCGAGGATTTGCAGCGCGCGCTCGGTGCGGTGTCGCGGATGCGCCCGGGAGCCGGCGCGGATCGCGTACGTGCCGATATCGCACTTGTGACGGCAGGGCTGTTGCGCCGAGAGTCCCCAGATAGCGCGGCTCGCCTCTATCACAATACCCTGAACGAGTACCGTCGGCTAAACGTGTTGAACTATGTGCCAAGTGCGCTGCACGAGGCGTCTGCACACGTGCTCTCTCGCCGCGATACGTCGCTCGCAGTGCGCTACCTGGATGATGCGACGGCGCTCATCGAAAACCAAAGCAGAACGCTGAGCAGTTCAGAGGTACGCGCGTCATTCTCGGAAACGGTGGATCCGATCTATGATTCTGCAATCGACCTTGCGTTGTCACGTGATAGTACGCAGCGCGCGCTATCACTGCTCGTTGACGCGCAGCTTGCACTATGGCACGACGTGGTACCGGCACGAGTGGGCGCTCGTGCTGTAGTAGCGCTCAACGCACTTGATGCGGACGAGGCGGTGGTCGTGTATGCGTTACTGCCGCAGCGGCTAGCAATCTGGGTCGGAACATCCGCTGGCTGGCAAACGATCACTCAACCTGTGTCGCGGAAGCGTGTCGCGTTGTTGGTACGGCAGGCCACCGCGTACAACGAATGGTCCGTTGAGGAGCGTGGTGCCGCACTCGTCGAATTGCACACGCTGCTCATCAGCCCATTTCTGCGATACACCAAGGACGTTCGTCGAATCACCGTGGTCGCAGACTACGAACTCGGTGCACTTCCGTTCGCTGCGCTCAAGAATAGCGCTTCACAGCGCTACTTGGTCGAAGACTTTGAGCTGCGCCTGCTACCGAGTTTGTCCTTGCTTAACCGTGACCGTCCCGCGCTGCGATCGGTGCGTAGCACAATGGTGTTACAGGGCTCAATGGACCTGGACGGTTTTGCAGCACTTCCGGGAGCGGCTGCTGAGGCGACGGATGTTGCTGGTGCGCACATCGGTGCTCGAGTGTTTGACGGTGATGAGCCGGCGGCAGCGATGATGAAAGCGCTTGAGAGGAGTGACATTTTTCACTTCGCCGGTCATGCGGTTTCTAATCTCGAACGTCCTGAATTGTCGTTTTTAGCTGTACGAGCGACGATGCGGATTAGTGCGCGTGAAATTGCGCAGCTCGATCTGCGTAACTTGGAGATCGCCGTCCTGTCGGCGTGCAGCACGCAGGGTGCAGCGCGGAGACGAGGAGGGATAACGAATGGGCTGGCGTTCAGTTTTCTCCTTGCCGGAGCCCGCGCGACTATCAGCTCGCTGTGGGACGTCGCCGATGTACCCACGCGCGATTTTCAACAGGCGCTCCACCAAGCGCTTGCGCAACGGATTCCTGCCTCGCAAGCGCTACGCGCGACACAACTGAAGTTCGTTCGAGGGTCGGATCATGGGAACCGTGATCCGCGCATTTGGGCAGCCTTCGTAGTTAGCGGGCAATAGTATTTTCACACTTTGAGAGAGGTGAGACAGTGTTCACGCTGCGCATTGAGTTTACGGGACTTTGCCTGTACGTGTTTGATCCTAGTGGTGAGAAGGCGGCCGTTGTTCTGCCCGATTGTAGAGACACGGGAACGTTGATCAATTTTCCGCATGAAGACGACTCGCCCGAGCGCAAGCCACATGCCGGCTATATGAAACTGGAGGCCGCGGCATTCGGTACCGCGTTTCCATCGAATGCGTTTGACGTAGTGCATTTGCTTAAGCAGCACGAATTGCATATCTGCGCGGGGACAGCAGGCACGTTGAGCAAAGCCGACGTGCTTGTGCCATCTTTTGACGACCGCGAGAAAACTAGCAATGCGAAATACTTCGACGAGCTTGCCTTGCGGACCGACGTGTTCGACGACGCAAATACTGGAGTGCTGGCGCGGATTGTTTTGCGAGGCGGAAAGTTCCTGCCTGTTGCCGGATCAAAGAGCTGGACGATACCCGGCACGCTCAACGCGTCTAAGGTTGATCAGATTGGCTACTTCGCTGGACAGGTGGTTTGGGAGACGGATATCGACGGCGGTGACGTAACACTCTGTATACGCAAGTTTGGTTCGCGCTTGGCTGAAGCGACACGCGTAGTTCTGAAGCCGCAAGAGGAAGAACGTCGGAAAGTTGTATACATAAAAATCGCAAACTTGTGCGCACATAATCCACTGGAGTGGGATGTGTTTAACGCCGTTGAAGTTACTCAAGATGTCGATTTCAAATGGCTGTACCGGCTGCTCGAATCAAATTCAGGTGACACGCTCGCGGATCGACTGAAAAACGCAGGCAACGCGCAATTACCGTATCCTGTCATCACGCCTGGCCCGGAAAATCGAGGAAATGAGGACTGCATGGGCGCAAAAATCACCGCGTCATTTTGAAATTGACATCGTTCAGAATTACCGATGACTAATGAAAGAACGGTTCGTAATCAGGTCTCGTTCTTCGTTCACCCCGGAAGGATTAGGGAGCAGTACTTCGTTCAAGGCGCGCTGACTGTGGATGACGATGGAAGCGGTTTGGCAGCCGTGCGCGCCTATTGCGCACGGACCCAGGGCGCGAGCGTCCGCGAAATTACGAGCGGTGCGAATCAAGAGCGTCTCAATTCGGAGCCATCGCTCTTCCTGCTGACGGTCGCGTCTCCGGATGATCAGGCCGATCTTGCGGCGCAACTCGTGCGCGATCCACGCGTCTCCACTGTAGCTGCACCGACCATTCTTCGTGCTGTGACCCGGAGCCATGAGACTCTGCTTGCACGTGTGAACCGAAGGGCGTTGGCGCTATTTCGTACGCAGCCGGCAAATGAGCTTGGCGCATGGCAGCGCAGTCAGTTTGATCAGGCGATTTTCAACCCTGGTACGGGTCAGTCGCGACAGTCGGTGCATGTGATTGATGAAGGTTGGCCCGCTCATAGTGCGATGTGTGGTCGCGTAATTGTTTCCAATCGGCCAGCCGAAAGCGTTGCCACGATTTGGCACGGTACCGCGGTCTGTGGTATCATCGCTGCCTGCCAGAACGAGTCAGGGCCACGCGGATGCTGTGATGCGAACATTGTCTTCCACAATGTCGTGGAGGCAAAGAGCACCAGCGTGCAGTACCATGAGTAAGCGTTTCTCACCGCGATGCGCAATTTTCTTGATTCAGATGATCGGGTATTGAACATCAGCATGTCCGGGTTTTGTGGCGATCGAACCAAGTGGGCCTTGTTTGATGAAGCGGAACGCCGTGGCAAGGTGATTGTGGCCGCGATGCCCAGCCAAGGATCAACCGACGGAGAGTTCCCCTGCGTGCATCCGACCGTAATCGCGACTGGTAGTGCGCACTATCCGAACAACGGCGCCGCGTACACCGCGAATCCAGACTGTAAAGCTTTGCTCTCGGGCTATGGGGAGCGCTTGAACGTTTTAGGCGCAGCTAACACCACATTGACTGGGAGCGGAACGTCATTCGCAGCACCCGCGATAAGCGCTGCAGTTTGGCTCGCACTACAGACGTGTCCAGCGCTGACGCCGAACGACATTCGAGAGCTGTTGAAGTCCAGCGCGATTGAGGCTGGCCACGATTCGGCTTCAGGCCGGGATTTACCCTTCGATGATTCTCGCGGATGGGGACCGCTGAATGCGTCAATTTTTGCGCAGCATGTGACCAGATTCGCGATGTGCGAGAACAGCTGAACACTTGTCAGTGCGCGCGACCGAGTTATCGATCGAAACTCGCGATAGCTACTTCAACTCATCGGCGAAAAGTTTAGTCGAGTTCCGTCGCTCGTAGAGCTGACATAGCCGTACCGTGTGCGAAAACCGCACGCCATGCCCGTCCAATTAGATGAATGGCTCGTTCGCACTCGTGCAAGTGCATCGCGCCAGCGCCCTACTCACTTGGGAAGACTTGCCGCGTGGCAAGCCTGAAGCAAAACGACGGTGGCACGGCGCCCACGCATGGATCTCAGCAGAGGAGTGACCATATGAATTTTCTCGAACTTATCGATGTGCCGAAGAGAAGTAAGTACAACCTCGGCTTGACATCGGCGAAAAACGCTCATTTGCTGAAGCTGTTTGGACATGCAACGTACAACGGCATCTACCTTCCAAACGGCAAGTGCACCCCAGCCAACAATCCCGCGTTCAATGCACGCCTGATCACGCAAAACTTCGGACCGTTCTCAGTGACTGGCATTGCGCCTGCGATTCGATCACTCGAAGAGATTCTGCAACGCGTGAAGTTGGAGGTACCCTCGCTGTACGCGATTCTTGGGACTGCTGGCATGCAGTGCGCACGGTACACCAAGATCAAACAGCCGAATGGTACAGTGAAGATCGGACCCATGATCTCAAACCACTCATGGGGCACGGCAATCGATATCACTCTGAGTGGAGTCTTGGATGAGCAGGGCGACGATCGCGTGCAGCGCGGCCTACTCATACTCTCAGCGTATTTCAACGCTGCGGGATGGGTCTGGGGCGCAGCATTCCCAGTAGAAGACGCAATGCACTTTGAGGTTTCCAAGTCATTGCTTGCTCGCTGGAAAAGTAAGGCCGAGATCTGATCGCTAACAAACTGTCGTTTGCGAGCGCCTGAGAATTTTCGCGGTCGTGGCCGTCAATACGCGCGAAGATCACGAAATGGAGTGTCCGTCAAACTTCCTATTCAAACTCACAGCGTTTCAGGACCCTGCCACATGCCAATTTGTCTTCGAAGACAGTTGCTCGCGCTGCTCCTGATCGCGACTGCCTGCACTGGCGAGTCGAAGTCGAACGTTGTTATCACCGAGCCAGAGCCGCGCACCATTGGACTTGCGCCGGCCGACACGCTGCTCAGTGGGTTCGGTGACACGCTCGTACTGTTGTCTGGGCCGCGATTGTAAGCCGTTGCGGCTGTCCGCGAGACCGTATTGCGCGATCGGCACCGCTATCCTGCGTCACCTTGATTCCCCCGAATCACGAGGATCTCAAAAATGTGGAAGACACGGATTATTCGTTTTGCGACGTGCACGTTGCTCAGCTCAACCTATCTGCTCGCGCAACGTCAGTCGGAAACACTGCTTGAACCCAAAGTTGCTCTCGCTGCGTCTGGTGACTCTGCCGCTGAACTATTGTTGAGTTCAACGCCAGTTTCCCTTCGTGCGCTTCGGCATTTAGTGGCGGCCACGTGCGCTTACCCGTGCGAGCAGAGTCAGTACACGATTGTGCACCTTGCGCGGTGGGGAGAGAAGGGAATCGAGGCGCAAAAATGGTTACTGCTCGCGCGTGATACCGGATCGCTGAGCATTCGCGAATGGTCTCCGAGGAATGCCGCGGCAGCTCGCATTTTCGGCTCGCGCGACGTGGCATTACTCAGTGTGCAAAAGAACTCTATACCAGGCATCGAGTACCGAATCGATATTGCGAGGAAGGAGGCGGCGCCGATAACGTCGCTCAAAGCGCTTTTAGAGTTAGCGCCCATTCTTAAGGGGCTAGATGGTCAACCTGCCGGAGGATCGGGCGTATGGAAGTTCTCCTCCACTCGAATCAATGTTGAGCACGTTCCGTCCGACATTGAGGTGCGCCTGATGTCTCCAATCGTAAACCAATCGGGCGTTGCGACTGAGCTCGCGAAGCAGACCTTCGACAACGAGTCAAAGTACCACTGGGACGTAAGCGTCGGCGTTCCAGTCACACGCGTCTCGCAACTAGAGTACGTCGCTGCTGATGGTGTTGTCCGTACCCGGGAAATCGACAAACAAAGTCTCACGGCGTTTCTCAACTTGCACCTCATCCCAGTCGACACGAAGGCGATGCGTTGGCGCTTGTTTCCGTCGCTACTGCTGGGCACCGCGCTCAGTTCACGACCGCTAGATCGGCTCGTGACCGCGCTCGCGATCGGAACATCCGCTGCACAACTGTACGCTGGCGTCGCGTTCGAGCGCGTCGATCAACCGCAGACACTCGCCACTGGCGCGCCTGCAACGGAGGCAGTACTGCAATCAGACCTCCGCTCGCGCTATAAGCGCAATTTCATTGTCGGATTGAACGTACCAGTGCGGCAAATCGTCGACCGACTTGCGGCGCAAAAATAGTGTTGCAAGGCGCGTCGGCAACATCGGGCGAGGGGCACCGACCGCATATGACATGCGCGCTGGTTTCGTAACGGCCACAATCGGAATCAAAATGAAAAATGGAGAACGCTTCGTGAGTACCCGAATCACAGCAATCGCTTCGCTTACGCTGGCACAATCTGAGCGGCGTGGATTGCCTCTGACGTCAAATCCGCAACCGCAGTGCGTGCTGCGTGTGCTCATGCTGAGCGTGATGACGATGCTGTTGTCTTTAGAGCTCCTCGCGCAAACCCCTCAGCCTACCGAGGGCTCTTCGGTACGACCGATCCTACTCGTCGTGCATGGCAGGAACGAAGGCAAGACTGATTCTGTGGTGCTGAGAAATAGGTGGTTTGCAGCAATTGACAGCGGCTTGCTGGCAGCGGGGCTGTCTCCGCAACTGATCCCAAATTCAGATCGACGGTTCGTTTATTACGGAAATGTCTTCTTGAGCACCGAGCCACATCCCAGATGCGGCGACGTTCGTGTTACGAGTAAATCATCGATTACGGCGGACGAAGACGCGAGTCCACGAAATGGAGCGCTGCGAGTGGTTCGCGGACTGACAAAATTCATTCCGTCAGCATTTAACTACCGAATGATCATGCATTTCACGAAAGACACAAAAGAGTACATCGAAGAAGGGCTTCCCAGCTGCAACGTGCGCAACATTTTGATCGATCACTTTGACACCCTCGCAAAGCAGAAGCGACCAATCGTAGTTCTTGCGCACAGCCAGGGAGCGTTGCTGACGCACGAGTACGCGGCCAATACGAGTGGATGGGGAGTTCAACTTTCGGGGCTCGTGAGTGTTGGATCGCAGTTTGGTTTCGACGGACTGATCACGCGACTAGGCGCGAAAAAGCGTCGCGGGAGCACGCACTACTCGACTCCCCCAGGACTCGGCGGCGTGTGGTACAACCTCTACGATGATCACGACGCGGTTGCTTTCCGGATGGCCGGCCGGTTTGACAGCACGGATGCGACACCAACACTCCGAGAAATTCGCATGCGCAACAACGCACCGTTTCGGCATGACGCGACGGGCTACTTCGTCAATCCTGTGGTGGGATTGGCAACAGCGGACGCGTGGTGCCGCGCGGCACGGGCGGGCACCGTCGGTTGCAATGCCGTAGTCGATTCCGTGAAAGCCGGTAGACTGGTGGAGTCAAAACGCCGAGCCCCCGACGGTTGGAGCTTGCTCGCGGCACCACTGTCACTGGTACCGATCGCCATTGCTGGCTGGCTTGGCGGTCGCATTCTGAAACGCTGGTGAGGTCGCGCGTGGCAAGTGTCTCGAATCGTGAAACCACCGGCTGCGAGACGCGTACGAGGTGCACTGAAAGGATGCTTGAATGCGGCAACGCTTGCGACCATACAGCGAACGTCTACGAATCGCGCATTTGCCGGAGTCAGCCCCATGGGTCGTGTTGCCGCTGAATATGAGGAAGGAGCTCCCTCGGTCGATCCGTCCGATTCGCCTGTTCCTTCGCGCGCAGTCGCCCGCTCACCTCGAGCAAGCCAGGCAACCCCATCCCCCCTCCTCACCCTCGCCGCCCGCACGTGGTTCGCCGTCACCGTCGTCGGCCAACTGCTCTTCGCGGCGTACATCTCAGTCCTCTACGGCGGCGGCGCCGCGCGCGGTGACATCACGGTGCTCGCCACCGTCATGCCTAAGGGTTACATCCCGGGTGATACGATCGGCAACGCCACCATCATCGTGCACCTGATTTTCGCCGCTATCATCATGGTTGGCGGATCGCTACAGCTCGTGCCATGGATTCGCCAACATGCTCCCAAGTTGCATCGGTTTACGGGTCGCTCATACATCGTCTCGGCCATGCTTGCGAGCGTCGGCGGACTCTATCTCGTGTGGGTGCGCGGCACGGTAGGTGATAATGCGCAGCACATCGGCTCGACGCTCAACGCAACGCTTATTCTTGCGTTCGCAGTGCTCGCATGGCGCGCGGCGCGAGCAAAGGAATTCGCAACACACCGCCGATGGGCGCTCCGGTTGTTCATGGTCGCTAGCGGCGTCTGGTTCTTTCGCATTGGACTTATGCTGTGGCTGCTGATCTATCAGCGGCCGGTCGGTTTTGATATGGACAGCTTCACCGGTCCCTTTTTGACGGCGCTGACCTTCGGCGAATCGTTGCTGCCGCTGCTCGTGTTGGAGGGATACTTGTGGGCTCACGAACGCGCGGGCACCACCGGCCAACGTACAATGGCGGTGACCTTGCTCGTGCTCACGCTTGGCATGGCGGCAGGGCTCTTTGCGACGACAATGGGGATGTGGTTGCCAAGGATGTAAGGCTTGCGTGGCGCTGGTCGTGTAAAGTTGCTGTGTGTGAGTCTAAGTTTCTGTGTGCGCCGCACGCTACCGCCCCGCTTTATCACCGCACGCTATCGCGTCGCTTTATCACCGCACACTACCGCGTCGCTTTATCACCGCACGCTACCGCGCCGCTTTATCACCGCACGCAATCACCGAACTATTGTGCTCCGTCCGCTCCGCTGTCGCTCACGACTGATGCGTTCACGTTACATCGCGCTGTTGTGCTCCATTGCGCTCACCGGTGCTACGGTGGCTTGTGCGCCTGTCGCGACGCCGCGCAAATCGTCCGGGCCGCAACTACAAACGGTGTCACAACAAGCGATCGATGAGTTTGTAGTCACCGTCCGCGACATGGCTGCGTGGGCATTGGTGACGCCGGCCGGACACATTCCAGTCGCGGGCGTTCAGGACAGCAGCGGATACGTGGATGCGGTCGTGGTACCGCCGAGTGCGATTACCGTGTCGCCGGATACCGTGCTCGCACTCTTTCGGCGGACTCTCGCCGTCAGCGCGCGCAAAATGACAGTACGTGCTGTCGGACTTGCGTATCTGACAACGCAGCCCGCGAGTGGTACGACCCGAGTTGTGAACGGCATCACTGTCGAAGTGGAATTTCGCAGCGGATATCGCACGAATGTTTTCTTTCCGTACACGCGTGATGAAGAGCAGCGACCGGTGTTCAGTGCATCCGTCGTGGCGCGAGGGACACTGCGCGCGATGCAAGCGGCACCGTAAGGCAGCGCGTTGTGCACAACGTTTCACAAAAAGCCTGACGAACGAGCAACGTAACGTGCAACGCATCGCTCGCTGATTTGCTTCGCGTCGCACCGCATCGCTCGCTAATTTGCTTCGCGTCGTAACGCAACGCTCGCTGATTTGCTTCGCGTTGTAACGCGACGCTCGCTGATTTGCCTCGCGTCGCAACGCAACGCGTGACGCTCCATGCGATGCATCGAATCAGTACGCGACGCTCGCGGATTCAACTCGACCATCATGTCAAGCAAGCTCATACAGCACACAATCAAGCTCGTGCGATTATGCGAGCTGGAGCACACAACTGTGACTTAACATCACAATCAATCGTGCGTCTCAAGTCATGGCCGAACTTCATCGGTGATCGAATCATCGTTCCATTTGTTCTGGAGTTGCGACATGACAATTCGACTGCTTCGCCTGATTCCCGCTCTGCTCGTTGTGACACTTGCCGCGTGTGATAGCGACGACACACCCACAACACCACAAGCGGTTGCGCCCGGTGCGCCAACCGCTG
Source organism: Gemmatimonadaceae bacterium (assembly GCA_031408755.1). Classification (GTDB taxonomy): domain Bacteria; phylum Gemmatimonadota; class Gemmatimonadetes; order Gemmatimonadales; family Gemmatimonadaceae; genus JACMLX01. The sequence goes on along the minus strand of JANNWU010000216.1, from coordinate 2,024 downwards.
TCTCCGCAACAATTGGTGATGCCAGCGTGAGCCTGACCTTCGCACCACCAACATCTGACGGCGGCGCGGCAATCACTGGTTACACCGCCACCTGTAGTTCTGCGGCTGGCGCGGCGGTGACCGGAAGTGGTAGTGCGAGCCCGTTGACCGTGAACGGGCTCACGAATGGCACCGAGTACGCGTGCGTCGTGGCTGCGACCAACAGCGTTGGTGTCGGAACGGCATCAACGAGCGTGATGGTCATGCCTGCACCGACGGTGTCGATGGGCGAGACACGCGAAACGTTGTTTCAGTACATCTCGGGTGCGTCGCTCCACAACAGCATTGCGCGGAATCAGCGCAACGTAGCCTAAAGCGATTTCACCTCACTCTGGAACGACATTCAGAGTGAGGTGAAGCTCGTCGATTTCGATGATATCTCTAATGGCGCAGCAATTGTGCTGGAGTCGTTCTGGAGTCTTACTGTAAAGCGATGTGCTGGTGTTGCAGTCGTGCGGAAACGGTGCTGAAATACCGCTAAAGTTCTGCAACGGTGTCACTGGCTATTTCAGCGTTGCCCCTTTCGCGCACACCGCCTTCAACATCGCTGCATTCTCACCGCTCGCCGACGCAACAGCCTTCCAATTCGTGTCCGTCACCGTCTTCGATTGCTGCTGCGCCATCGCCTGTCGAGCCACACTATCAGGCATCGCAACACCCTTGATCGATGCGGTCATGCTATCCATCCCTGCGATGCGAAAACGATTGCCAGCGCAGTCGAGGTCAGCGCGCATCTGCATCGTGGTGGACATGCCGCCCATCTTCATATCCATCACTAACTTCTGGCGCGTTTGCATGTATCCGCTGGCTGATTTGGTCACATTCGTGGTGTCAACGAACAGCGCCATCCGACGCAGCATCAGGTTGCCCGTGGTATCCATCATTAGCGGCATCCACTGCGGACCATTCGCGATGGGCGGCAGCGGTGTTGAATCACCGCTACATGCGATCAACGTGCAGCAGAGCAGGGTGGCGGTCAGGTGGCGCATGGCAGTTGGCTAAGCGAAAATGGGGAGAGTGTGACGCACGCGATCGCGCATCGAATCAATCAAAGCCGCACAATATTTAATGCGGTGGCGCCGCGCACTGCCTCAACCGCGATCGATTGATCAAACGTCACGAATCGGCCACCACGTTTGACCGCGAGCGCCAATAGATACACATCTGTCAACTGGCGCGGCCCGTGCACCCGCCGAGAATCAATTGCGCTCTCGTCGAGCAAACTGACGTCATCGGGCCAGAATTCGTGCACGTGATTGGCAGTGACGTCACGAAAGCGCTGCGCAATTTCGTGAACCGAACGCGCGTTTGGGTAGCCCTGGTGCGACAGAATCCGAAGGCAGCCGTTCTGGGTGATGGGACAGGAGGCCCATCCGCTCGCCGCATGCGCTGCGAACCACTGCAGCGCCGATTGATGCGATGTGTGATCGGCATCGAGTAGCGCGATCAACACGTTCACATCAAGCAGTGCGCGCATCAATACGCGTCGTCGTCGCGCAATCGATCGATGAACTCGTTGGTTACGACGTTCCCGCGCGCTTCGAAGGGTCGTAGACCGTAAATCGCAGGCGCCTCACGAACCGTCGTGAATTCAACTGGCGTCGTGAGCGCCATTCGTAGCAACTCCGACACGACCTGGCCCGCAGTTTTGTGCTCGCGGCGAGCACGCTCCTTCGCGGCGGCCAGCACATCGTCCGCGATATCCAATGTGGTCCTCATGCATCAGATGCTACCGCATCAAACATCAGATGTCAATGTTTCAACGCCGCTCGCAGTTCCGAATCTCTCCCCGCGAAGAACAGCGTCACCAGCCGCCCGACCTCCGTGATCTGTACACCCGTTTTTGATGACGTGCCGATGGTCTGCATCGCCGGCAATAGCCCAAATAACCGTTTCATCGCCACAGGATGCGAGTAATGCACGTGGACGGTGTCCCAGCTCATTGGGCAGATATGCAGGAGCAGATCGCTGGCGGGATCGTCCAC
>JANNWU010000215.1:0-5697 GCA_031408755.1 Gemmatimonadaceae bacterium | reverse complement strand
CGAGCTTCCCATGGCCGAGGCGCGCATGCCTCGTGAGCTGCGGCGCGCACGAGTCACAGAGCTTCTCGGTTATGTGGGATTGCAAGCGCGTGCCGAGCATCGTCCATCAGAGTTGAGCGGCGGTGAGCAGCAGCGTATTGCAGTGGCTCGTGCGCTCGCAAACAAACCGGCACTGTTGCTCGCGGACGAACCAACGGGCGAGTTGGATGCCGCGACCGGTCTCGAAATGATTGCGTTGTTCCGCCAGTTGCACCATGACGGTACCACGATCGTCGTCGTTACGCATGACACGCAGATGGCCGCTGCTGCCGGCCGACGCATTCACATGCGAGACGGTGTGATTGTTGACGCAGATATCGCCGAGGCGCACTCGTGATCTGGAAGCTCGCACTGCGCAATCTTGGCTTCCGCAAGTTGCGCACGCTTTTTCTGCTTGCGGGCTACGGCTTGGGCGTCGCTGTGATGATTGTCTTGCTGTCAGTAGGTGATGCGATGATTGCGCAAGCCAGCGACGAGAAGCTTGTCGGCGGCGGTGATGTGACAGTGCTGCCCGAAGGCTTAGACGTCGAAGTGATGAAGACCGGTGGCGTTGGTGGAATGTTTTTCTCAATTGCCAACGCGCGCTTTCTCTATCAACAACTGCTCACCGCACCACGTCAGGCGAAATCTGTTCGTGCCGTGGCGCCGCAGATCGAGTCAAAGCTGTTGTACGTCACGCTCGCAAACGGTCGCGAGATTCCCGTGCGCGCATCCGGTGAAATTCCGGACGCGACGCGCGATGTTGGCGCTGCAGCGCCGTTGTCCGAGGGCACATGGCGTAGCGACGACGGTGATCGCCGGTGGATTGCACCAACGATTGCGGAACTCCGCCACGATTTCGATCACTTTCATCTGCCTCCCGCTGACGCAGCCAATCGTCCGAGCTGGGGTGAATGGCATTACTTCAACGTCCTCTCAGCAGACGCGACGCGATGGTTCTTTATCACGTACATCGTCGGCGGCGACATTCCGAACGGCGAGTGGGGCGGCACCCTTCTCGTCACGTCGCACGAAGCCGGAAAAGCTGAACGCAGATTCTCGATGCGCGTGCCGAAGACTGCGGTTCGCTTCAGCACGCGCGACGCGAATGTCACACTTGGTGCCGACGCGCAAGTCACGGTGCAGAACGACGGGCGCTACGCCATCACGGGCGTCGCGATGGCTGAAGATGGCAGCCGAGAATCGTTGCGACTGTCGTTGGTTGTCGCGCCAGCGGAACGCGCCTACTTCCCCGGAGCAACGCTCGTTGGCGGCGAATCACCGTCAGGCTATGCGGTGCTCGGTTTACGCGCGATGGCGTCAGGTTCTGTCTGCATCGCGACACAATGCGAACAGTTCCGCGATGCGCAGGCGTATCACGATCACAACTGGGGCACGTGGGTTGGCGTGACGTGGGAGTGGGGCGCGGCGCGCGCTGGCGCGTACACAATTCTCTACGGACGCGTGACGCCGCCATCGGCCGCTGTCGGCAACGAGGCACCACTATTTGTGTATCTCGTTGATTCACTTGGGTTTCGCTCGGTGTTCCGGCCGCGGCGCATCGAGTACACAGATACCAAACGCGTCGGCCCGATCATGACACCGGCACGAGCGCGACTTTTCGATGTGCGAGGTAACGACACGCTCGACTTGCAGCTTGAGATCGACGACGTGACGGCGACCGATACCCGGAAGGGGCTGAGTGACCGCGGTGAAGGCGAGTACGCTCGCCAACTCACGACTCCTTGGTTTCTGCAAATGAAAGGACGAGCTCGGCTCGCTGGACGTGTGGGCGGCGCCGCGATTGGCGGGGAAGGAACAGGATTCTTCGAAACGTATCGATAGTGGCTTTTTAATGGCGCTTAACTGGCGCCAAAAAGATTGCTCTAGGATGGAGATGAGTGGACGAGCAGTCGAACCCCTTGGCCCCTCTTCCCCCGCCTGCGACCTTTGGAGCATGACAGCCACGATCCGGCTCGGCACGCAGGGCTGGAATTACGACGCGTGGGTTGGCGCGTTCTATCCATCCGGCACGAAAGCGACCGATTACCTCGGCGTTTATTCGCGTGCATTCCAGTCGGTCGAGATCGACTCGACGTTCTACGCGATTCCGTCGGTGCGCAGCGTGCGCTCATGGGCCAACAAGGTTCCTGACGGGTTCAAGTTTGCGCTAAAGCTCCCACAGGAAATCACGCACGACAATCGGCTGCGCGAATCGGCTGAGCTCACCAGTCTCTTCCTCGATCGCGCGCGCGAATTGGAGACCAAGCTCGGTCCGGTGCTGATTCAGCTCGGACCGGATTTTGCGCCAACCGAATTGCCGGCGTTGGCTGCATTCCTGCCGACGTTGCCAACGAAAGAGATCGCCTTCGCCGTCGAGTTCCGTCAGCGTGGTTGGATTAACGACGGTGTGCTGGCGCTGCTCAAGGAATACAACGTCGCGCTGACATTGACTGACGCGCGCTGGATTCCGCGGAAGCAGATGCTGGCGCTGGCCGAGAACCCCACGTCCAACACTGCGTACTTGCGGTGGATGGGGCCTAATCGCGATTTCACCGATTACAGTCACATCCAGGTCGATCGCACGCGTGAGCTGAACGCGTGGGCTACTGCGATCAAAGGGTTAGCGACGCGCGTGAAGACGGTGTACGGTTTTGTGAACAACCATTTCTCCGGGCACAGCCCTGAGAGTGTACGCCAGTTGCAGCGGTTGTTCGGTCAGGTGCCAATCACGCCCGATCAACTCGGCGAACAGATGACGCTCTTTTGAGTCGCGTTGATGTCAAGTAGTCAGTCGGGAACGGAAGGAATGCGCGTCCGGGTTATCGTGTTCATCGTGATCGCTGTTGCACTCTCGGCGTTATTTGCGCGCCTGGGCTTTTGGCAGCTCGAACGCCTTGCATGGCGACGCGCATTAAACGCCGAAGTCGGCGCGCGGTTGTCAGCGCCCCCAGTGCAAATTGAGGCACTACCGCGCGATAGCGCTGCAATGCGATACCGACGCGTGCAGATGCGCGGCGTCTTTGATTACGCCAATGAAATCGTGATCACGCAGCGCACGCGTGGTGGATCGCCGGGTGTGTATCTGCTCACACCCCTGCGTGTTGCCGGGCGTGACACCGCGTACTTAGTGAATCGCGGCTGGGTCTATTCGCCAAATGGCAAAGATGTTGATCTCGCAACGTGGCGCGAGCGTGACACCAGTGATGTGTTGGTGTTTGCATTACCCGCTCCCACGCCCGTTGCTGGCGCGACTGGCATTGAGTCAGGTCGCGTGATGCGCACACTTAACGTTGCGGCCGTGCAGAAGGCGCTTCCGTATCCAATAGCGCCAATTCAGTTAGTGCAGCTAGGCGATACCGCGCCTAAGGGCAACGTGCCGCCGCGCGTTCCGCCGCCGCCGCCCAGTGAGGGCGCGCATAAGAGCTATGCAGTGCAGTGGTTTAGCTTCGCGACAATTGCGTTGTTTGGTGCGGGGATTTTCGCGTACAACGATCGCAATCGGAATCGGCCGCGGGTGGATAATACGTAGCGTTATCGCCGCGCTGCATCTGGCTTCGCTGTAGTTCGACGCGTGCGCACCCAGATGGTTTTCAGACTTCGCGCGTGCGTCGGAAGAGTTCCACCAAATCGATCGTCAGACTTCGCGCGTGCGTCGGAAGAGCTCCACCAAATCGATCGTCAGCGGCGCGTAACGCGTGTCGGGCTGCCACATCAGTGAGGTGCTGATCAGCTCAGCGTCGACAGCATCCGGCGTCCAGCGCTCAACTGTGCACTGACCGGCGTCAACGATCCAGTATTCTGGCACGCCTTCATCGGCGAACAGCGCACGCTTCACAACGCGATCCGCGCGGCGCGTGCGGGGCGACAGTATTTCCACCGCGAGTGTCAGCCGTCCAATGTCACCAAACCGTGCAGGCACGCGCCCGTCGAGCGCTGGCAGCACCAGAAGATCCGGCTGCACTTCGCGTCGCGCCGAGAAGGTGACTGCCGTGGGGGCGTACAGCAGGATCTGCCCGATCGATCGGACGTAGTCGGCCAAGGCCAACGTCAGCTCGACGGAAACGATCTGGTGCCTGATTGCGGATGCCGGCGTCACGAACAACTCGCCGTCGATAACCTCGTAGCGATTGCCATCGTCCGGCAGCGCATTGATGCGCTCGACGGTCCAGTCCATGTCGCGGATGGCCATACCCATAGTGTACGCTCGGCAATTCGGTGGCGGCAAGTGTGCATGCGGCGAAAATGTGCGCGCAGTGCGGAAACTAGGGCCGCGAATTGGTGCAGGCGTCATCGAAATAGCGCATGCGTGATTCTGATCGCGTGTCGAGACGAGTGAGTTGTTCCGACGCTCCGCCCGTTAAGAGGCCCAGTTATTGTGAGAGTCTGACGCCGGTGAGAACCAACCACGCCACCGCTCTCTCCGCCGCCCGCACCGCCCCCTCCAAATACCCCGGATGCTCAGCCGCAGTCTCCGCACCAGCGAACAAAATCTTCCCATCCCACTGCGACGCCGAGTAGAGCACACCATCCGGCCCGTGCGGTAAAACGGCTGGCTCCAAATCCGTGCTTGTCGTCGTGTGCGTATCAGGCGCCCAATCCTTGAAATACACGTTCAGCGGCAACGCCGCTCGCTCCCCAAACAATCGTGTGAGTTGCGCAATCACACGTTCACGAAGCGCTACCTCGCCAATCGCTGCTCGAGTCGCCGCACCAATGCCAACAAAACCAAACAGCGCACCCAGCCCCGTCTCCGGTGAAGCGTCGTGAATCTCCTGCAGTGGTCCAACGAAACTGCTCGCCATCCCACTGTAGCCCGCCTCACGCCAGAATGGTTTTGCATAAACTGCGAGCATCTTCGCATGCGGCGCCATCCACGTCGGCGTCGCGCGCATTAGCACGTGCAATTCATCCGGTAGCGCTGGCTCGAAGCTGATCTGTGCCGCGATCACTCTTGGCGGTAGTGCAAGCACAATGGCGCGCGCCTGTTCCTCGCGCGCATCGTTGAAAATAATCGTCACGCCTCCACTGTCATTTCTCACGATACGTGTCACGCGACGATTGAGCTGAATCGCACCAGCAGGTAACGTTGCAGCAATTGCACTCACAAGTGCCTGCACACCACCACGAAACCGCAGTGCATCAGGAGTCATCCCATGATCGGGGACAAATGAGTGCGGCGTTTCCAATCGAAACTGCTCGACACGCATCGCGCCGTCGGCAAACTGTGCAAACACCCCCACCCCAAGCCGTTCGGCGAGCTGTGTGATGTGCGCTTGTGAAGATGGCCAGAACCACGCCGGTCCAAGATCGAAGTATGTCTCGCCCGCGTGCACGTCTGCCTCGCGCATCACCGACATCGCGCGTCCACCAATCTGTGAACGGCTTTCATAGACGCTGCACGAAACACCGCGTGCGGAGAGCAGCGATGCGGTGTGAAGTCCGCTGATTCCAGCGCCGATGACGGCAATGCTGTGGTTTGGCACGATTTAGAGTTGCGCGATGACGGTGGGGGAGAGTACGATCAAGAATACGGACTACAACTTGGAAGACACCGTAATAATGGCGACGAAACGTTTGAGTGACTCAGAAATCCTCGCGCCTGTCCGTCCCGTCCTGCAAATACTGACGTCGCGACGTTGGCTGGTGCTCCTCAGCGGTATCGCCGCGGTCGTTGTG
>JANNWU010000214.1:0-4870 GCA_031408755.1 Gemmatimonadaceae bacterium | reverse complement strand
GCGCTTCACCGGCGCGACTGGCATCTCACCGGTGGGCCTGCGCCTCGAATACCGCATGCCGCGGAACTACAAGCTCGAGACCACGTTTGGTCCGCGATTCCTGTTGCAGAGTCAGACGCTGCAGATTCAGGATCCGAAAGGGTTTCAGAATTTCGGCGTCTTCCTGTCGCGCGAATGGAAGTGGTGAGGCTCTAGCTCACCGATAGCGTGACGCGCTTGTGCGTGTGCCACGCACCAGTCGCATCACGACGCAGCAGGCGCAACTCACTTTCGCCGCACGTTGCACCACATGCAATTCGCACATGGATCAGCGCCTCCAACCCGTCGCGCGATACACTTGCGGGCGAGAGCGTGATGTAGCCGCCAGAACGCGGAAACCTCGTTTGCCACTTTTGCCAAAATCCATCGGTGCGCACTGAGCGATCGCCCGCCACCGCGTCGGCGCGCGCAGCCGCACGCAACGAATCGAGCGTTCGCGGCGCGACAGCCGTCCACTCAGTGCTCGGCACCATATCGCGATTAAACTGATCGCCCTGTCGCCGTTGCACGCTCAGAAATGCATCAAGCGTTGCGCGATTTGTGCTCAACTCCGCCGCCACTTTTTCGTACTGTTCGGCATCAAGCTCTCGCGTCGGCAGCAGCGTATCTACAACTACTGGCCTCGCTGCTGCGGTTGGGCGCACTTCGCGCAGCACCGCTGCGTACAACTCCGTGCGCTCGACAGTTGTGAGCGTGTGCGGCAGATGCACACCCCGACACCCGGCCAGTAACAGGAGTAACGTGAGGCCGGGCAGTTGAGCGATCATTCGTGCCGGTTTCACGTCGCCGCCAACTCGTCCCAGAGGGCTGCCATCGCGAGCGTGCCGCGCTCAAAGTTCTCGATGCTGATCCATTCGTCCGGCGCGTGCGCATTCTCGCCAGGCAATCCAAAGCCAACCAACAGCACCGGCACATTCAACAGCGATTGAAAATCGCCAACCACCGGAATCGAGCCGCCTTCTCCCGTGATGACTGGCTCGCGACCAAATGCAGCAGTCAATGCGCGACGCGCGGCGTCAAAAATTGGACCATGAAGCTCTGCACGCCACGGTTTACCGCCGTGCAAATGCTCGACTTCAACTGTGACGCCTGATGGCGCCACGCGCGCCACGTGTTCAGCCATCAATCTCTCGATCGGTGCCGGATCCTGATCGGGCACCAGTCGACAACTGACTTTCGCCATCGCGTACGATGGTAAAACTGTCTTGGCACCCTCGCCGGTGTAGCCACTCAACAATCCATTCACTTCGCATGTTGGGCGCGTCCACAAACGCTCCAACACCGTGTAGCCGCGCTCACCGCCCAATGACGGTGCACCAACTTCAGCGCGAAAGTGCTCGTCGTCAAACGGCAGTGCGCGCATCTGTGCCAGCACAGCATCGGGGAACGGTCGCACTGCGTCGTAGAATCCCGGAATGGCTACGCGACCATCGCTGTCATGCAGCGTCGCAAGAATCCGCGCTAATGCCATCGCGGGATTCACCACTGCACCGCCGTACATGCCGCTATGCAAATCAGATTGCGGCCCGCGAACGCGAATCTCGAAATACGCCAGCCCGCGCAACGAACTGAGGATTGATGGTTGGCCCGGCGCGAACATCGTCGAGTCGGAGATCACCACTGCGTCGCATGCGAGGCGCGCGGCCTGCGCTGCAATAAACGGCGACAGATTTTCGCTTCCAACCTCTTCTTCGCCTTCCGCCAGCACGATCACGTTTACAGGCAGCGTGCCACGTGCTGCGAGATGCGCTTCGATTGCTTTGAGATGCAGAAACAGCTGACCTTTGTCGTCGACACTACCGCGCGCATACAGCTTCCCGTCGCGCACCGTGGGCTCGAACGCCGGTGATGTCCACAATTCCAGAGGCTCGGGCGGCTGCACGTCGTAATGCCCGTAGATCAACACCGTCGGCTTACCCGGAGCGTTTCGCCATTCTGCCAAAACGATGGGATGGCCCGCCGTCTCAATTATTTCTGTGTGCTGCATGCCAATGGCCGTGCACTGCGCCGCCACCCACTCGGCCGCACGTCGGACGTCAGGAGTGTGTGCTGAGTTCGCGCTGACGCTCGGGATTCGCAGAAAGTCAAACAACTCGTCGTGAATCCGCGGCTGCGCGCCTGCGAGATACTGCGCTAAATCTGGGGCGACAACCGCGGCCATTGGTTTCGATTCGGTGTGGGTGCACGCGAAATCCAGTGCGTCGCGCGCGCCACAGAATATGCCCCGCTGCGGTCAGCTCTGCACACCCGTGGCCGCGGATATTGGCACGACGCGAAGACGGGATCGACGGCGGCGGCGCGCGAGTCGTGCTCGCGCTAGTGACAGATGCGCGGCGCGGCGGATGCCAAGGCGGAGCAGCAACGTGCTCCACGCCCAACCAATCCAGCTCGTGCGTTCAATGGGTGTGAGCGCCCGTGCCGCAGAGATGAGCATCACCGGCACGGTCAAGGCGACTTGTGGCGCGCTAACCAACAATGGCGTTCTCCGCTCCACAACCTGCGTCGATTTGCGGCCGCCGCGCATGGTGTCTTCCAAACGGACCGCCAGCGCACCGGGCGAGAGCGCACGCCAACCTGGGACGCGAACGAGCGTCCATCCGCTCGCCACATTACCCCAGCCGTGATTGTCCGAACCGGCCACCAGCGCGAGGTTCAACGAATCAGCGAGGCGCAGCAGTTCAGCGTGTCGCACAATGCCCATTGTCAGACCCTTCGGCGCTCCATCGTTCAGTTCCAACGCATTCGTGCGCGGCAACGAATCTTGTCCAGGCCCAGCAAATCGCGGAATCTTGAACGGGATAGTCTGCACAATCAGCGGCTCGCGTCCCCCAGCCAGCTTTAATCCCTTCGTAAGATGGTCACCATTCACGATGTAGACCGATTCAGCCTGCGTCATCGAGAGCACATTCACATGCTGGCCACCACTGCGTAATTCAAGTCCAGAGAGCAAGACAACGCCGTCACCCGATCGTGCAGGATTTGCCGCAACTGCGTCAATCGCGCCGCCAAATCGTTTGTGATCGGTGATGTACGCCACGTGAAATCCGCTCTGGGCATGCCACTCGCGCACGCGTGCTTGCGTCCAATCGCGTCGCGCATCGTGCGACGACGCAGTGTGTGCGTGTACATCGACCGCAATCGTTTCCGCATCGGCAATGACAAGTTTTGCCATCGGTCGTGGCAGCAGCACGTTGATGACCACTAATACCGCTGGCAACAAGACGATCAAGATCAAACCGCCAATTTCCTGACGCCACAGCGGATAGTTCGACCCGCGCACATGCTTGTACGCGCGCCAGAGCACAAAACTCAACAGCAGTGTTGCAACGAGCGCAATGTGTTGCGGTACCGTCAGCAGTGACTGCATATCGAGCAGCGCGCAAAACGGTGCGACTACCACGTACGCCGTGCTCATCTCGAGACGCACTCCGGTCATGTCGCCGTGAGTGGCAGCGTCGCGTAATGGGGTCTGAACTGCCAGCGCCGTCAGCAATACGAGCAGCGTAGCGGCAAACGGAAATGCAAGATCAAACAGCGACACCGAGCGCAAGCGGTTCCGCAGCGCCAGTGCGCGCCGAGTTACCGGGCACATCACGCGATGGCAACGCGGAGTGCTTGGAGACGAACGCAATGGTAAATTCGGCTTTCGTTCGGGCACGCGCATGAAGAGTAGGGAGTTGTTATCACGCGACGTGCGAATTGGGTGGTTCGCAACTCGCTATACCGAAGCCGCCAACGCCGCTTTACGCAAGTGGCGCTTGCATTTTGACGATGCTCCTCGGACAGAGGCACGTGAAGGAACCCGCGAGACGCCAGATCGTGACTGCGCGCCGTTCGAGCTCGGCGGGATCGCTGGGTGAGCCTTCTAGCTTTCAGTGCGTTAGCGTCGACGTCTCACCGCCCCGCCCACCGATATGAGCAGCGCCCCGCGTTCCTTCACCCGCAACCTTTTCGCGGGAGAAATTCACGACGACATGATCTTCCCGTATCCCGATTCGCTGGACGTCCGCGATCCTGAAGAAGCCGCTGTTGTCGCGCGGATCATTCGTGAGCTGAACGCGATGGTGGGCGATCTTATTCGGCCCGATCAGTTCGACGAAGATGAAACGATTCCCGAATCGGTGATTGAGGCGTTTGGTCGGATAGGCTTGTTCGGCATCAGCATCCCCAAAGAGTACGGCGGACTCGGCCTCTCCTCTTCCGGCTATGCGCGTGTGTTCGCGGCCGTCGCCACTATCGACGCATCGCTCGCGGTGCTCATTGGTGTGCACTGCGGGCTGGGTGGCAAGGCAATCGTGTTGTACGGCAATGAAGCGCAGAAAGCGCGCTATTTGCCGATGCTGGCGCGCGGTGAAACGCTCGCCGCGTACGCATTGACGGAGCCAGAGACCGGTTCAGATGCGCAACACATCGTAACGTCTGCACGACTGAATGATGCAGGCACGCATTGGTTGTTGAGTGGCCGCAAGTATTGGATTGGGAACGGACATCGCGCCGGTGTGCTCGCGACATTTGCACAGACACCCGTTGAACGCGATGGGAAAATTGTGATGCGGCCCACTGCGTTCATCATTCGTCCTGACATGCCGGGTTTTCACGTTGAGCGCACATTCAGCAAGTTGGGCATTAAAGCGTCAACGCAGGCCGAGTTGCGCTTCGACAATCTGGAAGTGCCAATCGATCACGTGCTTGGCGAAGTTGGAAAAGGATTCGCCGTCGCCGTCAACGCGCTCAACGCTGGTCGATTGAGTCTTGCTGCCGGATGCACGCTAGCGACGCGTAAGATCATCACACAGTTCGTGCAATACGCCGAAGAGCGTGTGCAGTTTGG
>JANNWU010000213.1:0-2166 GCA_031408755.1 Gemmatimonadaceae bacterium | reverse complement strand
GTTTCCGCTGGTGACCGACAGTGTCGTGGCCCAGAGCCCGCCGGCTGGCATTGATTCTGTCGAGTGGAATATGCTACCCAATGTTCTAAAGCGCCTAATGCTCGATCTCGCAAATACCTTTGTCGAAAATCAATTCAGTTGTACGATCCCTGCTGTCGGTACTGTCACGTGCGGCGTGATGCGTGATTGGGTGGTGAGAACAATTCATAGCACGTTTAAGGCCGGTAATGAACGTGCGTATGTGGACGTTGCCGAGATTCGCCACAGGGTGCAGGATGGCCTTTCACCCGATCGACCCCTAACCATTCCGGAGGGACGCAGAATCCACGCGTTTTCACTTGGTTGTGCGTTGGAAGGCAGACTTCGGACGGGGGAGCTCGATGGCTTGCTTGCCGCAAGTGAATCGGAGGATTGGGCTTCGAAGCTCGGTAGCGCGTCGATCAGCCTGGGTCTTCCACAGACAGACCGGTTTTTGGAGCCGAGACTTGCCGAGCTTGTGCTTAGTGGGGCGAAGGCGTCGCGCGTCGGCAATTCGTGTTATCCACTGGTTCAAGAAATGATGAGCGCGCCACGTGGCAACAACTGGTTACTCGATGGCGGGCTTGGTGGAAACGGCGGAGGTGACGGTGGCGGCGGCACACAGTTCTAGCCTGTAGTTTACAATTGCGATCCCAGCCATCAGAGAAGGCAATGCGCATCACACTTCTGTTTCTTGTCAGCGTTGCCCTCTCTGGTGGCATCTGTGGAGGTTTTGCACAGTCGTCGCCACGATCGCAATCGACAACAATCAGTGATTCGCTCGGACTGGAAGTGGTCAATCGCTCGCTCGGACTATTGCCTGCAGGAGCGTTAACAAATAGGCTGGCATTCGGCGACCTGAAACGGTTGCGGCCGAATAGAGATATGACGGGTGTCGGCATCTCATCTGCTTCGTGGGAAGTTCGGGATCGACCGGACTCCATTCGCGTGGATTACGAGTTTCGACCGGACTCCGGCGAGTGGCCGGACTGGCATATCACTGACAACGCTAGAACAAGTCGTATCAGCGTGTACTGGACTGGCACTAGTCTCGCCGCATTTCGACAGAAGGCGGCGCCGCTGCTGTTGGCCTTACGAGCAACTTCAGTTGCACCGTCGTGCCTTAAGCACGCACCAGATCTGACGCGTGAGCACACGATTCGGCGGGTACAGACCGCCGCCTGGTACGCAGACAATTGGACTGCGAACATCTTCGTTTCAGCAAATCGTTTGCGGGGTGAAACGCAGTTTCATGTGTCGTACAACGCAGAAGCAAATGACAGCTTAATGCGTGACACTTACAAGCCGATTCGCCAATCACGGCGCTGCTTGCCGAGGCTTACGGAAGTAATCGCACCCTTCCTCGTAGATTCGAGTGCACGCTGAGCGCGGCTACCGACGTGCGCTATCTTCTGGCCGCACAGTCACGAAAGTTTGCCTAACGTCGCGTGTCCTCTGCTCCAGCACTCACCGCGTCAACCAATAAGTATTCGATACCACCCGCGCGAGCATCTGAGGTGGCACCTGACTTCTTTCACTGCTAACCTAACGAAAATTCCCAAACTGCAGCTCCACCCCAAAATCTTCCTTCCGCAGCATCGCGATCGCGTCCTGCAAATCATCGCGCGACGGTGATGTCACGCGCACCTGTTCGCCCTGAATCGCGGCCTGCACCTTCTTGAACTTCGCCGCCTTAATCGCTGCGGCGACTTTCTTCGCGGTATCGCCATCCAGATTCATCTTGAGGCCAATCGTGCGCAGCAGCGTATCGCCGCCCATCGGTTTGACTTCGCCGATGTCGAGATTTTTCACGGGCACGCCGCGCTTGATCAATTTGGAATTGAGCATATCAAGCAGCGCTTCCATCCGCATATCGCTGTCGGTCTTCAACTCGATCTTCGATTCGGCACGCTTAAAATCAATCACCACTAGCGCGCCCTTGAAATCATAGCGCTGCGCGGCTTCTTTCTGCGCCTGATTGACCGCGTTGTCCACTTCCTGCAGGTCGACGCCGGTCGTGACATCGAACGAGTTGGTTTCGGCCATAAGTGCAATCCGGTGAGTTGGTGTTTGCGGCGCACCAAAGGCGCCGACTCAGCGGAAAGTTATCGGCTTCGTAGCGAGAGGTGGAGCGCCGACGGTTCAGGC
>JANNWU010000212.1:0-27978 GCA_031408755.1 Gemmatimonadaceae bacterium | reverse complement strand
CCATGACAACCACGCCACCAATGCCTTTCTCATTCATCAGGTGAGCGGCTTGAAGCACTGTATCTCCCGGTGCAACGGAGATCACAGCTGTTCCCTTGATCGCGAGCAGTTCTCGTACGCTTGGCATGCGGCAGACCTCGTGAGCGATTGTTCTCAGAGCTTACCGCGCGGAACTGCGGTGCGCTAGGCGAGAATCGGCAGTGCCAGCCGTCGTGCGTGACGCATTCCCGACTCAATGAATCCTCCGCCGAGGACGCGCTCCCCGTCGTAGAGGACCATCGACTGTCCGGGGGTGATAGCACTCAACGCGGACTCCAGAGCCAGCTCAATTTCGTCGCCGTCAATGCGAACGATCTCAGCCTCAACAGGCGTCGCACGGTGGCGATGTTGCACCTGCACACGCGCGCCAACAAGTAACGGCGTTTCGGTCATCCAGCTCACACCACGCGCAATCAGGCCTCGCCCAAGCAACGCCTCGCGCGGCCCAAGCACAACGGCGCGCGTTTCGGGTTCGATGGCAACAACAAACATTTTTGACGCGAAGCCACCCGGTAATCCCTTACGCTGCCCGATTGTGAATCGTGCAAAACCATCGTGCTCGCCAACCGGCGTGCCATCCTCAAGGACGAACGGGCCGCGCTGTAGCGATGGTGCGTTGTCACCGAGTTCTCGGCGAATAATCTTTACGTGATCGCCGTCTGGCACGAAACAGATGTCCTGGCTCTCCGCCTTTTCGGCAACTACTTCAAGCCCAAGTCGGTGTGCAACTGCGCGCGTTTCTGCTTTCGTCTGATGCCCAACCGGCAGCAGCAATCTCTGCACAACATCGCGCTGAATACCCCACAAGAAATACGTCTGGTCCTTGTTGTGATCCAGACCGCGATGCAGTTCGCCATTCAGTGCGCGCGCGTAATGCCCAGTCGCAATCCAGTCGCACTCCAGCGCTTCAGCCTTACGCACCAGATCACGAAATTTTGTGAATGTGTTGCAACGCACGCACGGAATAGGTGTGCGACCGCGGCTGTATTCATCCACGAAATCTTGCACCACATCTCGGCTAAATGCGCTTTCGAGATTCAACACGTAATGCGGTACGCCGAGGGTCTGGCAGACGCGACGCGCGTCATTGACGCTGTCGAGCGAGCAGCATGGGCGGTCGGGGAGATCTTCTCCGTGACAGAAGAGCTTCATCGTGGCGCCGATGATTTCGTACCCCTGCTCATGTAGCAGCGCAGCGGCGACGGAACTATCCACGCCACCGCTCATCGCGACCAGCACACGATTTCCAGCCATCGTGTTACGCGGCGCCCGCGAGTCGTCGTGCCTTCTCAACCAATGCTGGGAACACTTCGCTGACACGGATGATATCCGCATCGGTGTTGAGCATTCCGACCGACAATCGCACCGCGGCGCCGGCGAGACCGCGCGGAACACCCATGGCACTGAGCACATGACTTGGTGAGACACTTCCACTTTGGCACGCCGAACCGCCGCTGGCTGCGATGCCCGCGAGATCGAGCGCCATCAGAAGACTTTCGCTGTCTGTCCCAGGCACGCTGATGCTCAGAATATGCGGTGCGCGTGTCGCACCTGCGCCGTGGACTACGGCATCAGGTACGCGCGCCAAAATCGCATTCTGAAGCGCATCGCGCATCACGCACATGCGTCCGCACTCATGTTCGCGTTCAGCAATTTGCATTTCTGCGGCGACCGCGAGCCCAACGGCGAACGCAACGTTCTCGGTACCGGGTCGCCGACCGCGATCCTGGGATCCACCGTGGAACATTGGTTCGATCTGCGTACCACGACGCACGTACAAGGCACCAATTCCTTTTGGCGCGCCGATCTTGTGGCCACTCAGTGCGAGCAAGTCGATAGGCAACGCGGTTACGTCAATCGAAATCTTCCCGAACGCTTGCACAGCGTCAGTGTGCATGAGCGCGCCAACGCTGCGAGCACGCGCGCCAATCGCAGGAACGTCTTGCACAACGCCAATCTCGTTGTTGATCCACATGACAGAGCAGACGGCCACCTGCTCATCAACCAACGCGTGTACAGAATCAGCTTCGATTTCACCATGCGTGTTGATCGGAAACAGGCGCTCTTCGCCGCCTTCTCGCGCAACTTGATGCACAACCTCAAGCACCGCTTTGTGTTCAGTCGGGCTGGTGACAACCGCATTGCGACCGAGCGCGCGCCGCATCCGCCAAGTGCCAAGGATGGCCAAATTGTCACCTTCGGTGCCACCCGACGTGAACACGATTTCATCGGGTTGCGCACGCAAGCAGGCGGCGACGCGAGAGCGTGCCTCGTCGAGCGCCGTCCGTGCGTCGCGGCCCCATCGGTGCACGCTGGACGGGTTGCCGAAGCGCGCACCGAAAAACGGCGTCATCGCCTCAAGCACCTCTGGGCGAACCGGCGTCGTGGCAGCGTGATCGAGATAGACTGGCGTGGCCATCCTTGAACCTAAGCGGGCAGGGGGCTGATCGCCCCGGTCTGCTAGCGGGCCAGCGGGCGGAGCACGGCGCGCACAGGTGCGGCGTCCGCTCCGGCTACAAGCACCGGGTAGGCGCACAGCTCGTACGTGCCCTGCGGCACATGGGTCAGGTAAAGGTTTTCTAAAAGCCATGCGCCCGCCGCGAACATCACTTTATGGACGTTCAGCGCCGTGTCCGCTCTTGCATCTACGCTCGGCGCGTCGACGCCAAGCAGCTGTAAGCCACCCGCAGCCAACCACGTCGCGGCATCCACTGTCAGTGCTGGCCATGCGGCGGGAAAGACACCGCCTTGCACGCTGAGCCCTGTGCGAAGGAGCAGTCGAGTCGGAATTCCATTCGGGCCGAGTCGGTCTGAGAGCAACGTGCGCGTAATCGGGTCGCCTGCCGATACGTCGCTGACGTCGAGCACTGTCGCGTCGCCGGCGAACACGTCCAGCGGCATCGTCTCACTCGTCGCACCATTTGGCAGAACGTGAAACGGTGCATCAGCGTGGGTGCCAACGTGCCAACTGGTTGTCACCAAGCCAACGTTTACACTCGCGCCTTTCGTCATACCCCATGCCCATCCGCACGAATATGGCGTGTCTCCGGGCCACTGCGGCGTTTTATCGCTGTAGGCCACGCTGATATCGTACAGAAGCGATGGCAATGAGAGGTGTTCGCTGTAGTCCACAGAGTCTGCTTAGAAAGTAGACACGTCGAGCGTTGATATGTCTTCCACGCGAAGCGTTTCTGTCGTGTAAAACGGTTCACCGTACTGGCAACGAATCAACGCGCCGTAGTGTGCCGCCTGATGGCGGATGATCTCAAGCAACGATTCGCCGTTTGGATAGACCTCGCCAGCCTGTGTGAGCCCGTCAAACTGCGACGTATAGCAGGCGATCGCAGCCAGTTTCTGTTCGAAAACGGCGCTGATGTCTACCACAAATGACGGCGCAATGGCATCCTCACGATACGTCATACAGTGCACCACTTTACGTGGTCGAAATGCGGGCAAATCCGGCACAAGCTTTTTTAACCCAGACAGAAAGCACGCGTCGCGCACCAACTGCGCGGCGGCGATATGATCGGGATGTCGGCCCTGTCGTGCGTGTGTGATCACGACCGCTGGACGGTGCGTGCGTATCGCGCGAATGACCGCCTCGCGCATTCGCGGCGTATTTTCGAGATGCGCATCGGGCAGCTGCAAATTCTCGCGAACGACAGCGCCCAGAATTCGTGCCGCGGATTGCGCTTCTGTCGCGCGAATCTCTGGCGTACCTCGACTGCCGGTTTCACCCGCGGACAAGTCGACGATGCCCACTCGGCGACCTTTCGCAACGCTCGCGAGTAGCGTGCCGCCACAGGTGAGTTCAACATCGTCTGGATGCGCCATGATGGCGAGGACGTCCAATGGTGCGGTCATACTTCAAACCTAAACGGCAACACGCGAGCGATGCCTACCCGACGGCGAGCGGCGGCACATCCGACGCGTGTTCAGCACCCGGCAGTCGCGTTGGCAGAGCGTTCGCAAGTTGCGACGACAGGAGTGCTGCGACACGCTGTGCAATGACGCTACCGGCACTGATGCAATCACCCACGCTTACGCCTCGCCGGAATTGCCCGTCGACAATCAAGCCGGGAATCGCATTCTCTACGCTTTGTGCTGCGTGGATGTTTGCGTCGTAGCCGAGATTGAATTGCGGTATGGCGTGAGGCCAGGACGTGTGCTGCACAAAACTTGGCGTACCGTGCACGCCAAGTATCGACGCTAACTCTGGCAGCACGCGCGAGAGCAGCGTTGCCGTGTCAGCGTTGCCTAACTCGGGATGCTTCACTCCGCCTAGAAAACAGGTCAGCAAGACGTGCCCATCCGGTGCGCGATTCTCGAACAAGGTGCTCGAAAAGAGGATGCCGAGCGTGCTGCGCTCCTCCGCGCTGGGAATGAGGCAGCCAAATCCATCGAGCGCATGCGCCACGCTGTCTCGACGGAATCCGAGTGCAAGCGATGCGACCGCTGGATACGGCACGGTTGCGAGTTGTGCGAGAGCGGCGGCCGGTGCGCGCGCGAGGTGTATCTGTTGTAGCGCGTGCAGTGTCAGGGTCGAGACTACAATGTCCGCCGTGAGCCGAGCTGTGGCACCATTGCGCACAACATCAACAATTACGCGATCATCCGTACGTTCAATCGCGACCACGCGCGTATTGAGCGACAGCCTCGGTGCACCTAAGTCTCGTGCGATCGCGTCTGGCAACATCTGCATGCCGCGAGCAAAAGAGATCATCTTTGCGCCACGTGATGTAGGCGCATCCGCCGCTGCCAGTCGGTTTCGCTTGCCCATGGCGATCGCGCCGCGGAGCAGTGATCCATGCTCGCGCTCGAGTGACGCAAGCCGCGGAAATGCGTGCCGCACACTGAGTTGTTCAGGATCGCCCGCGTACACGCCTGAAACGAAGGGATCAACCGCCCATGTCAGCGGCTCTGCGCCAAGTCGCCGGCGTACAAACGCGCCAACAGATTCGTCGTCAGATATTGTGCGCCGCGACACGAATGGCTCAGCGAGGATTCGCAGCTTTGCACGGAGCGTGAAGAGCGGGGAACGGAGCATTCCAGGCGGCGACGTTGGTACGACGATCGGCTGACCGCTGCGCACAATGAATCGGCGCTGTGCCTGCGGAGCCGCTTGGCGCAACGATTTCGTGAGATCCAGCGCGTCAATCAGATGCGCGAGCTCGCTGGTCAGCATGCACGAGTTCGGGCCATGCTCTACGAGATAGCCATCACGTTGCGTCGTGCGTACAACGCCGCCGACGCTATTCTCTGCTTCGAGCACCGTGACATCGTAGCCGCGCCGCACGAGTTCCCACGCCGTTGTGAGCCCTGTGAGGCCAGCCCCACACACAATGACTTTGGGAGCGGCGCCCACGAGAATCAGTCCACCAACCAGTTGCGCGGCGCAAGCATGGTGATCAGCTCTGCCTCAAAACTTCCCGGTTCCCACGATGGTGCATACGGCCATGCCGCGAGCGGTGGAAGGCTCATCAGCACACTTTCAATGCGTGCGGCGGTATGCAGCCCAAAGTGCGTTCCGCGATCGTGTACGAGATTGAATTCGACGTAGCGACCTCGCCGTACCAACTGGAATGCCCGTTCGCGTTCGCCGTACGGTGTATCGCGACGCTTATCAACAATGGGTGCGTAAGCGTCTTCTAAGCTGCGTCCAACTGCGTCCACGAATGACAAACACTTTTCTGCATCGAGTTGACTCGCATCTTCGTTCGGCCGAAGATGGTCGAAGAATATTCCGCCTACACCGCGTGCTTCACCTTCGCGGTGCAGATTGCGAAAGTATTCGTCGCACCACGGTTTGAAACGTTCGTGCAGCGACGGATGGTATGCATTACACGTCGCAGCAAGCGAACGGTGAAAGTGGCGTACGTCATCCAACTCAGGGTAGTACGGCGTTAGATCTGTACCGCCGCCAAACCACGAGTCACGGAGGTTGCCCTCTTCATCGCTCAACTCGAAGTAGCGAATGTTGAGATGCACAGTTGGCACCATCGGACTTCGCGGGTGCATGACGAGACTGACACCGGTCGCGAAAAAGTGTGACTCACCATCACTCACGCCGCGACCACCAAGTTTCGCTGCCGCTGCTGCAGGTAATCGCCCGTAAACAACGCTGCGATTGATGCCACCTTTCTCGAAGGTGACACCGTCAGTCATGACACGGGAATACCCACCACCACCTTCAGCGCGCGTCCATGTGTCTTCGCGAAACTCCGCGCCGCGGTCGAGTCGCGTGAAGAGCACGGTGAGCGACTCGTGCACATCGGCGATCCACGCGATGGCGCGGGAACGACGGATCTCACCCTGATCGGTCGCGTCGTTCGCAGAGGAACGCGGCGCGATCGGCGACGTCATGACGCCAGTCGTTCCTTCGGTCGATTGGTGGGAATCGACGCGACGTGCGGCGAGCGCCACTCACGCACGGTGTCGATGAACGCCTTCGCATTCTCCACCGGAATGTCGGGCAAAATACCGTGCCCAAGATTCGCGATGTGTCCACGGCCACCGAACTCCTCGAGCATGCGCAACGTACGCGCGCGAATTGTGCTTGGCGGAGCGTACAGCATACACGGATCAAGATTGCCTTGCAGCGCAACCGGGAGATGCTCCATCCGCTTCTTCGCTTCGGCGGCAGAGACTTGCCAATCAACACCGATCACGTCGGCCATGGTCGCTTGCGCAAGTTCTTCCATCGCCCAGCCGGCACCAGGAGCAAAGACGATCAGCGGCACGCCAGCGGTGCGCGCGATTGACGCAACACGCGCGAGGTAGGGCAGTGCAAACTGTCGAAACTCATGCGGCGCGAGCGCGCCAGCCCAGCTTTCAAAAATCTGCAGCGCTTGTGCGCCAGCCGCCGCCTGCGCGACGAGAAAATTTCCAACGGCGGTTGCGAGTTTGTTGAGCAACGCGTGCGCATCTTGCGGTGCTTCGTAGAGCATGCGCTTCGCGACAGCGAATTGCTTGGTACCTTTGCCCTCCACCATGTACGCCGCGAGCGTCCAGGGACCGCCTGCGAATCCGATCAGCGGAACGCGACCATCCAATTCGCGACGCGTCATGCGCACCGCGTCGAGCATGTAGCCGAGGCCTTCTTCCGGCACCACATTGAGCAGGCGCGCAATGGCGTCGCCGCTGCGAAGTGGTGAGGAGAACACAGGACCAACACCTTCGTCCACCGTCAGGTCCATGCCCATTGCTTGTGGCACGACAAGAATGTCGCTGAAAATGATCGCTGCATCCACGCCCATGATGTCGACCGGCTGCAACGTGACTTCCGTAGCCAGTTCGGGCGTGCGGCACATCTGGAGAAAGCCGCCTGACTTGGCGCGCACCGCGCGATACTCGGGCAGATAGCGGCCGGCTTGGCGCATCATCCAGACCGGCGGGCGCTCCGCGATCTCACGACGGCACGCGCGCAAAAACAAATCGCTGCGCTTTGGTGTCGCGTCAGACTTCGTGTCTGTCACAAGAATCGGGGACGACTTACTCGACATAATTTAGTTCAGGAATTCGGTGGAACGAATGCCGACGCTCTCTCGCGCGTCATTGGCATCGCAGAAAAATCGGCCGGTACACCACGGCGCGGCGTACTGGCAAAGAGCTGATCAAGATGCACCGCGAGATCGTCCACGTTTTCACCGCGTGCAATTGCGTCGCTGAAAACGTTCATAGGCCGCGCAAGCAGTTTCGCAACGATCCGTTCTGCAGTACGCTCGGCCACATTGTCACCAGCCACAAATGCCACTTCACGGCGGCAGAGGTCAACCAGCGCATCGTGCAACGAGCGAATGGCGAGGCGCGCTGCACCCGTTGCCAACCAGTGACGCAGCCAACGCATTTCATGATCAACAATGCGCTCGGCGTCCGGCACGGCTGATCGGCGCGCCTCTTCAGCGGCGATGATCGGCTGATGAAGCGAGTCGAGATCGATGAGCGTGACACCGTGCATTGAACCAGCGCGCGGATCAACGTTGCGCGGCATCGCCAAGTCGAGCAGCAGCAGTGGCGCAACATCATTGCCAACGTTGAGACGCGCCGTGGCAAGCAGCGCGGCATCGAGCGTGTGCGTTGCGGCGCCGGTTGCGACCACCACAACATCTGCAAAGGCCGCTTCCAAATGCAACGTTTCGATCGGCGCAACACGACCGCGCAGGCTTTCCGCCAGTTCCTGTGCGCGCTCGATAGTGCGATTCATGAGCACAATGTCAACTGCGCCAAGTTTCGCGAGTTGACGTGCGGCGCGGGTTCCCGTCTTACCGCACCCAATCACGAGCACGCGCGCATGTTGCAGCGATCCGAAGCGGTGCAGCGCAACCGCGGCGGCTTCTGCACCAATCGAATTGCGGCCAGTTGAGAGGCTCGTGTCAGACTGCACGCGGCGTCCGGTACGCAAACCAATCTCGAACAGGCGGTGCAGCATTGGCCCTACGGTATTCATCTCACATGCCGTGCGATACGATGACCGTACTTGGCCAAGAATCTGACCATCGCCAAGAATCTGACTTTCAAGACCCGCCGCGAGCCGTAGCAGATGGCGGCCAACTTCATCACCAATCCGGATGTTCAGCGTCTGCAGCAGCGCATGTCGCTCCAGAGGTTCTGGCATCCAGACAGTAGTCAAATGATCGACGGCGGTTTCCAGCGCCGCTTGACCACTTGTCGCTGTCCACGCGTACAACTCTGTTCGGTTGCACGTCGAGACGAGCGCGAGTTCCGCGACGCCACCACCGAGAAGTGCGCCATACATCTCACCGAGTCTTTGCTCGGCAACATGAAAGCGTTCACGTGTGGCAACGTCAGCGCTGCGGTAGTCAACCGCGAGGCAGATCAGCATGCGTTCACCGAGAGGCGAAGGGAGCGTTGCGTCGCACAATTGCGACGTTCAGCACGGTCGCGAATAAAACCCAAGTCAGATACGGTGCGAATGCCCATGCAGCGCGTCTGTCCAACGGCGCGGTTACATAAATCATCAGCACGATACTGCCGATAAACGGAAATACTTCGATCAGCGCCAAATCCGGACGACGCTTTCCGAAGAACAGGAAACTCCACAGCGTGTTCAAGCCGCCGTTGAGCGCGAAAATTCCGAACAACCGCAGTCGTTCCTCGGTCGTCGGCAACTTGGCCCATGCCAACACAAACGCCCACGCCATACACAAAAAGATCGTGGTCCACGCCGGACCGAACAACCAATCTGGTGGCTTCCATGCCGGTTGCTTCAGTCCGTAATACCACGGACCAAGTTGCGTTACCAACGCGCCGCCGGCTGCGGTCACAACCAAGCCGCCGAGCGCGATGGCAATCGCCACCAGAGAATACCCGAGCATTAAGCAACCGGCGCCAGGCCTGTCAGATGTGCGATGTTCTTGAAGAAGATGCGCGCATGCGCAAGCGGCTTTCCGCGAACCAACTTCTTTCGCATGTATGCATCAAATGTCAGCTTCTGCACATCTTCATCGCGACAAATTGAGACAAAACGTTCGCGACGATTATCAGTGGTGTACCAAAAGTTTTGCATGATGTCGAGCACGCGGAATACTTGCCCGTGCTCCCACATAAACCGACGCCGCGCTGCGCGCAGTTTGCTGGACTTCCCAGTTCGGATCGCTTCAACAACGGCGTCAGCGGTGAATCGGCCACAGGTCATAGCGTAGAAGATGCCCTCACCTGACGCTGGCGCTACCACCCCAGCCGCATCTCCGCAAATTGACACGTCTTTTCCGTTCTCCCACCACTTCAGCGGACGGAGCGGGATCGGGGCTCCTTCGGACCGAACGGTCTCACAATCGGCCAGCCCGGTCTCGGCGCGGAGTCGAGCCACGGCCGCCTTCATGTCAAAACCCTGCTGGAAGGTGCCCGTCCCGATGCTGGTCACGTCGCCATGCGGGAACACCCAAGCGTAGAAATCCGGGGAGTACTCACCGTTGTAATAGATGTCCGCGCGACGAGCGCGAAAGTCATCGGTCTCAACCTGCGGCGATTTCACGATCTCGTGGTACGCCGTCACGCGATGCCCGCCAGCATAGGCAATTGGCAGCGCCTGCCGAGCCACGGCGGAGAGCGCTCCGTCGGCGCCAATCAGCATCCGTGTCTTGATCTTCCGGAGCCCGCCCGAACGCGATGAGCCTTCTGAGTAATGCACTTGAAGGCGTCCATCGGTGTCGTGATCGAAGTGATCGAAGATACCGGTGATCCGCTCGGCGCCATTTAAGCAGGCACGCTCTCGAAGCCATTCATCAAAGGTGCCGCGGTCCACCATGCCCACGTATCCCTTACCTACAGGGATGTCCACCTTTTGGCCGCGCGGCGACACCATACGCGCGGTACCGACACGCGCCACCAACAGCTCGTCGGGAATATCAAAGTCAACCATCGCCTGCGGTGGCACCGCGCCTCCGCACGGCTTCACACGACCGGCCTTGTCGATCAACGCGACCGACATACCGGCCTTAGCCAAATCGTTCGCGGCGGTCGCACCCGATGGCCCACCACCAATTACCACGACGTCAAACATTGTCATCGCAAAGCCTCTGTTGCCTGAGCGTCCACCTTTTCTCCTCGCGAGAGCTGGCCATCACGCTCACGCACTTCACGTTGATGCACTCGCGCTGCGGCGTTCATGCCGCCGTCGCGAGCAATGCTTCGCCTGATTGCGCACGGCCAACTTGCCGCGCCGCAGACGCCAGCACAGCGGCGCCAAGAAACAGCGCCGATTCAAGCGCGAACACTGCGCCGTAGCCAAGTCGATCAGAATGCAGCGACGCGCGCAGGAGATCGCTCAAGCCTGCGCCGAGTAGTCCGCCGGCTGCCATTGCGACGGCTTGCGAGGCGCCAAAAACGCCCATGCGCAATCCGATTTGCGATTGGTCTCCCGCCGCGGACAGCGACATCATCGAACCAATCGCACCAATTGCGAACACGCCGTTGCCCAAGCCAAGCGCGAGCAACGCGACTTTCAGCACGAGCACCGAACCGAGAACTGGCGACGCGGCCACGCAGAGCAGCGCCGCCGCCGATGCTATACAGCCCCAGCGCGCCCAACCGGCCAGTGTGCCAAACCGCGTTGAGAGCAACGCGGTGAGCATCATGCCCAGCAGTGAGCCCATTTGATGCACGCCGCTGATGCGCGTGCTATCCGCCGGCGTCAATCCGAAAACCGACCCCGCAAACGGTTCAAGAATCAGGTCTTGTGTGCTGTACGCCAACATTGAAAGCGCGACGAAGCACGAGAAACGTCGCGCGATTGGATCAGCCCACACCGCGCGTAACGCGATCGTGAATGGCGTTGCTGTCGCGCGCTCACGCACCGCGGCTGACTCAGGCGCGTCGAGACCAATCAGCGCCAGCGCCGTTATCACAATCGCAAAGGTGCCAATGATTGCGGTGCACCGGAGCAGCGTCGGAAACGAGAACGGTTCCAGCAACTTCCCCGCGACCACCGTGCAAAGAATGAAGCCCGCAATCATACAAAGCCAAACTGTCGCCGCAGCACGAGCGTGTCTTTCAGCTGGAACACGAACAGAAAGCAGCGTGAGAAGCAGTGTTCCAGCTGTGCTCACGCCAAGCCCAACCAACACGAATGCACAAATGATCAGCGGGTAACCAATTGATGGAGCGGAGCGCAGCGTCGGTAACAGTGCCGCGCTGGAAGCAACACCGACCGCGAGCACCACCATACCGGTAACGATCCATCGCGTTAAGCGCCCACGCTGATCCGCAAAGTGTCCCATGCGCGGACGCAGCCACAGTTGTACGCCGTAATGCAGCGCAACCAGAGCTCCTGGTATGACGGCGGGCAGTTGAAGCTCCACAACCATCACGCGATTCAACGTCGCAGTAATCAAAACAACTAGTGCGCCCAAACACGCTTGCACCACTCCCAAACGAAGCACAGACACTAAACCGAAAGACTTCGTCGTACTGCGAGCCGTTGCTGCGTGCATGGCGCTGCTCATGCCTGCACTCCACTCAGACTGCGGATGGCGTGCGCGCACACCATCATGCCGAGCACCGAAAGCGGCACGCCAGCGCCGCTGTACCACAGTGCTTTTCCAACAGGATCGCGGCGAAACTTTGGCATCATCGTGATTTGCAATCCGATCAATGCTGCGAGGCCAGCGGCGTGCAACGGCCGATTCCACCACAACAACATGCTGAGCGCAATGACTTGCGGCACGAGTATCACAATGCACGCCAATGTTGCAGCGCGAAGTGCACCGAGCTGCACTGGCAATGACCAGACGCCGAGTTGCTTGTCACCATCAATCGATTTGAAATCATTCAGCGTCATGATCCCGTGCGCGCCTACGCTATAGAGCAACGCGAGTATCACGATGCGTGCATTGGGCCACACACCGAGCATCACAAGTGCGCCGGTGATCCACGACAATCCTTCGTAGGTCAGTCCAACCGCAGCGTTGCCTAACCATCCATCTGCTTTCAACCGCAACGGTGGTGCGCTGTACGCCCACGACAGCGCAACGGCGATGCATGTTGCGACGAATCCCGCGGTGCCGAATAGTGAACCGACAACAAGTGTCAGTGCACTCCACACGACAGCGATTATCAGTCCCCAGACACCAGGAATGCGACCCGATGGAATAGGACGATTTGGTTCATTAATCGCGTCAACATGTCGGTCGAACCAATCGTTGACTGCTTGACTTGCCGCACATGACAGTGGGCCTGTCAGTGCGATGCCCAACGCGAGCGTCCACCAACGACCACTCATACTCGCACCAGAACTCACAACGCCGCAGGCAAATGCCCACATCGGCGGAAACCACGTCACAGGTTTCAGCAGCTCAAGCACAGCGCTCAGGCGCGGAACGCGCTTTGGGCCTGCCTGTACGTGATGGCTGACGGAGTCGAGTGTCAACATTTCCTGACAGTGCGGCCAAAAACGGCAGTCCGCAAGGAGGAAATCGCTTTCGGCGGTTACTCCGTTGGGCTCAGCGTACTGTCGGGGCCATTGAGGATTTTGTGGCGCCGAAGTTTGACGTACAGGCTCTGACGACTGACGCCGAGCACCTCGGCTGCCGACGTACGGTTATCGTCAGTCAACTCGAGCGCTGCTTCAATGAAATGGCGTTCCACCAAATCGGTGGTATCCCGTACCAGGTCTCGCAAAGAGACGCGTCCCACCAACGACGTTAGCTGCTCCACCGCTCGGGTCAGATCGCGCGCTCCCTGCGGGCCAACGGCAAGACGTCGGCCCACATCGCGAAGCATAAAACCAATCGCTGGGCGATCAGAATCAGGGAGCCACGCCGCCGACACTTCAACCTCTGTAGCAAGCCCAAGCACACCACGCGCAGATGTCAACGCCAAGCGGACTGCGCCATTGCGACGCAGCATCGTCACGAATACCTCGAAATCGGCACCTGGCCGTCCGATCCAGGCGCCAATCTCTTCGCCGCGCACTTGCTCATCCGACGTGAGCTGAACGAGGTCTAAGAAGGCTCGATTTGCGTAACTCACCGTACCGTTGATTTCGGTGATGACAAACGCATCGGGCGACTGTTCAAGGAGGGCCGCGATCCGGTTCCGCTCCCCGCCGTCGCCAACATGGCGCCCGGAATCGAGAGGCGCGAAGCGAATCAGCAGCAGGGTGGAGCTGTCTTGCCGAAACGTCGACACGCCTAAGCTGTACTCTTCGCCGTTTCTGGCCATACGAATGCGAACGTCGTTGCTTTTACCAATCGCACGCGCGTTGGCGAGCGTGTCGCCCACGATCCTGAGATCATCGGGCGTGATTCCGAATGGGAACGTCCGGCCGGTAAGCTTCTCCGGTGGCTCACCAAACAGACGTCCGGCAGCGGCGTTTGCGTCCATCACGCGCATGCTGGTGCTGTCAACGACCAGAATCGTTTCGGCAGCGAGCTGAAAGAGCAGGCGATAGCGCGTTTCGACGTGCCGCAGACGCCAATAGTCGCGTTCCATGGCCTGCTGCGCCTCAACCAATCGCTGCTGTAGTGCCGAGACGGTGCGCATATCGCGACCGGCGGCGACAAAGGCTCCGTCGCGTCCAACTCGCATGACCGTGTACGACACCGGCAAATCGTTTCCGCCAGGAACGATATGATTTACCTGGCGGCGGCGGCCTGCCGCTTTGCTTCCGGCATCGCGCAGCAAAGCTTCAACCTTCCCGCGCGTCTCCAAAGTGACCGTTTGCGCCCAGTGCTGGCCGATCCAGCTCTCCATTCCAGCTTCTTTCAATTCCGAGTCGGTCGACACCACCGCGCGCACAACACCAGTTCGATCGACGATGACCGCGAGGTCACCGGTATTCGCGACGACGTCTGCGGCAAGCTGAGGCTCCAGGTTCGCAAGGCCACCGTCGACTGTGCGCGGCTCGCTCACGGAGAGGCGCTCGATGATGGAGGCGACGCATTCCGTTCTTCCTGTGCTGCGCGGCGAGCCTGAACGAGGGTTCGGGCGACGAGCGGGCCCTGCGCGGCATCGGGTGCGGAGGCGTCAGCACCGACGCGCGCCACTAAATCAGGCTGCCCCTGAAATGCGTTACCACCAACGAGCACAGCGACCTCGGCATTTAAGGAGGCGTGGCGGATTTGCCGAATGACTTCCGTGATACGTGGAATTCGCTCGGCGACGCCCGCCGAAAGACCGACTACGTCATACCAGTGCGCACCAACCTCGTGTAGTACGTCATCTACGCCGAGTGGCGGACCCACCGTGACACCCCAGCCGTCGGCTACAAAAAATTCGGCAACCATCGCGAGGCCCAATGAGTGCTGCTCATCCGGCATCCCGCAGAGAAACGCTTGGCCAGCGTCTTCAGACATCGGCGTTTCAGCGGAGATGCGTCGGCCAAGATCGCGGACAACGCGTTGCATCCTACCGAGCCCGAGCGTGACTTCGAGGAAGTCGACCTCATCTTCTTCCCACTGCGTACCGAGCACTCGGGCCGCCGGGGTGAGGAGATCCAGACAAATTCTCTCAAGTGGGACGCCGGCTTCCATCAACGCCGCCACAATCGCAGGAGACAGCGTTTCGTTGTACGAAAGGCAGGCCTTCACGAACCGATCAATATCGCCCTGCACAATACCTGGGTGCGGTACACGCTGCGCAGCGGTGAGTGCGTCAGCCGCACGCGCCTGACCCAGGAGACGGGGGATGAGTTCCAGCTCCATGGAGCGTCCAAGCGAGACCCCACGAACGCGAGGCACTTCACACTCGGCTGGCACGGAGCCGCCCGCTGACGATTGAATCGGACTAGACAACGGGGCCCTCTTGGCGCTGAGGTGGATGGTGTACCGCGCCAAGTGACCAATGGGCGGTTCACACAAATCACGCGTACTGGTGGGAAGAAACCCCCGCAGTGACGCTTGTCAAATCTAACCTTTGGCAAGATAGCAGGCGCTGGCAAGGTGTCAGCTTTACTTGACACTTTGCGTCTCAGGGGTAGCCTCGGAGGAACGGCTTTTTGGAGCGCAGCGCATTGGTGGATGGCGGACTGGCGATGGACACAAATAGGACGGTAGCAGGCGGCGGAACGGCGGCGTCTCCCCGCGCGCGCACGTCACTCTACACGCCGGAGCAACGTCTGCGTCGCGATGCGACAAAATGGACGCTTGTGCAAGGAATTCTGGCGCCGGTGCAGTTCGCTGTCTTCGCGGTGAGTGTCGTGCTTGTAGTGCGTTCGCTGGTTACTGGCGATGGAGTGTACGCTGCGCACGTCTCGATTGTCGCCAAAACCATCCTGTTGTACACGATCATGATCACAGGCGCGATATGGGAAAAGGTTGTCTTCGGCCAGTATCTCTTTGCACCAGCGTTTTTCTGGGAAGATGTGGTGAGTTTCGTCGTCATCGCGTTGCACACGATCTACCTGATCGGCTTGCTGACAGGTGAATTGCAAACAACAGCGCTTTTCGTCGTGGCGTTGGCTGCGTACTCCGTCTACGTCGTGAATGCCGTGCAGTTCATTCTGAAACTGCGCGCGGCGCGGCTGCAGGAAGCGCATGACGCACAATTGCGCGCCGTGTTGGCAGCGTGAGTACGTCGCTTCCGATTTTTCCAGAAATGCCAGCCGGATCAGGCTGCCTTGATGCGCCGGTGTTGCGCGAACGTGGCCAGCGCGAAGTGTTCTGTGGATTGACAGGAATTGTGTGGTTGCATCGCAAAATGCAAGATGCGTTTTTCCTGGTCGTTGGTTCGCGGACGTGTGCACACTTGCTACAATCGGCTGCTGGCGTGATGATTTTTGCGGAGCCTCGTTTTGCGACCGCAATTCTGCAGGATCGTGATCTCGCGGGAATGGCTGACTGCTACGCCGAATTGGATCGCGTGGTGGCAGTATTGCTTGCTCGGCGCCCTGAAATCACGACACTATTTCTGGTCGGATCGTGCCCGAGTGAAGTGTTGTTTTTGGATTTGGTGACTGCTGCCGCGCGACTAAATCGTGAGAATTTTCCGCGCGTGCGCATTTTGAGCTACTCGGGCAGCGGTATTGAAACGACGTTCACGCAGGGGGAAGATCAGTGTCTCAAGGCGATGGTTCCGCATCTGCCGGCGAGTGAAAATTCCGAACGCCGTTTGATGGTGGTCGGCACGCTTGCCGATGTGATCGAGGATCAGTTTTCGCGACTCTTTGCGCAACTTGGTATTGGGCCGGTGTCGTACTTTCCAGCGCGCCGCGCGGCCGAATTGCCGCCGGTTGGGCCGGGCACGCAACTGCTCCTTGCACAGCCTTTTGTTGGCGAGACGGTACGCGCTCTGCAAGCGCGCGGCGCGACGCTTTTACACGCGCCATATCCGCTCGGCGCTGATGGTACAACACGATGGCTGGCGGCAGCGGCAGCGGCGTTTGACATTCCTGCTGAACACTTTCGACGCGTGACCGCACCAGCGCACGAGCGCGCGGTGATGTCGCTGCAACGCTACCGTGGCGCACTTGAAGGAAAGAGCATTTTCTTCTTCCCTGATTCGCAACTGGAGCTCCCGCTGGCGCGCTTTCTGTCACGCGAGTGTGGCATGTCGCTGGTAGAAGTTGGCACGCCGTATTTAGATCGGCTGCTCGCGGATTCAGAATTAGCGTTGCTGCCGGAAGGCACGATGCTTAGCGAAGGCCAGGACGTCGAGAAACAACTCGCACGGTGTGAGGCACTGCGTCCGGATTTGACTGTGTGTGGGCTTGGACTTGCGAACCCTCTCGAAGCGCGTGGCATTCGAACGAAATGGTCGATTGAGCTCGTATTCTCGCCCATTCAAGGCTACGACCAAGCTGGTGATTTAGCGGAATTGTTTGCTCGGCCGCTTGATCGCAGCGCCAGACTAACGGTATGATCGCATGCAACTGACACTCTGGACGTACGAAGGTCCGCCTCACGTTGGTGCGATGCGCATTGCAACGTCGATGCGTGATGTGCATTACGTGTTGCACGCACCGCAAGGTGATACGTATGCGGATCTACTTTTCACGATGATTGAGCGGCAGGATAAACGTCCGCCGGTCACGTACACGACGTTCCAAGCGCGCGATTTGGGCGGTGATACCGCCAATATTGTCACGCGTGCGATCCAAGACGCGGTCGATCGCTTTCAACCAAAAGCGCTCCTCGTTGGTGAGAGCTGTACGGCCGAGTTGATTCAGGATAATCCGGGTAGTCTTGCACTGGGCATGGGCTTGTCGATGCCGGTTGTTCCGCTTGAGCTGCCGTCGTATTCAAAGAAGGAGAATTGGGGTGCGGCGGAAACGTTTTATCAGCTTGTGCGCACGCTGTTGCTTGAGCGTTCGAAGACGCGCGAGGCGCGACCGACTCGTGAAGGTCGTAAACCACGAGTGAATCTGCTGGGCGGTACGGTGCTCGGTTTCCGCTGTCGCGATGACATCGCAGAGATCACGCGGTTGCTGGCGAGTGTTGGCGTGGATGTGCATGTGTGCGCGCCGCTTGGTGCAACGCCAGACGACTTGCGCGCACTGCCCGACGCCGACGCGAATGTGTGCTTGTATCCGGAAATCGCACTGAGCGTGTGTAGCTGGCTCAATCGCAGCTTCGATATGCCGACGATCAGCACTGTACCAATTGGTGTCGGCGCGACTCGCGACTTTATTGCCGAAGTGGGCCGTGTACTGAACGTGGATGTTTCGGCTGTGACCGGTGGTGAGGTACCTGGTGGTGCGTCGCTCGGCAGCAGTCAGTCACGTATGCCTTGGTATTCTCGCTCGGTAGACTCAACGTACTTGACGGGAAAGCGCGTGTTCATCTTCGGCGATGGAACGCATGTTGTTGCCGCGGCTCGCATCGCAAGCGAAGAACTTGGATTCAAGGTTGTTGGACTGGGTACGTACAGCCGCGAAATGGCGCGCGAAGTAAAGGCGTGCGCCGAGAAGTACGGTGTGAGCGCGCTCATTACTGACGATTACTTGGATGTGGAACGCACTGTGGCGGAACTCCAGCCCGAGTTGGTATTGGGTACGCAGATGGAGCGACACATTGCCAAGCGTCTTGGGGTGCCGTGCTCGGTGATCTCGACGCCGATTCATGTGCAAGATGTGCCTGCACGCTATTCGCCGCAGATGGGTTTTGAAGGTGCGAACGTCATCTTTGATGCGTGGGTGCACCCGTTGATGATGGGATTGGAGGAGCATCTATTGCAGATGTTCCGAGAAGATTTTGAGTTTGGCGACGGTGCAACTCCGTCGCACTTGCACAGCGTTGCGCCGGCCAAGCCTGAGGGTTCTGCCAGTGTAATGGGGACTGCGCCGCAAGGTGATGTCGCCACGCCCGTCGTCTCGGAACCGGCGCACGCGCCGGTGCTATCGCCCACGGCCACCACTGTGGTCGAGGCGTCGGGCGCGCATGCTGATGCGCAATCTGGCAGTCCCGTGTGGAGCCCAGACGGTGAGAAGGAATTGTCGAAGATTCCATTCTTCGTGCGCGGAAAAGCGCGGCGTAACACAGAAAAGTTTGCCGCTGCGCAGGGCATCAAATTAATCACAACGGAAACGCTGTACGACGCGAAGGCGCACTATGGCCGCTGAGCAACTGCCGCCGCTCAAGTTTGTCATCATCACGCTTGACGCGCATTTGGCAGGCGCAGTCGCTCAAGCGGCGACGATGGTGGTGCGGCAGTTGCCGTCGATTGAGCTGTGCGTGCACGTTGCGTCGGATTGGCCGGAAAGTCCCGATGCGCTCGCGCGCTGCAAGGCGGATATCGCGACCGGTGACATTATCGCGGTGACGCAGTGCTTCCAGGATGAACAGGTCACGGCAATTCGCGATGCGCTGTTGGCTCGTCGTGACCACTGCGACTCGATGCTTGTCGCCGTGTCGGCGGCGGAACTGGTGCGCTGCACCAAGATGGGTCGCTTCGATATGGGTGGCGCCGTCGAGAAGAAGACGAGCCCGTGGTCGCCTCTCGGAATTCTCAAGAAACTTCGCGGATCTCGCACGGACGGCAAGTCGAGTGGTGAGCGTCAGATGACGGCGCTCAAAGCGATGCCGAAACTGCTGAAGTTCATTCCCGGACCGGCGCAAGATGTGCGCGTCTATCTGCTGAGCATTCAGTATTGGCTCGCGGGGACGGCGGAGAATATTGCGAACTTGATTCTGTTGCACGTCGAGAAGTACGCTGACGGGCCGCGCAAAGTGTTGCGCTCGCGCGTGACGTCGGCGGCGCCACGCAGCTATGCAGAAGTGGGATTATGGCATCCGGATGTGCGCGACGACCACGGCATCACGGAGTCACTGTCGGCCATTCCTTCGCGCGGAACGTCAGGCGCGGTCGGCGTGCTGCTTGGGCGCAGTTATCTTTTGGCAGACAACGTGGCGCACTACGCGGCCGTGGTGCGCGCGTTTGAGTCGCGTGGGTTGCGCACCATTCCGGCGTTTGCGAGCGCGCTCGATTCGCGACCGGCAATGGAAAAGTATTTTTTCGACAGCAATGGCACCAGTCGAGTGGACGCTGTCGTTTCACTCACGGGATTCTCGTTGGTGGGCGGACCGGCGTACAACGATTCCAACGCCGCCCAAGA
This sequence comes from Gemmatimonadaceae bacterium, assembly GCA_031408755.1. Classification (GTDB taxonomy): domain Bacteria; phylum Gemmatimonadota; class Gemmatimonadetes; order Gemmatimonadales; family Gemmatimonadaceae; genus JACMLX01. The sequence continues at coordinate 7,931 of JANNWU010000212.1, read as the reverse complement.
GATTCTGTCGCGGTTAGACGTACCGTATTTCTGTTTGCAGACGTTGGAATTTCAGACAACGCCAGATTGGCTCAACGACCCGCGCGGCTTGAATCCATTGCAAGCGACACTGCAAGTAGCCATCCCCGAGTTGGATGGTGCGATTGGCCCGATGGTTTTTGCTGGTAAGGTTGGAGCGTCGAAAGGTGTAGAGCAGGCCGAATCGCTCCCGATCGCCGAGCGCGTTGAGACAATGGCCGATCGCGTCATGCAGATGATTCGCATGCGCCGAACTGCGCGTGCGGATCGGAAGGTTGCGGTGGTTTTGTTTAATTTTCCACCCAACGCAGGAAACACCGGGAGTGCCGCGTACATCGATTGTTTTCACTCGTTGTACAACACAATGGGTGCGATGCGCGACGCCGGCTACACCGTTACGGTGCCGGAATCGGTTGATGCGTTACGGTCGCTGATCATTGAAGGCAACCGCGAGCAATTTGGCGCTGTCGCGTCTGTGTTTACGCGCATTCCGACCGATGATCATGTGCGTCGTGAAGAATGGTTGCCGCAGATTGAGGGCGCGTGGGGCGCAGCACCCGGCAAGCAGTTCGCCGATGGGTATGGTATTCAGATCCTCGGCGCTGAGTTCGGGAATCTCTTCGTTGGCGTGCAGCCGTCGTTCGGGTGGGAGGGTGATCCGATGCGATTGCTGTTTGAAGGGAATTTCGCGCCGACGCATGCCTTCAGCGCATTTTATCGCTGGTTGCGGGAAGATTGGAGAGCAGATGTTGCGCTGCATTTTGGCACGCACGGCGCACTCGAATTTATGCCAGGAAAGCAGGCCGGGCTCACTGATCAATGCTGGCCGGATCGCCTGATTGGCGATCTACCGAATGTGTATTTGTACGCGTCGAACAACTCATCGGAAGGCACGCTGGCCAAGCGTCGCGGCGGTGCAACAACGTTGATCAGCTACCTCACGCCGTCGGTGTCAGCTGCCGGATTGTACAAGGGATTGGTTGACCTGAAGGCGACGTTCGATCGCTGGCGTAAAATGGACGACCGTACGACTGACGCTGAACGAGATTCCGTGGCGACGCTGTTGCACGAACAAGCCTGCGCACTGGAACTTGCAACCACCACACCGCAGTGGACAGGTGCAGACGGCGTCGTGATTGAGTTGGTGCGTCAGAAGTTGCTTGAAGTTGAGCAGGCATTGATTCCGGTGGGACTGCATATCGTCGGCAAAACACCGTCTGTAGATGAACGCGCAGATATGCTGCTCGCTATCGCGAATGTCGGGCGTCCAGAGGCGGATGTTTTACCATTTGGTGAGACATTACGGGCATCGGCCCGCAGTGTGATTTCCGATGAGCAGCTTGATGCAGCGGCGCGCGAAATCGTGTCCGCGACTGTGTCGTCTGGCGACGTAAATGCTGGCCTGCGAGCTGCCGAACGTGCAGGGATTGCACCACTCGCGCTTGAGCCTACACTTCGCGGCGTGCTGTCGCTGGACCGGTTACTGGCTGAAGATTCTGAGATTCCTGGAATTCTGCGTGCGCTGGACGGTCGCTACGTGACGGCGGCACCGGCTGCCGATTTGGTGCGGAACACTGCAGTGCTGCCGACCGGTCGCAATTTGTATGGTTTTGATCCTTATAAAGTGCCGAGCCCGTTTGCGCTGAAAGAGGGTGCGGTGCGTGCCGAACAGTTGATTGCGCGCCATGTCGCTGACGGCAATGATTTCCCCGAAACCATCGCGTTTGTGTTGTGGGGCACGGATAACATGAAATCGGAAGGGACGCAGTTGGCGCAGGTTCTTGCGTTGATGGGTGTTGTTCCGCGCTTTGATGGAGTGGGCCGCCTCTCTGGTGCGCGGCTACTCACGCTGCTACAGCTTGGCCGCCCACGGGTGGACGTGGTGGCGTCGCTTTCCGGAATCTTCCGCGATTTGCTTCCGCTTCAGGTGAAATTGCTCGCTGAGGCGGCGTTGCTCTGTGCGAACGCTGATGAACCGGAGGAGGAGAATTTTATTCGGAAGCACGCGCTCGCGGCAATACGCGAAGATGGCGTCGATATGGAGACGGCGTCACTCCGCGTTTTCGGGAATGCAGAAGGATCATACGGATCGAACGTCAACCTGTTGCTTGAGACGGGCCGCTGGGATGATGACGATCAGCTGGCTGATTTATTTGTGCAGCGCAAAGGTTTTGCATATGGCGCCGACGGCAAATGCCGTGCGGGCCAGAAGATGATGAAGCGCGCGTTGGGCACCGCGTCGCTGAGTTTTCAGAATGTGGATTCGGTGGAGCTGGGTGCCACTGATATCGATCAGTATGTGGAAGCACTTGGTGGCGTCAATCGCGTGATAGAACAGCAGCAGCAAAAGAAAGTGGCGTGCTACATGGGCGACCATACAGGCAAGGATGGTAAGATCCGCACGCTTGAGGAGCAGGTTGTGCTCGAGACACGCACGCGGATGCTGAATCCCAAATGGTTTGAGGGACAGTTGGTGCACGGGTACGAAGGCGTGCGGAACATTGCAGGGCACGTCGCGACGACAGTTGGCTGGTCATCGACGACGGGAAGTGTCCCGGGCTGGGTGTACGGCGACATCGCGCAGACCTTCGTGCTGGATGCGGAGATGCGTGAACGCTTGGCGGCGCTCAATCCGTCGGCGGCAGCGGGAATGGCGAGTAAATTGTTGGAAGCCAATGATCGTGGCTATTGGTCGCCGGATGCAGAGACGCTGGACGCGTTGCGTGACGCGGCCGCAGATTTGGAAGATCGGTTGGAGGGCGTTGTCGCACGATGATGATCGCAATGGCAGAACCGATGCGCGTGGTGGCGTGCGTCGAGCGTGATTTCCTGTTTCAGGAGAAGTAACGTGGCAGTGTCAACACGGCTCCCGGTGCTTACGGGGCGAGAGGATGGCGAAGGCAGCCTGCAGGTGCATCTGAATGAAGATGACAAGATCACCGGTGCGCTTTGCATTGCGGTGTACGGGAAAGGTGGCATTGGCAAGAGCACCACATCGTCCAACTTGTCAGCGGCGTTTTCACACTTGGGCAAACGCGTCTTGCAAATCGGTTGCGATCCGAAACACGACTCGACCTTTACGCTGACCAAGTCGATGATTCCAACGGTGATTGACACGCTCGAAGGCGTGGACTTTCACAGTGAGGAATTGCGGCCTGAAGATTTTGTATTCAAAGGTTACAATGGCGTGATGTGTGTCGAGGCTGGTGGTCCGCCGGCCGGCACAGGCTGCGGTGGCTACGTGGTTGGACAAACGGTGAAGCTGTTGAAGGAACATCACCTGCTTGAAGACACCGACGTAGTGATCTTCGACGTGCTGGGCGACGTTGTCTGCGGTGGATTCGCAGCGCCGCTGCAGCACGCGCATCGTGCGATGATCGTCACCGCGAACGATTTCGATTCGATCTTTGCTATGAACCGTATCATCGCGGCGGTGCTCGCGAAGTCGAAGAATTATCAGGTCCGTGTGGGCGGCGTGATCGCGAACCGCAGCAAGGACACCGATCAGATTGATCGCTATAACAACGTCGTTGGGCTCACGACAACGGCCAAGTTTCCTGATCTCGATGCGATCCGTCGCAGCCGACTGAAGAAGTGCACCATGTTCGAGATGGATTCGAGCGATCCCGAAGTGAAGGCCGTGCAGGACGAATACATGGCCTGTGCACAGCGCCTCGTAGACGGTGTGCCGCCACTGCTCATCCAGCCGCTGAAAGATCGCGAGATCTTTGATTTGCTCGGGTACGACTGAGCGATGGCTGTACCTGTGACTGAGATGGAAACCGGCACGCCGGGGAGTCGCACCTATACGGAGCGTCGCGCGTGGCTGCACGAATACTTCGATCGGACTGCCGCCGCAGCATGGGCAACGCTGACCTCCGATTCGCAGGTGAGCTGGGTCAGGCGTACCGTGCGAGAGGGTCGAGAGCGGATGCGCCACACGCTGTCGGGCTATCTCCCCGCTGATTTGACCGGTATGCGGGTGCTCGACGCGGGCTGCGGAACGGGAGTGCAAGCTGTTGAGCTCGCTCGGCGCGGCGCCTCGGTGGTCGCCATTGATCTCAGTCCGACCTTGGTGGGACTAGCCGAGTCGCGGTCTGCGGGGAAATTCGAGAGGGGGACGATTGAGTGGCGGTCGGGCGACATGCTTGATCCGCAGCTCGGCACGTTCGATTACGTCGTTGCAATGGATTCTCTCATTCATTATCGCATGACAGATATGCTCGATGCGTACGCTGCGCTCGCGACACGGACTCGTGTGGCGATGGCGGTAACGTTTGCGCCGCGCACACCGTTGTTGGCAGTGGTGCACGCAATCGGGACGCTCTTTCCGCGTCGCGATCGAGCGCCAGCGATTGAACCGGTCGGCATGTCTCCGCTACTGCGTGGTGTGGCGCGTGATGCACGATTACAGCAGTGGTCAGCGCAGCGCACACATCGCGTAGAAAGTGGATTTTACACATCGCAGGCGCTGGAATTGCGGCGACGTGACATGGAGGTGACAGCATGTGGATCGTGCTGATCATCATTCTGGCCTTGTGGTTTCTCTCTCGTCAGCGGAAGTGAAGGCATGATGACGATCCCAAACCTGCTGATCGCGTTGCTGGTGATCTTGGCAGTGTGGTTTTTGTACCGCCGCACGATTGAGGTGCCCGCGATGATCGATCTTGAAGCCACGTCGCGCGAGTTGCATGCGCACGTGATTCTTGAGGGCGTGGAAGTGAATGAAGGCGACGAGGTGCTGGTGCACGGTGCGCCGAGTTTTATTGCGATTGATGAGAAGCGCACGATGACTGCACGCGCGACGGTGTCGAAGGCGAGTCTGCCTCGGCGCGCATGGGAGCGGGTGATGGGCCGAACGCGCATCACTGAACTTTATGAAGTTGGATTCGAGGGCTGACCGATATGTATAACGTTGCCGAGGGCCGCGCTGAATTGACGTCGGAACCACAATCGACGGTGGAAAGCACCGCGATTGCCGCGCAAGATGCAGCGCTCAATCCCCGTTTTTACACCACCGATTTCGATGAGCTGAACAAGCTCGATTTTTCATCAATGCGTGGGCAGTGGGATGCGATGGTTGCGGAGTTCAAGTCGGATCCGAATCGTAATCATTTCAAGCGCACGGCGGAGTTCGACGAGGATTTTTCGAAGTTGCCGCCGAAGCTGCGACAGGAGTTCGTCGACTTCTTGATCAGCTCTGTGACCGCCGAGTTTTCTGGATGTATTTTGTACGCAGAGATCAAGAAGCGCTGCAAGAATCCAGATGTTCGAGAGCTGTTTGGTTACATGAGCCGCGACGAAGGGCGTCACGCTGGCTTCATCAACCATACGCTGAATGACTTCAACGTGCGCGTGGATCTGAGTTTTCTGACACGTACGAAGAAGTACACATTTTTCAAGCCGAAATTCATTTACTACGCCACGTATCTCTCTGAGAAGATTGGATACGCGCGCTACATCACGATCTTCCGCAATTTTGAGCAGCAGCCCGACAAGCGGTGGCATCCGATTTTCAAGTGGTTCGACAATTGGTGCAACGATGAATTCCGTCACGGCGAGGCATTTGCGGTCTTGATGCGCGCCAATCCTGAAACGCTGCAGGGGATCAACAAATATTGGATTCGATTCTTTCTGTTGGCTGTCTTTTGCACGATGTACGTGCGCGATCACATGCGTGCGTCATTTTTCGGCGCAATGGGCATGTCGGTTGATGAGTACGATCGGAAAGTGATCAAGCTTACGAGCCTGATCAGTAAGCAGGTGTTTCCCGTCAGTCTGGATCTCGAAAGCCCCAAGTTGTGGGAGTTGTTCGAGAAGATGTTTCAATTGGCGCAGGCAATTGAAGCGACAAAGGCGATGGGCGGCATAGGTGCGACTCTGCGACGTGCGGCACTGAAGCTGAGCGTGGCTGCGACATTCGTACGGTTGTACGCGTTGCCAGTGGAGCAGAATGTGCTGCCAACTGATGTTCGCATGCAGCCGGTCTGGTGAACTGATGGCGACTTCCCCTCGCCAACCGTTCGTCTCGCGACTCGTTGCCCGATATGGGTCGAGTATTTTGCCGTTCGCGGATGTCGCGACAACGGAGTTGCCGTTGTCGCGATTGCTGCGACTTGGGCTGTTGCAATTCACAGTCGCGCTTGCGACAACGTTGTTGGCCGGCACACTCAACCGCGTGATGATTGTTGAGCTCAAACTGCCGGCGTTGGTCGTTGGGCTGATGCTTGCAGTACCGCTGCTCACGGCACCGTTGCGCGCGCTGATCGGGTATCGATCCGATACGCATGTGTCGGTGCTTGGATGGCGACGAGTGCCTTACATCTGGTTCGGCACGCTGATGCAGTTTGGTGGCCTCGCGATCATGCCGGTGGCGTTGTTCATTCTTGCCGGTGATACCACTGGGCATCGTGGCGTGGGCGTTGCGGCAAGTTTCTTGGCGTTTCTCTGCACGGGCCTTGGTTCGCACATGGTGCAGACGGCCGGCTTGGCGCTGGCAACGGATATCACACCGGAGAAAGATCAGCCACGTGTTGTCGCGCTCTTGTACCTGATGCTAATGGTCGGCATGGTGTTGGCGAGTGTGGCGTACGGCGCGATGCTGCGGAATTTCAATAAAGTGGTCTTGATTCAAGTGATTCAGGGCGCCGCCGAGTTGACGTTGCTGCTGAATGTTTTCGCGGTGTGGAAGCAGGAGGCGCGTGGTTCGGCGCCAACGAAGGCCCCGAGCATTGCTCGGCCACCATTTCGCGACGCATGGCGGCGCTTTGTCGCGGATTGTCCCCAAGTTGTTCGACTGCTCGTTGCCGTTGGAGTGGGCACCTTTGCGTTCACATTGCAGGATGTGTTGTTGGAACCGTTTGGCGGACAGGTGTTGCAGCTTGGTGTAGCTGCGACCACGCTGCTCACAGCCGTGATGGCCTGTGGCGCGATCGCGAGTTTTGCGATTGCGTCGAAACGTGCGTCGCAAGGCGCGGATCCAATTCGACTCGGTGGCGTTGGTGCAGTGATCGGCATGTTCGGCTTTGCGATGATCATCCTTTCCTCGCCAATGTTGGCACCGGCGCTGCTGGTTCTCGGTGCGCTCTGCATTGGGTTCGGCAATGGTCTGTTCAGCATTGGGACGTTGCTCCGCGTGATGGCGTTGCCACACAAGGGCGAGCATGGGCTGGCGCTTGGTGCGTGGGGAGCGGTGCAGGCCACGTCGGCTGGGCTCGCGATGGCTGTTTCGGGCGCGATTCGTGATGGCGTGACGGGTGCGGTGCGCGATGGTCGCGTCGGTATTCCAGATCCATCAAACAGTCTTGGGTACGTCGCGTCGTATTTGGTCGCGATTGTTGGGTTGTTGGTGCTGTTGATCGTGCTTGGTCCGCTGACGGCGAAACGTCGGTCGGATGTGCATTCGGTTCCATTTGGAATCGCAGAGTTCCCGGCGTAAATCGCGGTTGTCTCTCACCTGGAAGGAGTTTGCATGTTCAGGAATCTCACGCCGTACATCGACATCACGCAGGTGGTGCTCTATGTGTTCTGGTTCTGTTTCTTCGGGCTGATTTTGTATTTGCGCCGCGAAGACAAGCGGGAAGGGTATCCGCTGGTGTCGAATGAACCTGGGCGCGATGTACAGGGTTTTCCCGCTTATCCTGGCAAGAAGGAATTCATTCCCACGCACCCGGAGCGATAGTCCATGGCTGAGAATATCATTCCGAAAAATGCGCGACCAATGGATTCGAATTTCGGTTCGCCGCTCGAACCAATTGGCAATCCGTTGACCGCTGGCATTGGTCCTGGCGCATGGGCTGAACGTGCAGACCGTCCCGATCTTACGTATAAGGGTGCGGCGCGCATTGTACCGATGCGTGTGGCAACCGACTTCTTTGTTGCGCATCAAGATCCAGATCCGCGCGGCCTGGATG
>JANNWU010000211.1:0-5561 GCA_031408755.1 Gemmatimonadaceae bacterium | reverse complement strand
GCCTGCTGCAAATTGAATGGCAGCGTGACCGCTGTCGAGCGCGCGCTAGCCAATGCTTTTTGTTGGTCCGCTGGCGACAGGAATGTCAGATCCTGCATCGCAACTGGAAGAATGCAACTGCGCAGAATGCAAACCTTTCGTCCATCACCGCTAAGAGCGCAGCGCAGCGCTTCGTGCCGATCGCTCAGCCTCGCGATTGCGCGCTCAAGCGCCGACGCATTCAGCGGGCCTTCCAGGCTGATCGCGACCGATTCGTTGTACGACAAATTCGCAGACTCCGCACCAAACTGGATGCTGAGCCAGATCTCCTCCTGCTCCGGTGTCAGGGGCGCAGTATGACTGAGCTCACCGGCGGCAAACGGATCAAAGTTGTCGTACTCGTGCATCGTCATGTCGTGCAAAGCGAGCGAGTGGAGCACTCCAGTTGGACGCGCGAGAATACGCGTCTCGCAGAGTGAACGTTATAAGGCACAATAATGTCTCAATTGTCGTTACGGCTATCGGTGATGTATCGTCACAGGTGGCGCGAACGACGTGGTCATCGGGGCGATTGCGCGCCTGCGTTCAGGCGTGCGGAAGCTGGGGGAGCGTGCGAAAAGTGGGAAAAAGATTCGAATGTGCGTTTGGCAGAGCGTTTGCTGGGCGCTTCGCGGCTCGCGAGGCGTTCTCGATCAGTACAAATGAGACGATCGGGCGCCAGTTCCATCACGAGCGTTTCGCCCAATGGCCCTGCGCGGCGGTCATGCTATGACCGCGCCCATCAGCGAGTCCGCTCGCTACTGGCTGAAGGTACTAAATGGGCACGGAAACGCGACCGTGCTTGCCGGTGACATGGAGCCCAACGGAGGGAAATCGGTCGGCGAGTTGCTCTCGGTGGGAACTTCAGTCCCGGAGCGAGAACGGACGACGCTCTGGGATGGGTTGCGCTCGATGCAGGCGAACGACGAGTGTGCCTGTATCGCTGCATGGGCATTGGTCAACCGAGCGATGTCTCGCGAGACTGTGGTCTGCTTCGGCGAGGTGGTCCAACAGGGTGGCAGCCCGATCATTCTTCCGGCGCCAGTCGCGGTGCCGATCAAAGGAAGTGTGCGCGCTTGGCTCCGGGACCTCCATGCGGAACGCGAAGCACGAATCGCCAATTCCGCGTCGCTTCGCGAGATCGCCGCGTGGATTGATCGCCCGGGCGTGCCGCTGGTGGACAGCGTCGTGGCACTGGGCACCCTCGCAAGACCGGATGCGGTACCGTCTGCGACCGCCCTGTACGTCGCGGTGTCGAGTGACTTCAGCGAGATCCACGCCAGCTACAACGGCTCTCGCTTCTCGTCAGACGCCGTCATCCGTTTACTCATCCTCATGCAGGCTGCGTTGACGGCGCTGGCCGCATCGCCAGACGCCGAGGTCACCGCATTGTCTCTGACATCCGACGTTGATATGCTCGCGTTTGCGCGGCTCAACGCAACCGATGTCTCGTACGACGATGCGTGTTTGCACACGCTGATTGAGGCGCAGGTCGCGACGACTCCAGATGCGATCGCGATCGTTGGCGCAGGCGTCTCGGTGACATACGCTGAACTGAATCGCCGTGCGAACCAGTTGGCTCACACGTTGCGCGCGCGAGGAGTTGGGACTGATTCGCTTGTCGGTATCTGCGTGGAGCGATCAGTCGGGATGATGGTTGGATTGCTTGCAATCATTAAAGCGGGTGCCGCATACGTTCCACTTGATCCAGAGTATCCACGCGAGCGTTTGGCGTTTATGCTCGCAGACACCAAGCGCCCGTTGGTGCTGGTACAGCGATCAACCGTCGCTGCGCTACCGGATGGGTTGGACATGCTCGACGTTGATAACACTGCATTGCTCCTCGGCGCATCACACGACAATCCGATGATTTCACAAGCTTCGTCATCGCTTGCCTACGTCATTTACACGTCGGGATCCACCGGGCAGCCGAAGGGCGCGCTCAACGAGCATCGACAGATCGTGAACTGTCTACAGTGGATGCAGTCGGAATTTGTGCTGAATGCGCGCGATCGGGTTTTACAGAAGACGCCGTATAGTTTTGATGCCTCAATCTGTGAGTTATTCTGGCCGTTGCTGGCTGGAGCGGTCGTGGTGCTTGCCAAACCGCAAGGACATAAAGATCCCGAATATCTCGTCGAAACAATCATCCGCGAACAGATCACGTTGGTGGATTTCGTTCCGTCGATGCTGCGTGTTTTCCTCTCGCATCCGCGTGCGCGTGAGTGTACATCGCTGCGCCACGTGACCTGTGGCGGTGAGGCACTCACCGTCGACTTGAAAGACGCTTTCTTCGCAGTGCTTGATGCAGCGCTTCATAATTTGTACGGACCAACTGAGGCGGCGGTCAACGTCGCGTACTGGCGCGTTGAGCGCGACGCAACGCACGTTGCAATTGGAACGCCGGTAGCCAACACGCAGGCGTACATCCTTGATGCAGCGCTTCGGCCTATGCCAATTGGTGTCGCGGGTGAACTCTTCTTTGGTGGCGCACAGATCTGCCGCGGATATCTCAACCGACCAGATCTAACATCGGAACGATTCATCAGGGATCCATTCGCCACAACACACGGTGCTCGGCTATACCGAACAGGCGATCTCGCGCGCCTACGTGCCGATGGAACTTTGGAGTTTCTTGGGCGTGTGGATTATCAAGTGAAGTTGCGCGGTTTCCGTGTTGAGCTAGGCGAAATTGAAATGGTTCTGGAGCAGTATGCCAACGTGTCACAAGCTGCTGTGGTGCTGCGAGAGGAGCGTGCAAACGACGCGAGGCTGGTGGCGTATCTGACGGGTAATCCATCTGCTGCCACGAACGACTCGCTGCGTCAATGGCTAGAGCGCGCGCTTCCTGATCATATGGTCCCGGCGTGGTACGTTTGGCTTGACAGCATGCCGATGACTCCGAGCGGTAAGCTCGATCGCGCAGCATTACCGGTGCCGCGTTTCGGTCGTCCGGACACTGGGCAGGCTTTCGTTGCACCGCGCGGTAGTCGCGAAAACACGTTGTGCGGAATCTTTGCCGATGTGCTTGGATTTGACCCTGTTGGCGCAGAGGACAATTTTTTCCTCGTTGGTGGTAATTCGTTGCTTGCAATGAGTGTACTCGGGAAAATTCGTGGCAGACTTGGTATCGCGGTGCCTGTCGAGCGATTCTTTGAATCGCCGACTCCACGCGAATTGGCCGCGCTGATCGGGTTAGAACGCGATTCAGCGATGCCGCGAATTCGCGCGCAACGTCATCGCGAAAGGTCAGCTGCGCACGAACCAATCGCACTCGTCGGTATGGCCGGAAAATTTCCCGGTGCAAGTGATGTAAATGCACTGTGGCGTTTGATCTGCGCCGGCGATTCGCACCTGACACGGTTCAGTGACGCAGAGCTGGATCCGAGCGTGCCAGCCGACATGGTTGCCGATCCAAACTATGTGAAAGCACGCGGGATGATTGGTGGCTACGATCAATTTGACGCTGCGTTTTTTGATGTGACTCCGCGCGAAGCACGACTGCTTGATCCTCAGCATCGGCTATTACTTGAAACGATGTGGGCTGCGCTCGAGCACTCTGGAAACGTGCCGGGGTCTATTCGTGGGCTGGTGGGTGTGTATGCCGGTGTGTACGGCACCAGTTATCTGCTCAACAATTTGCTCACGCATCCTGAGTTTCAAGGGCAGCTCGATGACACGAGCATCCTGTTGCAGAACGACAAGGATTACGTCGCAACACGAATTGCCCATAAGCTCGATCTGCATGGACCCGCGGTGAGTGTGCACACGGCCTGTTCGACCTCATTGGTCGCAGTTGCGGAGGCGTTCTGGAGCCTGCGGACGGGTCGGTGTGATGTGGCAATCGCAGGAGCCGCATCGATAACATGTCCCGTGCGCTCGGGATACATGTACCAAGAAGGCGGCATGTTCTCCGTCGATGGATTGACGCGCCCATTCGACGCTGCAGCAACTGGCACCACCTTCAACGATGGTGTGGCCGTTGTTGTGCTGAAACGATTGAGCGATGCGGAAGCCGATGGCGACACAATTTATGGAGTGATTACCGGTGCGGCGGTCAACAACGACGGCGCAAAGAAGTCGAGTTTTACCGCGCCCAGCATTGAAGGCCAGGCCGCAGTAATTCGTATGGCGTTAGATGTTGCTGGCGTGCCGGCAAGTTCAATCGGCTACGTGGAAGCGCACGGAACCGCGACGCCGATCGGCGACCCAATTGAAGTCCGAGCGCTTACCGAAGCATTTCGCGACAGCACCGATGCAACTGGTTTCTGCGCCCTCGGTTCAGTCAAGAGCAACATTGGCCACGTCGTCTCCGCCGCCGGCGCGACGGGTTTGATCAAAGCAGCATTGGCGCTCCACGAAAAAGTGATTCCTGGCACGGCAAATTACGAGACACCCAATGCCGCCATTGGTTTGGAAACGACACCGTTCTTCGTTACGTCAGAACAGCTTCCGTGGCACGCCACGGCGGCGCATCCGCGGCGAGCGGGGGTGAGCTCTTTCGGCGTTGGCGGCACGAATGCGCACGTGATCGTAGAAGAAGCGCCACCACGTGCACCAGAAACCGAGAGCCCGCGCAGTGCGGAGCTGCTGTTGCTGTCCGCGCGCACCACAACGGCGTTAGATGCTGCATCTACGAAGCTCACAGAGGCGCTCACATCACCGAACGCGCACGCACTTGCAGATGTCAGCTTTACACTCGCGATGGGTCGCAAGCACTTTCGCGAGCGTCGGTTCGTTGTCGCAGCAAACGCCGAGAACGCCGCCGCACTGCTTGCCGCTCCGGCGTCGTGTCACACACGCACATTCAGCGGCAATGCGCCAAACGTGGTATTCCTGTTTCCGGGGCAGGGTGCACAGTCGCCAAACATGGGCTTGACGCTGTATCAGAGTGAATCGGTGTTCCGTGCGGCGGTCGATGAATGCGCAGAAATATTGCGTGCCCACATGCAGGTTGATATTCGTGCGATGATCTACTCGCCGGACAACACACAGGCGGCGGTCGATGCATTGAGCAACACGTCAATAACGCAACCTGCACTCTTTATCGTGGAGTACGCGACGGCCACGTTGCTCACTTCGTGGGGCGTAGTTCCGTCAGCAATGATCGGGCATAGCATTGGTGAGTTTGTCGCTGCCGTGATCTCGGGCGTCATGAGCTTGCCTGATGCGCTGTACATAGTTGCGGCGCGTGGGCGACTGATGGAAAGCATGTCTCGCGGTGCAATGCTCTCGGTGCGGATGAGCGCCGATGCGCTGCTGCGTGAACTGCCAGCGTCGTTGGATATCGCGTCTGACAATGGTCCACTGCTGTCGGTTGTTGCTGGTCCAGTAGAGGAAATCGCGAAGTTTCAAGCGGTGCTAGAAGGGCGTGGTGTTGTGTGTCGTGAGTTGCAAACATCGCATGCGTTTCACTCGCGAATGATGGATCCCGCGGTGCCATTATTTCTCGAGATCGTTCGTGGCGTTACACTCTCGGAACCGCGTATTCCATTTGTCTCAACGCTCACTGGCACGTGGATTACACGCGCTGAAGCGATGAG
>JANNWU010000210.1:0-12708 GCA_031408755.1 Gemmatimonadaceae bacterium | reverse complement strand
CAACAGTTACAACAGTTACAACAGTTACAACAGTTACAACAGTTACAACAGTTACAACAGTTACAACAGTTACAACGACTACAGCACGTCAGCGCCTACGGCAGCGAGAACCACACCGCCGGATCGAAGTTGAGTGGATTCACTTCAAAGTATTGCGCCAACGACCAACGTCCCGTGGTTGGGAAGAATGGTGGCGGATACGTAAGCGCGCAGGTGTTGAACGAGATGTCGATTCCTGTGCCGTGCAAGAAGGCGCCACTGAAGGTGCCAGTCTGACCGCTGCGACCGCGGATCTGCCCGCCAACCATGCGCATGGTGCCGCGATGCACATATCGATCGCCCGGAAGTCCGACTGGCGGAATCGGACGCTCTGCACCAGCGGAGACAATCGAGAGCGTCACTGCGTGCAGGGCAAAATCCGGCCGACGAATATCGGGATCGAAATCCTTTCGCGGCCACGTCCAGTCGTCGCCGTTATCGGTATTATTGCGACGCCACTGCGGCGTGATCAGCAGATTGTCGGCGGTGAACGTCGATTTCCCTGCAAACAATCCAACGATGTCGCCGTCGGGTCGACAGCCAGTTGTTCCGGGATTCTGCGCTTGGGTGAGATTGTGCGCGACGACGATGTTTCCGCGCGACGCGACGGTCACGCGACCACGTGCCACGCCGCTGACCGCAACGTGTCCTTCCACGAAAATCACGCCGCGATACGACGGATTGAGCACTGCGCTCAGTGGCCAGAGATAGGCTGCATCTGCACGCCCGGCGATCGACGCTGGAATTGTACCGCTGGTGCGCACGAGCCATTGCCCGGCGCCATCGTTCGCGCGGAACGTGCCGCCGTTCAACCGCTCATCGCCACCCAAAAAGCAGCGCGTCGTGGGCTCATCGAACATATCCTGCTTTTTGCGCATGCGATCGCGATACAAGTCGCCCGGAGTGCCAAGCAGCGGAATGTTGAACAACACAGAATCATCGACCGTCACTTCAGCCGGCAGCCCAGCGACGAAGCCAGCGACGGTGCGTCCACAATTCCATGAGAACAGGACGCTATCAATTGGTGCTGTCGCGCCGCCTGGCACCGGTGCGCTGGGATCGGGATCGGGCACGCTCGCACGCGCGTAGCCTTCGCCGCGTGACACGTTGTTCAACCGATACACGCGGAAGAAACCATCCGTCGGTCCGGTGTTGTTACCGTCACCGTCAGTGTCAATCGCAATAAACTGAATGCGTAAGGTGGTATTGGTTGTGTCGCCCACAACAATCGCCGGTGTAAAGCTGTAGCCAGCCGCCGTCGCTGTGGTCTTCAACGAGTTCATATCCGCGGTACTCGGCAGCGCGATTGGCGATACGCCTTCTTTTGGTGGCGCTTTCAGGAACAAACCGGCCACGGTGCCTTGAACAACTTCCGATGTTGTCACATCAGAGTGGAATGTTGCTTGTGGCCATGGCGTGTCGGTCCAGATACGAATCGTGTCGTTGGAATGCACCGGTCCTGCCGCTTCCATGCCCAGTGCCCAGTACAACGCGGCACCATCAGCGCGACGTGTGCGATCGGTGAAGTCTGCGAATCGGGCAAACGATTCTTGATAGATTTCGGCACGGCGAATTGACGTGTTACCAAGTGGATCAGCGACGCGCGAAATGATGTGGCCCACGACGCCATACTCACCAGTGCTCGTCTGTCCGTCTGTATTGCCGCGGCGACCAACGTACGTCCAGCGTCGCGCACCAGGGGCACTGGCAACTGCAACACCATCTTCAATCAAGCCGTAGCCGGTAACCGGAACGGAATCCAGTCGCGCATTCAGTCTGTTGCGGACCTCTTCGATGCCCGCGATTGCCGCGTCGTCTAACACCGCCGCACGATCGCTTGAACCTTGCATGAGCGTCGTGTTCATCCCAAGCATTGCCGCATGCAACGCTACCGCACCGGCGACGAGCGTGATGAGTAACACGACCATTAACGCATAACCTTTGCGGTTCTGCGGCGCTCTCACAATGTTGCACTGCGCACGACGATTCATCACGGGACAAGCACTCCGTTAGAGACAGCCATCCCAGACAGAGTCGGTGTGCAGTCTTGCACGGCGACAGAATATTCGTAGCGCGTACCCGGCGCTACCGACGCGTCGCGCCACGTATAGCTCGGTCCAGAGACACCGATCGTTATGTGTGGTTCGCCCCAGTTGCTCGACCCAAATATGCGCCGCCAAATCACGTATCGGATGACATCATTCTCACCACCGCCCTGATCGACGGCGGCTGCCCACGTCAGTTCGATACCAGCGGGAGCCGCGGCTTGCCAGCTTGCAGTAAGGCCAGTGCCAAGAATCGGCGCGCGGCCACAGGCACGCGACATACGCGGGCGTGCGATGTTCGGCATTGGCACCATGTAGTTCACGAGCTTCGTGCGCGGCGCGGAATTGTTCTGTGCTGAGACAACTTCGTAGTTCACTTCGACAGCGCGAAGTTGATCAATGCGGAGAGATTCGGCTGTGCCCGTGTCAGTCGACATCGAACGCCGCATCACATCTTTATTCAGCGGTAACCAGTTACGCGGAATTGTGTCGAGCGGCGAGGCAACACCTGTGAAGCGTGTAGGGTCGTGCCAGTAACGAAAGAACGGTTGTCCCGCGTTTCGGCGCACCGATCGCAGGATCACTTCCGCAGGCTGCGTGTTGGTACGGCGATACAACACGTAGTCGCCTGTTGTGACTGTCGACGTGTCCTGGGTGAACCAAAACGTGACCGTTTCGGCGTCGCTGTTGATGAAAACCGAAGGGTTCTGCGAATAGTCTTGCAGCGGGTACGTAAACGCTGGGTCAGAGCCTGGAATCGGCGCAGCGTCGGTGAGTCTGAGTGCACTGACGGCGGCATTCTGCGCGAATCGATCGACATACACCGCGCCAGTCAATCGAACGGAATCCTCGATGTTGGTCGTGAGATCGGCATTGAACGAAAAGACGCTGTCGTTCGCGTACACAATCAGCGGCTGATCTTCTGTCACGTTTGTGCCAGCGGTGCGAATCTCTTGACGAAGTAAGTCGCGGCCAAATCGCAAACTCTGCACCAGCGCCGACCTGTCGCTGATGTCACGAAAGCTGCGACTCTCTGACGTAAAGAAATTGAACGCCGCTGTCATCACTACGCCGAAGATCACGAGTGTGACAACCATTTCGATGAGTGTAAAGCCGCGACGGATTGCGGCCACTCCTCGCGTTCGCAGTGTGTGATGTGTGTGCATCATGGCGCGGCAATGGTGATAGAACGGATCACGTCGGGCTGCAATGCGCCGATCTCGACACTTCGCACAGTGACGGTCAAGCGCTTGACGTTCTGGCCGCCGGTGGTATCAGACGTGATGGCCGTCGATCGCATCAGCCCTTCGACCGGCATGTTGTACTGGGAATTCTGGAGGGATTCCAGCGTGGGATAGCTCGGCCACGTGCGGGCCATCGCGATCTGCACATCAGCCAGCGATTGCGCGCGCGTGCGCAGCGTGGAATCACCAATTGTTTGCGAGAATCGCATTGATGAGAAGCTCATGCCAAGGGCGCAGATGATCAGCAGAACCATCGCGACGAGTAGTTCGACGAGCGTGAAGCCGCGGCGTGACCGCAATCGCTGCGCGCCAAGTTGTCTAGACATCAGTACCCTCTCCGCCAGTCAGTGCCGGTGTACTTCCACGTTTGCGCGCGTGCGGTGGCACGATTGATCTCAACCATCCGCGAATCGTGTTCGCGATTGGGAATGCCTTGCATCGCGCGCGCGGAGGTGATGTAGAACGCTGCTTCGCGATCAAGGCTGCCGTTTCGCTGCACTATCAGACATGGAAGTCCGCTGCAATCGCGCATCGCCGTGATGGTCAGATCCCAAAGTCCCTGCTTGGGGACCGACGCAGGGCGCCCAAATTTCACGCGATCAGAGAGCGCAGTCACGCGTGTGTGCTCTCCCGTGTCTTCGATGCCGTTGGCGTTTTTATCCCACACCATGCGCATCGTTGCGTGCGTGGTGTCAAAGACAATCAGCACGTTGTGCTGCAGCGACACGGCTTCACGTTGTGCGACGGTCAGCGCGGTGCTCGCTTCCTGAATCGCACCATCAACGTAATAGCGATCCGCGTCGATTTTCGTCGCCGCGAGCGCTGTCAGAATGCTGATAATGATCAGCGCCGCGAGTAGCTCAAGCATGCTGAATCCCGACCGCAAATGGGACCGCACAGCGAGGCGTGACGCGCGCGCACTGGCCGAAAACGAGGAGAGGCTCATGCCGTGTGGAGCTGCCGGAAGGAGGGGAGTCAGCCTCAAGGACGACACTCTCCGCGCTCCCGTCACATGTACAAAGGACTCCGGCAACCTCTGACGGGCGTTTCTCCCATCCCTGCCTACTCTGCGGTAGCGCCCTCGTCGTACAGGGCGTCGATCAGCCCCTTGTACTTCTCGTTGATTACTCGACGCTTCACGCTCAGCTTCGGTGTGAGTTCGCCCCCCTCAATGGTGAACTCACTCTCCAAAAACCCGATCTTTTTCGGTGATTCGAACTTTGCGAGGCCAACCATTTCGCCCCGAATCTCCGATTCGAGCTTGGCGATCACCTTCGGATCGGTGAGCAGCGAGGTACGGCTGGAAGCCTTAATGCCCGCCTGAGCGCACCATTTCTCCAGCGGTTCGAAGGCCGGGACCACGAGCATGACGGGAAACTTCCGTTTGTCGCCGATCATCACCGCTTGGTTGACGAAGGCGTTGGCGGTGACCGTATTCTCAATTGGCAGCGGCGCGATATTCTTGCCGCCAGCAGTGACGATGATGTCCTTTTTGCGGTCGGTGATGCGAAGGAAGCCAGCCTCAATCGCACCAATGTCGCCGGTGTGGAACCAGCCGTCTGCGCTGATCGCCTCCTCGGTAGCGGCGGGATTCCGATAGTACCCCTTCATCACACTCGGCCCGCGCGTCAAAATTTCGCCGTCGGCTGCGATCATCACCTCAACACCGGCGATCAATTCGCCGACTGTGCCAACGCGAATGTTTTTCAGTCGATTGACGGAAATGACCGGACTTGTTTCGGTGAGGCCGTACCCTTCGACCAGTGTTAATCCGGCAGCGACGAAAAACTTGTTGATCGTTGGTGCCAGAGGCGCACCGCCACTGCACGCAACGCGCAGGCGTCCACCAAGTCTCGCCTTCACTTTGCTGAAAACAAGTTTCGCCGCCAGCGAGTACTTGAAGTCGAGCAATGCACCGGCCGGACGCTTCGCGAGATACGCATCGGCCCACGCGTCAGCGACGCCGAGTGACCAGTGAAAGATTGCCCTTTTGATTGGTGAGCCAGCGTTGCCACCTTCCATGATACGTGCGTACAATTTTTCGTAGACACGTGGCACCGAATTCAAAATAGTCGGGCGCACTTCACCGAGATTTGCAGCCACAGCGTCGATCGATTCAGCGTATGCGATCGTACAGCCGCCGGCGAAGAGCATGAAGTGCCCAGCCATGCGCTCAAAGATGTGCGACAGCGGAAGAAAACTCAGCGCGACATCGCCTGACTGCGGCTCGAGTACCGGCAATGATCCTTGGACATTGCTGTACAAATTGTCATGCGTCAGCATGACGCCTTTCGGCAATCCAGTCGTACCGGAGGTGTAAATCAGCGTTGCGAGATCGTCAGGCTGTACCGACAGCGCAGACGTTTTCCACGCAGCCGCACGCTCTGGCGTATCGACCGCGGCACCCTCCGCGATAAACGCATCGAGCGTGATGTCGCAGCCAA
The DNA here is from genome assembly GCA_031408755.1 of Gemmatimonadaceae bacterium. GTDB lineage: Bacteria > Gemmatimonadota > Gemmatimonadetes > Gemmatimonadales > Gemmatimonadaceae > JACMLX01. The sequence continues at coordinate 6,936 of JANNWU010000210.1, read as the reverse complement.
TAGGCGCTGGTGATGTGAAGCTGATGACGCGACGCAACGCAGGCACATCTGGACGAATGCGCGCAATCTTCGACGCTTGCTCCGCGTTCGACACAAACAGCGCGACCGCGCCAGAATCATTCAGAATATGAATCATCTGTTCCGCTGGCAGCGTGGGGTAAATCGGCACATCGGCCAACGCTGCTGTCAGACACGCAAAATCAGCGACCGCCCACTCTGGTCGATTTTCCGAGAGAATCGCAACACGGTCACCGCGTGCCAATCCCATCTCTTGCAATGCAAATGCGGTCTGCCGTACGCGCGTGAGAAGTTCCGCGTGCGAGATGTCATGCCAGACACCATCACGCTTGAAGCGCAGCGCGGCATTCCCCGTCGATTTCGCAGTCGCGTCGAAGAATAGTTGTGTCAGCGTTCCCGCTGCCAGCCGCGGTGGCCCTTTGTGAATCACGGCGTCAAGCGCCACCGTGTTGGCAGGAACTGAGGAGACAGCCATACAACCTCCGAACGACGTGGCGAACAGGAAGGGCAGCGGTGTGAAGCGCGACGAGCGGCGCAATGCTTTGTGCGGAGGCTAGGCGAATGCAATCACATTCGCCAGCGGTAAAAAGCGTGCGTACGCGACCGCCAGCGCGTTCAGGGCGGTGGTGTAAACGGTCGCAGTGTGATCGGGACGAGAAACGGACTGCCCGGAATGTTCGCACCGAAGGCGTTGAACGCCGCCTCGACAATAATTGACCCGGCGCGCACCGGCCCCGCCTTGGGATACGCCTTGATGCGTACAAGTGCCGAGCCGCCGCTGATGAGCGCTGATGTGGTAAGCCGACCCGATGCAGATGACACCAGTCGCACGGAGTCGAGCACGGAGTCGGCGAAACTCACAACGCGAAACTTCACGCGCAAACCTTCCAAGGTGCGCAGCGTGGATTCCGGAGCGGTGCGGCCAACGATTGTGACCTTCACATCACGGAATCGCTTGGCGCTATCGGGCTGTGTGTAGAACAGCGTATCGGGAATGGAATCGCCATCGCGGAGCGACGTTGGTACCGGCACTACCGCAAACGTTTGCTGCTGGCTCTGCAGCGATCCCGCTTGGCTGACAACGCGCACTGCTGATGCGAGTTTCCGGCCGGTGAGCCGAAGTCCGCCGATCATCTGAAACGATGCAACAGATGTTGAATCAATACCAATCACGCGCAGCGCAGAGTCATTCAGCAACGTACCAGCGCCACTGAACGCACGAACACCAAGTCGCGCTGGTGCGAGGTCTGCACCGCGCATTGTATCGCCAATGACAACTGCGGATGCTGGGAGAGAATCAAACTGTAACGAAAGCGCGAATTGCGGATCGGTGCTGACATCGGTGCAGCCTGCAAACGCTGCTGCGGTCAGCAGCGCGGCAACCACGCCGCGCCGAACGCGCATCACGCGAAATGCTCCGCGAGTCGCATCGCGAGGTTTACATACGCCTGCGATGCGGGATCGGCGGGATTTCGTAGCACGACTGGGACGCCGGCGGCGAAGGCGTCAGCGGCGGCAATCGAGCGGGGAATCGTGAGATCAAACACAAGATTCTGCGGCAGATGCTGGCGGATGTATTGCGCCGTACGTTCACTGGACGGATTTCCAGCTTGGTACATAGTCAACAATACCCCTTCAAACGCCAGATCGTCGTTCGCGGTGACGGCATCTTGAATTCCGCGCAAAATCTGTGGTGTAGTCTGCAACGCGAGCGGCTCGCACTGAAGCGGCACGATCACATGCTGACTGAGAGCCAACACTGAACGGACGAGTCCGCCTAAGCCTGGTGGCGTGTCGACTACGACCACGTGGCAGCGTTCTCTGGCCACGCGGAGCAGTTGTGCAAGCTGATTGGATTCGGTCGCGCGACGAGTGTACTCATCGTGCTCGACTGCGTCCGTCACGCTGCCCACGAGCATGGCGCGCAACCACGGCAACTGCGTTGGCAGAATGATGTCTCGCAGCGATACCGCGCCGCGCAAATAGTCCGCAAACCCGGCCGTCGGATGGCCTTTTCGCAATCCAACACCGTAACGAACGGCACCCTGCGGATCTACATCCACGATCAGCGTTTTTAATCCACGCCGCGCGAAAGCGGCCGCCAGATTTACCGCTGTGGTGGTCTTGCCGACTCCGCCCTTCTGACTGACGACCGAGAGGACTCGACCGAGGGGTTGTTCAGGCGTCATTCCCGTGACGGATTCCGTCGGTGCCAGTGGCCTTCAGGAGAGGTGCCCCGTGGGCGGAGTCGTCGCTCATGCTCCGCACTGCGGCGGTGCGCACTGGCGTGTCGACCGCCTCTCTGGCAACGTCGTCGTCGGCAGTTTCGTTCGCCTCTGGATCGCCGCGGAGAGTTCGCAGCGTAGCCGTCGCATGTCCGATCCACTTCGCGCTGTCGCCACCCGATGGCGCGGTCGCAAGAAATGTCTCAAGATGCTGAATGGCTGAGTCCGTGTCGCCTTTCTTCACAAGTAGAAAGGCCACGCCGTAATTGGCGCCCTGATGCGTAGGTGCCGATTCGAGAATCTTGCGATAGGTGCGAATGGCTTCGTCGGAGCGACCAGACTTGGTGAAGACAATCGCCATGTTCAGCAGGATGCGCGCGTCATCCGGGCTCGTCCGGAGTGCAAGCCGGTACGACGTCAGCGCACCATCGAGGTCGTTGGCCTTTTCCAGCGACATGCCTTCGTTGACGAAGTCGGGACGTTGGACACCGAGTTCGCGCGCGGATGGATGACCGCCGAGGAGGCGCGAAACGCCATCGGAGACACGGCGCAGAAAAGACATGGGCACAAGGACAGAGGAAACGTCGCAAGCCAGAACAGAGGCGCACCTGCCACTCGGACTCGTGATTCTACACAAGTTATGGTACAGGTACCGTGTCAAGCAATGATCTGGCAATGATTTGCGCGCTGTGCGCGCCATACGCGTTATGCGAAATCGGAGTACCTTCGCGCAGAGGTTCGGTTACCAGTTCGGTCACCGCTACAGTTTCCGTCATCGCGATCAATCGGACGCGTCGCGGTTCAGTTCGCCCCCGCACTGAGTGAGGTCGTCATGCCCCCGCGACGAACAACGGTGGATCCAGCCAAAGGTGTGCTGGAAGTGGAATGGCAGCTCTTTGGCGAATTGTCGCGCGCTCTGGCGCTCAAAGTTTCGCGCGAGTTTGATCCCGAATTGGTGGTTGGCATTGCAAACGCCGGGGTGATTCCCGGCGCGACGATCGCGTCAATTCTTGATCGGCCGTTTGTGTCAATGACCGTCAGCCGACGCTATCGTCCTGATGACGAAGTGCGCGAAACTCCGGCAATATTTGGCGAAGCGCCGGCGGCTGTGCGCGGCAAACGTGTGCTGCTTGTGGACGAGACGTGTGACACTGGCGACACGATACGCTTAGCGCGCGCAGCAATCATTAATGCTGGTGCGGAATCAGTGCGCACCGCAGTGGGATTCAAGACGGGACCGTATGCGCCAGACTTCGCTGCGATCAGTACCGAAGCGGCGATAATTTTACCGTGGGATCGCGAGTTGCTTGTGAATGGCGAGTTGGTATTGAATCCGGTGTACGCGGCGTACCGAAATGGGAAATGAAACGCAGAAACCCGCGATGAACCGTCGCGCGCTAGACGTTTGCCACGCGACGTAGCAACTCTGCTTCGTCAATCACGAGCACACCGAGTGACGTCGCTTTGTCGAGTTTCGTACCCGCCTCGTCGCCGGCAACGAGGAACGACGTGTTCTTCGACACGCTACTGGTCACGCGTCCACCGGCGCGTTCAACAAGCGCGGTAGCATCGTTGCGCGACAGTGTCGGCAGCGTTCCAGTGATCACGACCGTCATTCCATTCAGTGCGCCATCTGCCGCGACCATTTCAGGTTCGCGAGTTTCCACCCGCGCATCAATCAACTTACGTACGAGTTCTTGCGCTGCGCTGTCGTCAAAATACTCGCGGACTGATTGCGCGATGACGTCACCGATGCCGCGTACCGCCATGATCTCCTCGAGTGTCGCAGCGCGTAACGCGTCGATACTACCAAATCGTCGGGCCAATAGCTGTGCTGCCACGGCACCCACATGTCGAATGCCGAGCGCACCGAGAAGTCGAGAAAGTGGTTGCGTGCGTGAGCTGTCAATCGCCGCAATGAGTTTCTCGGCACTGGTGGCTGCCATGCGATCAAGGGGCAGAAGTTGTTCGGCTGAGAGCGTGTAAAAATCGGCAGCGTCATGCACGAGACCAGCGTTTACGAGTTGCTCAATGCGTGCGTAGCTGAGGCCGCGAATGTCCATTGCATCAACGCTGGTGAAGTGCACCAACGATTCCAGTAATCGTCCGGGGCATGCGACGTTGGGGCAATAGAGTGCGATTTCATCGTCGTCGCGACGTACAGCGGCACCGCACGACGGACAGACTGTTGGCGCGCTGAACGGCACCGGCGGGTTGCTTTCACTCCGTTTTTGCGGCACCGGTCCGATCACCTGAGGAATGACGTCACCGGCGCGCTGCACAAGCACACGGTCACCAACGCGCAAATCTTTTGCGGTGATCAAGTCAAAGTTATGTAGCGTTGCCATGCGCACCGTGGTGCCGCCGATTTCGACGGCTTCCAGTTCTGCAAACGGATTTAACGAACCGGTGCGTCCGACATTCACGCCGATACGTAGCAGCGTCGTTTCGGCAATGTCCGGCGCAAACTTTCGCGCGATTGCCCACCGCGGCACTCGTCCGCTGATCTCACCAAGTTCTTCTTGCAGTGCGAGCGAATTAACTTTGATCACGGCTCCATCAATGGTGAAATCGATGGTGGCACGAAACTCATGCTCGACGCGCGTTGCCCATGCATTCACTTCGGTTAATGATTTGCACGTGATGCGATGTGGGGCGATCGGAATGCCCCATTGCTCCATTGCATTCAGCAGATCCACCTGTGTTACAAAGGGAACACCTGCCGCACCGTCGGGATGTACGGCTGAGTATCCAAAGAATCGAAGTGGCCGCTGCGCAGTGATGTTCGCATCAAGTTGACGCAACGCACCGGCCGACGCATTACGCGGATTCGCGAAGACTGGCTCGCCATCTTTTGCGCGTTGGTCATTCATGGTGGCGAACTTGCTCAACGGATAATACGCCTCACCACGAATCTCGATCAGCGCTGGTGGAGATGTCGTTTTCAGCCGAAGCGGTACATCATGAAGCGTGCGGAGGTTGGATGTCACGTTTTCGCCCACCGTGCCACTGCCGCGCGTCGCGCCTGATTCGAGCACGCCGTCGCGATATGTGAGCGATACCGCGGCACCGTCGATCTTCAACTCGCAACTGTAGCCGTGCGCGTCAACCGCGTTCCCCGATTCCTTGCGCACTCGCTCGTCCCACGCCGCTAGCTCGGCTTCGTCAAACGCATTGTCCAGCGATAACATCGGTACCAGATGCGTATGCTTGGGCAATGCTGACTGCGGCTCGCTGCCAACGCGCAGCGTCGGTGAATCGGGCGCTCGCAATTCGGGAGAGGCGCGCTCCAGCTCCTGCAGCTCGCGGAAGAGCTTGTCGTACTCCACATCCTGCAACGCCGGCTGATCGAGCACGTAATACTCGTAACTGGCGCGCGTGAGCAGGTCGCGAAGTTCTGCCGCGCGAGCGGCGTGCGGGTGCGCGCTGGGCGAAGGGGACGTCGACATGTCGGACCGTTCAGATGGAGGAAGCGTGGAAGCGTGCGAATCTACTCCCTCGGCGTCAGGAGAGCGTCGCACCAGCGCGACGGCACCCGCGCGCCTGTTTGGTGTACGTAACCTGCGACACATTCGACCCTGTTACGGAGGCACGCATGATCTACGAAGATGACGAAGCAATTGACGAAGCCAGCGCTGAAGAGCGCAGCGAGCGAAATACGAATAGCAGCACGATGGCGCTGGCTGTGTTGGCGGGTGCCGCGATTGGCGCCGCTGTCGCGCTGATGCTCGCACCGAAAACCGGAAACGACATGCGGCGCGTGATTCGCAAGCGCGCTGACCGATTGCGCGAACGTGCCGGCTCCGTGCTCGATGAGACAACGGAAGACCTGAGCAGCGAACTGCGACGGCGCGGACGGCAGATCAAGCGAAAGCTCGACCGGCTGGCGTAATGTGACGAAACGGCGAGCCAACGTGGTTCGCCGTTTCGTCGTGCTCGTGCGTGTGCTTCGAGTGCGTCAAGTCGCACGCCGAGCTCGTAAGTCTTGCTATGCGCCTACGTCTGTGGCGCAAGCGAATGTTATCGCCAGCGCACTAACAGCTGCTCGCATTCACGCTTGTAGCGCGCATCGTTAAACTCGACGCTCGGTAACCGAATCGCCGCTTCGCATGTCGTGCGTGCATTGGGTTTTTCATCATGATCAGCGTAAATCTTCGCCAAGTCCAATCGGTGCGTGATGCGCGCCGGATCGGCTGTCACGGCCGCCTGCATGTATCGGATGGCCTCTGCCCAACTCGCCTGATCGAACACCCGACCACCGAGAAAATTTCGGGCGGCGAACCGCGTCAAACTGCTCAGGCGCATGATCTCGGCATTCCACACTCCCAACACGTGTAGCGCGCCGGCGTGTGACGCGTCAATTCGCACAGCGGCCATCGCAGCGTTGCGAATCTCTGCGGCATACTTGACGCGTTCGCGCGAGCCGACGGTCAACGCGATGCGTCCAACCCCAACTGCCAGCATAAAATGGCCGTCTGCGCCATTCGGATTGGCGGCAACGGCGCGTCGAGCGTAGCCTTCTGCCTTCGTAAAAAACTCTGTGCGCTTCCTGGCGTCTGGTGCGGCCTCGCCAAGGTCTACCGACTCACGCGCGGCACGCCAGAGAAAATCGTAGTTGCTGGGCGATGTTTGTAACGCCGCTTCGTATCGAGCCAGCGCACCCGCTGGGTTCAGCGCGGCGCGATCACGATCG
>JANNWU010000209.1:0-1924 GCA_031408755.1 Gemmatimonadaceae bacterium | reverse complement strand
GCCGCATCGCGCAGCGTCGCTCGATCTTCTGGTATGCAGCCAATGCGCGCGCCAATCGCGTCAAAGAGCTGCAGTGCTAACTTTTGCACGTGCTTGGCGTGCGGTTCTTCATACTGCGTGCGCTCCACAAACTGCTGCACGCTGCGACGACGTCCGCCGCCTGGATCGGTGACTTGCGGCACGATCTCGGCCGCATCAAGCAGTAAGCCTTCGCGAATGCCGTACGCTGATACGTGCAACTCGCGCATATCCAATACGGCCATTACTTCTGCGGCCACCGCCATGCCGGCCACGATAATGTCTGCACGCGCAGGGTTGAGACCAGGCACCGTCAACCGTTCCGCAGACGACAGATCGGTCAACTGATCGAGGAGATGCTCCAATTCGCCGCGCGTGACCACCTTGCCGTGCACCGTGCGTGCAGTCGAATTGCGTTGCCGCGCCATCAGGATGCCGGCAAGATTCGTGAACGTTCCGCCGGAGCCGATCATGCGTGCACCGCGCCACTCTTTCACGGCGAAACGTTCGCGCAGCTCCTCGCGAAGTGCCTTCCGCAATTTGCTGACAGTCCCGGGTTTGGTGCCCTTCTGCAAGAAGGTTTCGGTCGCGCGAATTGCGCCAAATGGTAGCGACAACAGTCGCTCAACCAGCCCATCGGCAGAGAGCGCGAGTTCGACCGACCCCCCACCGATATCACACGTGACAATGCGACCATGACCCACGTCGAAATGCGCCTGTGCGCTGCGAAAAGAGAGTCGAGCCTCATCCTCGCCCGAGATGACGCGCACCGTCAAGCCCGACGCCTTCTTCACTTGCCGTACGAAGCTTGCGCCATCGGCGGCGTCACGGACCGCGCTGGTCGCAACGCACTCAATGCGTTCGGCGCCAAGTTGTTTGGCGAGCGTGACCATGCGCTGCAGCGCTTCAATGGCGGCGATCGCACTGTCGACGGAAAGACGTCCGGTCTCATTCACGCCTGTGCTCAGTCGCGGAGCCGCTTTCATCTCATCGACGATCCGTATCGCACCGGTACTGCTCACGTCCGCAACAATCGCACGGATCGAGTTGGAGCCGATGTCAATCGCGGCAATGCGTCGTGACGCAGAACCAACCGATGGCGCATCAGCACCTGAGCCGAGCGCGGTCACGCCGTGCGCTGGCGTTCCAGTGTGCACACGACCGTTGCTATGTGCTTTTGCTGCCAGCGGTGCAATCGAGAGCGTCGCTGATGATTTCGTGTGACGTGCGGACTTCCGAACGGGCATGCGCGACCCGGAAAAGAGGAGCGGATGCGATTGAATTTAGATCAGTGCACGCGAGGTGGAAGCGCGCGTGCGCTGACAATATCGATCAGCGTGGCGCGGCTTGCCACGTGCGCTGCAGCGCGACGCGCATTGAATCGGGTAACGGAGCGTAGCCAAGCGCGAGCGCATCGGAAGCACCGTTGGTCAGTGCCCACGGCACGAACGCACGCAGCGCCGCGAGACGGGCCGAATCGCGCCCGCGCGTTGGTACGATCAACCAAGACAGCGACGCGATTGGGTAGCTCAGTTCACCCGGCGCATCGCTGATACTGGCGGCAAATTCTACGGTGTCATCCATCGACGAAAGCATCGCGCTTGCCGCCGCTCTCAGCGCACCGGTTTGCGGCGTAACCCATGCGCCCGCGTGATTGCGAATGCGCGCCACTTGTAGGCGATTCTGCATAGCGTACACCGCTTCAACAACGCCCAGCGAGAACGGCGTCACCTTGATCTCCGCCGCAATGCCTTCATTCCCTCGACTCTTTGATCCCGTCGGCCACAGCGGAAATTTACTGCGTCCCGGTCCACTCGCCCACGCCGGACTCACGCGCGAGAGATAGTCAGTGAGAATCCAACTCGTGCCGCTGGTATCCGCGCGAACAATCAGGCGGAGCGAATCG
>JANNWU010000208.1:0-9787 GCA_031408755.1 Gemmatimonadaceae bacterium | reverse complement strand
CACGGGCGTGACGCCCAAGGTTGTGGCGTGGCGCCGTGATCTCCACGCGAACCCAGAGCTGAGTTACGCCGAGGAGCGAACGTCTGGGGTGGTCGCGGCGCACCTTCGCGCTCTGGGCATGGAGGTTCGCACCAATGTCGGGGGCACATTCAGCGTCATCGGCATACTCCGCGGCGGTCGACCGGGGCCGGGCGTTGCCCTCCGCGCCGACATGGATGGCTTACCGGTGACGGAGCAAACGGGGTTGGCGTTCGCATCCACCGTGAAAACGCAATTCAACGGGCAGACGGTCGGCATCATGCACGCGTGTGGACACGATGCGCACACGGCGATTTTGATGGGTGTGGCGGAGGTGCTGGCCGGGATGAAGGCGCAGCTTCCGGGGACTGTCACCTTCCTGTTTCAAGCAGCCGAGGAGGGCGCGCCAAATGGCGGGGCGAAGGCGATGATTGACGCCGGCGCGCTGGACACGCCAAAGGTGCAAGCGGTTTATGGCCTGCACACGTGGCCCGGACCAAGTGGTTCCGTCTCAACACGAAGCGGCGGCATGATGGCCAGCGGTGACAACTGGCGTGTTGTGGTGCATGGCAAACAGGCGCACGGCGCGCAACCGTGGCGCAGCGTCGATCCAATTGTGATTGGTGCACAGATCGTTAGCGCATTGCAGACCATTGTGAGCCGAAGCGTTGATCTCACCGCTGGGCCAGCGGTGGTCACGGTCGGCGCATTCAATGGCGGCATCCGCGAGAACATTATTCCGGACAGCGCCGTGATGATTGGAACGTATCGCACCTTTAATCAAGCCGCGCGCGAAACCGTGCGCCGACAAATACGTGCCATCGCGACCGAATACGCAATCGCTGGAGGTGCAACCGCGACCGTGACGCTCAATGACGGCTATCCGACCACCGTCAACGATCCGCGCTGGTTCACTCGCGCAACGGGCGTGCTGCGTGCCTCACTTGGCGAGGCGAATGTGCGAGAAAGCTTGCCATCAATGCCGGCTGAAGATTTCTCACGCTTCATGCAGCGCGTTCCGGGCCTGTTCTTCTTTTTGGGCATAACACCAGCGGGTAAGGATCCGCTGACCATGCCAGCCAATCACTCGCCGATGTACGATGTAGATGAAGCGTCATTTCCCACCGGCGTGAAGGCACTCGCATCACTTGCTCTCGATGCACTGCTGCACGGTATTCCTGCGCTCGGACCATCGAAGTAATGAGTCGTCCCGGCGCTGTGATTTTTGATTGTGACGGAGTGTTGGTTGATAGTGAGCCGCTGATGAATCGTGAGTTCTGCACGATGCTGAATGACATTGGTCTGTCATACACACCCGAGCGGACGATGCGCACGTTCATGGGCCGCTCAATGCAGAGCTGTATGGCGATCGTAGAAGGGGAGCTCGGGCACGCCGTAGCGCCTGATTTTCTTGATGTGCTTGAGCAGCGCGCATATGCAGTGTTCGCGCGTGATTTGCAGGCAGTCACCGGCATCACGGAACTGCTCGATGCGCTTGACGAGTATCACGTGCCGTACTCGGTGGCGAGCAGCGGGTCACATGACAAGATGCAGACCACACTCGGACTTACCGGCTTGTTGCCGCGCCTCGCCGGTCGCATCACCAGTGCAACCGAGGTGAAACATGGCAAGCCATCACCCGACGTCTTTCTGCTTGCAGCGGAACGGTTGAACATCGCGCCAGAACTGTGCGTGGTAATCGAAGATTCGCTGCTTGGGATTGAGGCTGCGCGCGCCGCGAAAATGCGTGTGATTGGCTACGCCGCGATGACCAGCGCCGATGAGATGCGCGCGCAAGGCGCCACGCACGTGGTGACAGCGATGGCAGACGTGCACTCGCTACTCGCGCTGCATTGATGATAGCTGCAGCAAATTGATTGGCGCGTTCGACGGGTGATGACGCAGGTTGCTGGCATCCCCGTCAATGGAGCTGCCGATGCGCGCCGGATTCACAATGATTGAGCTGGTGATCGTGCTTGCGATCTCCGCGGTTCTCGCGGGATTCGCCATTCCCGCAATGGTCGGCATGCGCGATCGCATCACCGTGCGCATGGCAGCGGCTGATGCACTCCGCACACTCGCCGATGCACGCACGATCGCGCTAACCGCCGCTCAGCGCACCGCGGTGCGCATCGATCAAGTTGCGAATACGCTTACGGTGGTGTCGGGGCCAGACACGATCCGCACACTCCAACTGCATGAATACGGTGTGCAGCTCCGCACCACCCGCGATTCGATCGCGTTTGGCCCCACCGGTATTGGCTGGGGCGCGGCGACCGCCACGATCACGCTGTCCCGTGGCAGTGCACGGGCAGCGCTGGCCGTCTCGCGACTGGGCCGGATCAGGCGATCGTAATTCGAATCAGGCGATCAAAGTTCGTATCAGGCATTCGTAATTCGTATCAGCCCGTTCCGAAATCGTACCCTGGCACCGACACGCGCGGAATGGATTGTCCAATCACGCGTTCGATAGTGCGGACCATCGCGATCTCATCAGGCGCCATAAATGTCACCGCGTCACCTGAGGCGGCGGCACGTCCAGTGCGACCAATACGATGCACGTAATCTTCGGCTTGCTGCGGCACGTCGTAGTTGATGACGTGTGAGATGCCGTTGATGTCGAGTCCGCGCTGCGCGATGTCCGTGGCGACCAACACCCGGATGCTGCCGTCGCGGAACCCTTCAAGCGCCTTAATGCGCTGCGCTTGCGTCTTATCGGCGTGCATAGCGGTCGACGCAATTTTGTTCTTTTCCAGATTGCGCACCACCTTATCAGCACCGTGCTTGGTGCGCGTAAATACCAACACCGAATCCATTTCGGGGCGGCGTAGCAAGTGCACAAGCAGATCAACTTTCTTTTCGGCCGGCACCGGATAGACCGCGTGCGCAACAGTTACGGCGGCACTTGAGCGGCGACCCACCTGCACCACAATCGGGCGGCGCAAATACTTCCGCGCCAGCGCTTCAACTTCCGGCGGCATCGTCGCGCTGAACAGCAGCGTCTGACGGTACTTCGGAATCTGCTCCACCACACGATTGATCTGCGGTGCGAAACCCATATCCAGCATACGATCCGCTTCATCCAACACCAGCACTTCCAAGTCGTCGGTCACCATGTTCTGCTTCTCAAGGTGATCGAGCAATCTGCCCGGCGTCGCAACCACAATATCAACGCCGCGGCGCAGCGCGGTTTCTTGCGGCTCGTATGGCACGCCACCAAAGATTGGTGCCACTTCGATACCAGTTCCGCGTGCGTACTTTCGCACACTTTCTTCCACCTGTAACGCGAGTTCGCGCGTTGGCGTGAGCACCAGTGCACGCGTGCGCTTCGGGCCATCGAGCAACCTGCTAATCATCGGCAACGTGAATGCGGCGGTTTTACCCGTACCTGTTTGCGCAAGTCCGATGATGTCCGATCCGCGCAGCGCGAGTGGAATCGCTTCACTCTGAATTGGCGTCGGGTACTCGTATCCCGCCTCGAGAACGGCGCGCATGATCCGTGGATCCAAGTCGAGCTGTGCGAAGGTGACGCGCGCTTCATCGGCGGCTTCTTTCGCGGCGATCATTTCAGGCGTGGCCTCGACCGTTTCTGGTCCGAGGTTGTGTTCGGCCTCACTGACTGTGGTGGGACCTGCGCCAGCGGGGCGCGCGCGTCCGCCACTGCGTGGGCGTCGTGTACGTGAATTCACAAATATTGGTGTGTTGCTCCCAAGTCGCCTGTTCGGCTCTCGCCGACTTGTGGAGCGGTCTACATGCTGTCCCGGGGTCCGGCACGTCGCAGGTTCCGCCCCCGGCCACAACGGAAAGCGTCGTGGACCGTCTGGGCGACCACTGCGGGTGCACGGAGTGCTGTTCGCGTGGGACGCCGGCGTGCGACCGCATCAGAGGGATTCGGTCTGCCGGTGAATATTCTGCTCAGGCGCGAACAGCCATTCGATTCGAAACGTACTTAGCTCGGCCACGAGATGATACGGTGCCACGGTTTCTACACCGCCGCTGCCGCCACTAAACGTGTCCGATCTGGCAATCAAAGACTCATGAGCCTTTTCGGGGAAACACCGCCGCCGAGCCGCCGGCTCTAGTCGACGCGCACGACACCGGGCGGCGTGCCCAGAAAGGGGATCAAACGCTCAAGTGCCCACTCGGGACGTTCTTCCGGTACTACATGGCCGGCGCCCTGCGCCACGTGCAACTCCGCCGTGCGCACCGAGCGCGCGAGCGTTGGCACAACTGATTGCGGTCGCACCACCGGATCGCGATCGCCAAACATCAGCAGCAATGGCTGCTCCAGCGCTGCCAACTCGGTCGGTGTCCATGGCGCCCAAGTGAATCCGTGCAACAGCAGTCGCATCGCGTTCAGAAAGTCTGGGAACTGCGTCGGCGCCCAGTACTCATCCACCTCTTGCTCATCAGACAGCCCCGCGTCGCCGCGCGAGTGACGTAGCGCAAACTTGACGGCCCAACGCGGAATGCTTTTCGGCAGCAGTCGACCAGTCAGCGAGGGCGGAATCAGTTGGGACCACGCAGCGCGATCGACAATTCCAAATCCGACCGCTCCAAACAGCGCGAGTCGATCTACACGCGACGGTTGGGCAAGCGTGAGCCCCATCGCTACCGAGCCACCCATACTGTGCGCGACAATCGGTGCGTGCTCCACACCTAACGCGTCCATGGTTGCAGCCAGATGCTGCACCATCTCGGCGCGCCGATACTTGAGCGGATCGTCGGGTCGATCGGACAATCCGTGCCCACGCAGATCAATCGCGATCGCGCGCCACCCAGCGTTTGCGAGTGGACCGGCAAGAAATCGCCAGGTGAACGCAGAACACGCCCATCCGTGCAACAACATCACTGGTGGAGCCGACGGATCTCCTGTCTCCACCACGCGCACTCGCTCACCATCAGGGAGCGTCACCCAGTACGCGCGCGCCGACGGATCATGCGCCGGATACATCGCCAGCGCATCCAAATAGAGCGATGGCTTCTCCGTCGGTCCACGCAACATCGCGAACTACACCAAGTTCAAGTCGCGCCCAATCAACTTGGCAATCAGTGATACGCGCAGTGTCACATCGCTCCAGCGACGCTCTCCTTCAGTGGACTGCGCTTCCAGCGGATACCAGCCGATCAATTCTGCCGATGTGCTGGTCGGCATATCCTCGCCCTTCATCGGATGCCAAACACCGTATCGATCGGCGCTCTCCACAAACCGTTCAAACATTTTGATCCACGGTTCATGTCGACGGAACACGCCTAAGCGCACCATCATTTCAAGCCAATGCAACGCCGCTGGGATGTCGGCTTCGACCGCATTGCGGTGCGGCAATCGATCACCAAGAATCGCATTCGGCACATTGACCAACGCGCCTTCAATCTGCTGCACAGGCTCTTGGCGCGGCTCAGGCTGCATTAGATGCTTGCCGAGCAGCTCCATGCCCATGTGATACTCAGTGCGCAATTCCGGCATGAACGCTGCCATGCGCAAAAAGCTCATCGTTGGTGGCGCGGCAGCCGCGTCCAGTACCTGCCGATTTCCAACGCGAATCCATGGCTTCGCGGCCAGCGGTGAACGGAGATAATCCATCACACGCTGGGTGGCACGAATTGCGGCGCCGCGCACACGCGGATCGCGCTCGTATCCTGCTTGGGCAAGCAACGCCGCCGCCTCGGTGCGAATGTTGGCCCGGAGGCGCTTGGCCAACTCTTTATTGTCGCCCGCTTCCGACGCCAGCTCAAACAGCATGGTCGGATCTTCGTCCATGGCGAGCAAGCGAAACAGAAAACGACGCGCAACTGCTAGCGGCGGCGAGTCTTTGTCCCATCCGCACTCAAGCAAATGCCGCACAGCCGAAAACGTCGCGCTCTGCGGTGCGGCGCCAGCGACTGGAAACAGTCTGCCGCCCCACGTGCCATCCAAATTCATGGTCACCGCGCAATGCAATGCCGACGGTTGGATGAGCGTGACAGTTTGTGCGTCAATTGCCGGTTTAAGCTTTCCTAGCTCGACGATGGCGCGATACTGCACAGCTCCTGTCGCCTCCCGCATCAGCCAGCGCACTGGAACGCGCACCGGTGAGTCGGGCATATCAGGGAGCACCGGCTTTGGCGGCGGCGGGGCGGGCGCGGGAGGCGCCTCAGCGGCAGGCATTCCCGCAAGCGCCATCCCCATAGGGGCGATCACTGCGGGGGGTGTCACTGCAAGAGGCGTCAACGACGCGGCAGGCTGGCCAGCTTCGAGTTCTGGAAGATCAGTCACAATAGGGATGCGGACGGAACACGTTGCGCCACAACAACCTCCAAGCTAGCACAGGTTCAGTGCCGTGGCACAGGCAGAGGCGCGAAGTTCGTAAAAATCTGTGCCGAGTGTACCAGACTGGTCCATGATCCCTCGCGCCGCTTCACCGCGAACGCCCGCTAGCGGCGGCACGATCATGGCGTACCCTTACGTCTGCTCGGGCCGTTCGCCGCGCAAAGCGCTGCAATCCGCTCGACCAATGCGTTTACGGAGAACTGCAATTCAGAAGATCAGATCTTGGACGGCGGCCTAGTGCGCGGCGAGTTTCTCGACGTGGGCGGGGCACGCCTCTATTATTTTGCCGCGGGAACCCGAGGGGGCGGAGAGCCAATGGTGCTCATCCACGGTTTCCCAACCTCGTCGCATCTGTGGCAAGACCTGGTACCACTGCTCCCCGAGGGTCGCCGCGTCGTGGTCGTGGACCTCCTGGGCTATGGACGCAGCGATCCGCCAGGCGACCAAGCGCTCGACATTAAGGCGCATGCCGATCGACTGCTTGTCATGCTCGACCTACTCGGCATCAATCGCGCGTGCCTTATTGGTCACGATGTGGGCGGCGGAATCGCTCAGGCGATGGCGGTGCGTGCGCCGCATCGCGTGTCACATCTGTGCTTGATCAGCAGCGTGGCGTTTGACGAGTGGCCCTCCCGCGAGGTGAAAATGGCACGCGCCACATTGCCACTAACGCGACATCTTCCCGCCACGTGGCTGCTTAGTGTATTGAAAGGAGATCTTGCGCGCGGGTACGTGAGCGCAGATTTGGCACACCATTCAATCGAGCGGTACGTCCGAAACTTCTCGACGCCTGCGGGACGCGATCTTTTAGTCGCGCACCTTGAAGCGCTCGACAGCGCCGACACGATGGACATCGGCGCTCGACTTGGCTCAGTACCGGCGCCAACGGCGATCATCCACGGTGCGCACGACCCATTCCTGTCGCTGAGTACGGCGCGCCGCTTACAGGCCGCGATTCGCGGCGCAACGCTCGACGTGTTCGAGTCGGCGCGTCACTTCTTGCCAGAAGAGAATCCTGATCGCATCGCTGAAATAATTACGGCGCTGGTCGAGAAGTGACGTTTCTGATGGGAAGACGCGTCGCTCGGTCATTGCCTCTCGGAAGCATGGCGGCGCGCTCAAGCGGCGAGTTCATCGGTGTGCGCTTACAGAGACATTGAGTTTCGCGGTCGCGATAATGTGGCTTCAGAGCCGATCGACTTCGCGAGCACCTTCAATCAGATAGGCCAAGTCTTTCGACAGCGCGCGCGCCTGCTCGGTGGCGTGGCCACCATCGCGCGCGGCTGGTACTTCGAGTCCGGCGGAACCGAGGCGGATCACATCGAGTCGAAGATTCTGTAGCCGCATCGACGCACTCTCGAGCCGCTCTCGCAGCGTGGCGCGGCGAAGATCAAGCTCATCGAGCGAAGATTTCTGTCGCAGTAACAGTGCGAGCGTTTGCTCATCGTCTCTCACACCCCGCGCGCGAAGCTCGTCGATACGTAACCGAAGTGTGTCATCGCTCGCGGCGCCCATATCGCGATCCAATTGGTGCAGTGCGCCGGCCAAACTCGCGACGCGATCTACCAGTCCGTTGGCTGTCGGCAACATCTGCGGCAGCAGCGCCTGTGCATCGGCGCCCAGGCGTGCCATCTGCTGACGGATCGCCGTGCGATCTTCGACGGCCAAGCGGAGCCTTTCTCCGTGCACACTGAGCACAACGTCCGGCGGCGCTAGTTGCGACACTTCTTCTTCGCGCAGTCGATACGCGGCACTCGGCGAGCGCGCCGCATCGCTGTCGCGCCACGTTCCATTGAGTAAATCGCGGCGACGAAAGCCCATCGCACGCAACGGAGCCGCCGCGCGCAGCGCACTTACCATTGAGACGACCGCGAGCAGCGCGCCACCGGCAAATGGAATTGCGAGTGGACCGATGTGCAGCGATGATCCAACAATCAACGACACCGCGGAGACGCCCGCCGAAACGATGGACGTCTTGAATCGGCTCGCAAATCGGCGCGCGCGTCCGGCAAAGCTATCGGTGAAGAGTTGTGCCGGCACCGAGCCTTCGATGCCGGCATTGCGCACTGCGTGATGATTTTGAATCACGTCAACAAATGACAATCCAGCATCGCCAAGTGGTCGCCAGCGGCTGCTCAATCCCACAAGCATGCCGAAGGCTGGGAAGATCACCCAGCCAAACTGCGGCGATGTCAAACCGTTGATGAGGCCGAGGAATGAGATCATTCCGATCGTGCGAAAGAATCGACGACGGAAACTCTGCGCATGCAGGTCGAGACTCGGTGATCCGGCATTCACACCGTACACCCACGCCGGTACAGCGTTAGCGCCAGCCAGCGGCACGGGTGGGCGCGGTGGCACTGGTATCGATGGCCGCGCACGCTCGGCGTCTCGTGGCGGGCGCGCATCGACGGATAGACGCGGCGGTGCGACATTCGCTTGTCGCTGTGGCGCGGCAGCTGGTACCGATGGTGCGGTAATCGCAGGCGTCCCGATCACTGGCGCTGGCATGTGTGCTGATGCACGACCGTTGCGCACCGCATCGGCGAATGCACTCAACGAGGCCCAGCGATCCGATGGTTTCTTCGCCAACGCGCGCTCAATCGTTTCCACCAACGCTGACGGCGCCGATGGTGCGCGAACCTTTAATGGCGGGAGTGGTTCGCTTACCTGCTTCAACAACAACGCAGGCGTGCTGTTCGCTGTGAACGGCGGCGCACCAGCGAGCATCTGATATCCTACGACGCCCAGCGAGTACAGATCCGAGCGACCGTCGATTTCACCATCACCCATCGCCTGCTCTGGGCTCATGTAGGCCGGTGTTCCGACGGCGACGCCGGTCAGCGTCAATCGCGAATCACCTTCAGCCGCGCGCGCAATGCCAAAGTCTGTGACCAACACGCGTAACGTGCCGCGTTCAAGCAGAATATTATCTGGCTTGATGTCGCGGTGAATGACGCCATGTGCGTGTGCGTACACCAGCGCGTCAGCAACGCTTGAGAGGATGCGTTGTGATTCTGGCGCTGTCAGTCGGCCATCACGAGCGAGTCGTTGGCCCAGTGTTTCACCTTCGATCAACGCCATCGCAATCCAGACCAGCGAGTCTTTCTCTTCGACGCCGTAAATGGGAACGATGTTTGGATGCGACAACTGCGCTGCAGTTTGCGCCTCGCGCATGAATCGTTCGCGCACGTTGGCAACAAATGCCAACTCTGGTGGCAGGATTTTGATTGCCACGTCGCGCCGCAAGCGCACATCGTGCGCGCGATAGACAACGCTCATACCGCCGCGTCCAATTTCGCCGCTGACGGTGTACGACGGCGACAGCGCTGCCGCGAGCCGATCGCGCAGCGGATCAGACAACGGTGCAGACGGAATCGTCATGGGGCAACCGGCCCCGAGCTTAGCGCGTGCCGGTCGACGCGCGCGACTTCGCGCTGCCGACCGCTGCCAGCACCG
>JANNWU010000207.1:0-8021 GCA_031408755.1 Gemmatimonadaceae bacterium | reverse complement strand
CGCCGCGTCGCATTAACGAGATTGTGCACGGGACGCGCGCGGTCACGGCCGATACCGCACTCCGCTTGGGCCGATACTTCGGGACGTCGGCGCAGTTCTGGCTGAATTTGCAGAGTCGGTACGATCTCGAAGTAGAACAGGACAAACTCGGCGCGCGACTCGCGAAGGAAGTCAGTGTGCTCGCACATGCCAGCTAACAAGCCATGAGGCGGATGGAGTGTCTTCCGTTTCGGTGCGTGGTAGACTGATCTCGCGGGCACTCCACAGCCTGTGCCCGGTGTTCTCTTGTTCATCGACACACTCAAACCTTGAGCATGTCAAATGACAATTGAAAAGCGCGCTCACCGGACAAATTTTAAGCACCCAGCACCAACCCGTGCTGAATAGTCTCAATCGATTTCAGTTCCTGACCATCTGCTTCAACCTGTGGCTCACGCTCAGTCTCGTACATTGGACGTGGCGTGGCGCATCACGATTCGGACTACGACCGCAATTAAGCCCACGCGTCAGCAACA
Source organism: Gemmatimonadaceae bacterium (assembly GCA_031408755.1). GTDB lineage: Bacteria > Gemmatimonadota > Gemmatimonadetes > Gemmatimonadales > Gemmatimonadaceae > JACMLX01. The sequence goes on along the minus strand of JANNWU010000207.1, from coordinate 7,506 downwards.
TGCTTAAGTCGTACGACCGATTCAAATGGCTGTCCGTTCTTTTGCTGGCACTGTTTCTTGCCGGGTTAGCCTCAACCATCGCGACGCAATCAGACGTGTACCAAGCTGTCGCACTTGTGGTGCTGGTTGTGGCAAATCTGAGCTTCGGCTACGCCAATTTTCTGTTGCGTCGGGCCAATGCGATCCGGTCGGCTCCGGAAAGGTGACATCACAGCCGACCTATCCGATCTACCGCAACAACCCCAACCGCCGACCATTCGCCTGACTGTTCAAACTCCAGTCGTACTCCGTCCGCACCACCGTAAAACTCCCGCTCTCCAACAGTGTCTTCTCCGGCCCCGCCGGATAATACCGCGCAATAAACCGACCGACACTCGCCTCGCTCCCACCAAAATCGTTCATGTAATCTGAGAACGAAAACACCGGACTGCGATACACCGTGCGCGCCGCGGCTTCGACGCAAACAATTTACCGCGTTTCGAGCAAACTGTTCCTGCGACAGTCGGATCTGTGCACGCGCGAATCACACGTCAAGCGACGTGAAACCCATTAATCGAACTCGCGATATCCTAGAGACGCGAAACAACAGGATGTATCGTAGCAACGCTCACGTCGAGGTTAAAAAACTACAAGTATTGCGCGAAGCCTGACGACGTGAATGCAAGCGGTCCAATATCATCACCATCATTGGCAAGTGATGCCGACGGTAGTCGGATCTGGGCGAGATCATGTACTGTCTCGTCGCAGCCAATTGCGCCGCAAACATGCATGTGACCAGTGAGCTTGTATTAGAGCGCTCTAATACTGTAAACAAAGATAAATTATTGTTCCGATACAAAGCCTCTATTTCATGGCTAAGCTCTTCCACATGCATTCTCTCAGCGAGCTCTTTGCAAGTGCGCTGAGCGCTTAGTGCACGCTCAGCGTCCAATCGCAACGGTTTCCAATCGCTACACGTTGGAAGAAGACCACGTTGCTTCACTTGTGTCTCGCGTCTTCTCTTACCAGAACGGTGATTCTGATGATCTGGCGTAATTGTGGTCCGCAGTTAATCGACTCTCTCTCTCTCTCTCTCTCTGTCGCAGGTATGTAGGGCTATTCTCGATTTTTGTGATGTCCGCTTGCAGTGAATCCCGCGTGTCGCCAACGCAAGCGCCTTCGCTTGCTGTCGGCGTAGACTCGACAAGTGCCGAAGAAGCAATCGTTGATACAAGCCTCGCTTTGCACAGCGGAGGGGTGACTGTTCAACTCAGAGCGGTGGATGATCTGATCGTCACAGATGGGTCAGTCGCAACGAGTTCGGCCGCAATAGTTTCTGCGTTTCTCCGCCTGCCCGAGGTTGGCGATACTCCCAGCCTCGACGTGAAGCTAGAAAAATCACTCTCGCGTGTTCGCGTTTTCCGTATTGCGGGCATAAACGTAACAAAAGATTCAAGCGTCGCGCAGCGTCTCTTGAGGATTGAAGGCCTTGAGTTCGCGGTCCCCGCCTACATCAACGAGGCGGCGCAGACGGACACATTAATTTTCATGAACAGTCTATTCATCGAATTCAAACAAGATCTAAACAACGCGGAGCTTCGCGGATTTGAAGATAAGTTTGAGTTGAGACTCGTGCGGGCTCCTGCGAAAGACTCCGGCGGCGTAAACTACGAGTTTAGATACCCAGCGCTGACGCGCAATCCGATCGGTGTAATTAACGCGATTGCGAAAGAGTCTATGGTGAGATTGGTCGCCCCAAATTTGTGGAACACAGGCGTGCGACTTGCGACAGTGCCAAATGATCCGCTCTACAGCAGCCAATTCAATCTTAGTTCCTCCAGCTTCCGCTTCGGGTTGCCTGTCGATGTACGAGCGGAACTTGCATGGACGATTGGTCTCGGCTCAGGAATCAAAATTGCTGTGCTTGACGATGGTATCTCTGCGAGCCATCCAGATCTCGTTGGACGGGTAAGTGGCACGTCATTGAATCCAACCGGCGACAACATCAACGCGACTGCCGTGACTTGGCCAGCATCGCACGGTACTGCAATTGCTGGAATCATCGCTGCAAATCAGGGCGATGGTATCGGGATCTCAGGTTTAGCGCCTGCATCGACTTTGTATGCAGTCAAAATATTTTCAGCGGGAGCCACGACAACTGGATGGATTGTCGATGCCTTGGATCAATCAAGAACGGTACTTGACGTAGATGTGATCAACGGATCGTGGGGCGGCTATACGTACGACGCAATGGTTGCCGCTGCCGTGAATCGTGCTAGAACCCTCGGAAGAGGTGGAAAAGGCATCGCAATGGCATTTGCTACGGGCAACGTCATCCCAGCGCAGAACACCGTAGCGTTCCCTTCATCCGAAAATGGTGTGATCGCGGTTGGTGCAATTGATCCAGCTGGTGTGCGTGCTGGCTATTCGAATGGTGGCCCGCGGCTAGATGTCGTCGCACCTGGTACGGGTTTCCCAGCATTCAATCTTACGCAAGAATACTGTTCGACGAGCGATGCGGTTCCCGCACTGATTGCGTCCGGGGCTCCATGCTTCGGAACCGGACTGACTTCAGGATATTCAAGATTTACTGGTACTTCTGCAACTGCACCGCAAGTTGCTGCGGCCGCGGCGCTTATCATCGAACGATTCCCGACCATCACTGGCTCAGCCGTTCGCGACCGCATCAAGCTTTTTGCGGATCCGTGGGGTGCTCAGAATGATGTTGGTGCAGGTAAGCTTAACGTCTATCTGGCGTTGGTCGGTCGACTAAAGGCAAGCGTTAGTGCACCATCGTTGGTCTCTGCTGGTGTGGTCACTAAGACTTGCACAGCCTCGAATGGATTGGGTTCCTATTCCTTCCATTGGTACCTTTCCTATACGGAAAACGAGTCAGATCTCTTCGACACCGGCATCACGAACGCTAGCCTGAGCCAGAGCATGGGCACAGGCGAAAATTTCATATTTCGTTGTGTCGTAACTGACGGTGCTCAAACTGCAACGGCGCAGCGAAGTGTTTTCGCTCAGTAGCGTTTCAATGATTGAGCAAGCCAGAGCCTGTTGCCCGAACAAGCGCAGCCATGCCGCGCTTGTTCGGGCTCCATTTTTGTTCGTTTTGCTCGTAATGGCTGCCTGCCTGACTTCGTGTAGAAGTTCGACCGAGACATCGACGCGTGATACGCTTAGAGTATTGGCGTTACTGCAAGGGCAGGTGTATTCCGCTCGCGAGCCTAACAAGTCTGGCACCGTCATCCAGTGGCTTGTTTCCAGCAGTGATACAGCTGTGTTACCGCCGACGTTCTCAACGTCCGCAGCAATGGTCTCAGCGACATACGATTCGTCACGACGAGCGATGTTCGTGGGGCTGCGTGAAGGCTTTGCTCGAATCTCGATACTCGAGCTTAAGTCTCGGCAGGTTGTGGCGGACGACGAGCGCTCGCTCCCAGAAAGCGTACGAGACGCAGAAAATCCCGGCCGTAATTGGGACGTGTTGGTAAACGTAGGTGCAGGGTTGTTGGTTCTTGACGAGTTAGGCATCGCACTTGTTGCGGCCAACACGAAAACGTTCGATACACCTGGGCTTCTTGCGATTGACATGCGGACGCTGAGTCCAAGATGGTTCTGGCCTGGCAGAGACGTAGCCAGCCTCGCTGCAGTTGGCGATTCGCGTGGACAGCAGATCTGGCTCGGAACGAAGGCGACAGGGCCGTCCGATGGATTGATTGGGTCAATTCTCCGCCTCGACGTGTCTTCATTTGCAACGCTGGACTCGATGCCGTTGCCGCAAACGGGCACTGGGGGCACTTTCGCCTACAGCCTATCCGCGATATCCAGCGACTTACGCAGCGTCTTTGCGGTGACACCAACCGTCGTTTACCTGTGCTCCGAGCTACCTGCACCAAAGACATGTAAGCCCACCACCGTGCCAGGTACGGGTGTTCTCGTACGCGCAACTACCGGAAAAAGATGGCTACAGTTGGTCTCGCGCGGCCGAGAGAGGATTGGTGGACCTGCAGCAGTCAGAGTCGTTCTTTCAGATGGTTCGATCGAACGGACCTTTGACTCAGCGGAACTCCGTGCCGCCAGCGAAGGGGGTATTTTCGGGGCAATAGATAACTCAGGCTCGCGTGCGATTCTTGTCTTTGGGGCGAATCGGCAGACTTCACCTGCGAACGAGCGCGGGATGATCACGGTTTTAAATCTTGAGACAGGAAATCGCGAGTGGAGTCGTCAGTTGTTGAGTGATTCAATCACTCCAGTCGGCGTTCACATACTGGGCAGCTCACGCAGTAGGTATTGACTCTAACGCACACCGTAAGCGCGAGGATTGTTCGAGTTGAGTCTGGTCGCTCGCTCAACTACCGGCAAATCGTAATTATGCTGGCAGGACGAGACGGACGCTCCCAACAGCAAAAAGCGATGGCCCCGTAGATTTGCAGGGCCATCGCTCGGAAATAGTTCGCCAAGTTCGAGTTGTCTCTCTGACTAAATCAATTTTCACAGAGTACTTAAACTCCCCCTACCGCAACAACCCCAACCGCCGACCATTCGCCTGACTGTTCAAACTCCAGTCATACTCCGTCCGCACCACCGTAAAACTCCCGCTTTCCAACAACACCTTCTCCGGCCCGGCCGGATAATACCGCGCAATAAACCGACCGACACTGGCCTCGCTGCCGCCAAAATCGTTGATGTAATCGGAGAACGAAAACACCGGACTGCGATACACGGTGCGCGCCGCCACATCGACACGATTTTTCACCGGCGTCTGCGTCAGAAACTTCACGGTCTGATCGTTGAGCTGCGCTTCCAATCGCGCGCTAACATACGCCTCACTGCGCAACGTGGGACAGCCTATCGCAGCGCAGACCAACGCGAAGTGAATGCGGGGCTCGCGGAACGTGGGGCGAATGGTGCGCTGCTCAATATCGTCCAGCGTGTACGTCTTGCCTCCCACCACTGCGAATGACTCAGACCAAGGCCCCTTCAACCGCAACAGCCCCAGCGACTTGTTCACATTGCGAATGGACACCCGCTCATTCTTGATGTTGATCAGATGAATGGTGTACGCATTATACGCGTTAATCCATAACGCCAACTGCTCAGTGCGCGGCAGCGCTGTGGGATTGGTGCTCGCCAACAACCGCAGATACTCAGCAAACGCCGGATCGGTTTTGAACGCGTCGTAGTTCACGAGTCCGTTGACGACATGCGCTTTCAGCAAACGATCAAAGCCGCTGTGGTCGACAGTCTGCGCGTGCATCGCACTGGCCGAAAGGCAAAGGGCTGCAACCGAGGCAGCGCGGCGAAAGGTGTGCGTCATCATTGGAAGAGTGAGAAGTAGCGAAGAAAAAGTTTCTTTACGAACGGTGTCAGTTTGGTTCGGCGCCACGAATCAGCAACCTTGCGCAGCACTTCGCCGTGCGTGGGATAGGGATGCATCGTCTTGCCAATCGCGCCGAGTCCGAGGCCATTAGTCATTGCAAGTGTCACTTCGCTGATCATGTCGCCCGCGTTCGGCGCCACGATTGTCGCACCAACAATTGTATCAGTGCCAGCACGCACCAACACCTTACAAAACCCACGAGTTTCGCCTTCCAAGCGTGCGCGATCCACATCATGCAGGGGTACAGAAAAGCTCTGAATGGCGACACCGGCCGCGGCCGCACTTTCAACCGTATGGCCCACCTGCGCGAGCTCTGGTGAAGTGTACGTCGCCCACGGTGTGATCAGATCTGTCGCCTTCGCGCGACCAAAAAACAGTGCGTTCTGAATCACCATGCGAGCCTGAAAATCAGCCGCGTGCGTGAACTGCAATGCCGAGCAGATGTCGCCCACGGCGTAGACGTCACTGTTCGAGGTCCGCAGCCGATCGTCAACTGTCACGCCAGTGCGCGTGAACGCTACGTCGGCGCGATCAAGACCCAGACTTTCAACGTTCGGAGCACGACCCACCGCGATCAGAAGCGCGTCGCAGGCGTGCACAACGTCAGATCCATTCGTGCGCGTGCCAACAAGAATCTCGCTTCCACTCTTGGTAACGCTGGTGATCTCGACGCCAGGTGCAAACCGCACACCATCCTCAAACAACGCTTCCTGAATCACAGCTGCGGCATCCGCATCGTCGCGCGGCAACATGCGCGCACTGGTCGCCAGCATGGTCACCTGCGAACCGAATCGCGCGAAGCACTGCGCCAATTCACACCCAATAGGGCCCGCCCCAATCACGACCATCCGCGCTGGAAGTTCGGTCAAATCGAAGACCGACTCGTTGGTGAGATACGGCACCGACTCAAGCCCCGGAATGGGCGGTGCAGCAGCGCGCGCACCAGTCGCGATCACCGCTTTGCGAAAATTCAGCGCTGCACCGGCAACCGTAATCGTACGCGCGCTCGTAAATGCGCCGTCACCAAGAAAGACATCGACGCCTAAATCACGAAAACGCGGCGCGCTGTCAATCACACTCATCTCGCTGCGAATTTTGCGCATGCGGTCCATCATTGCGCGAAAATCACCGTGAGAATTACTGAGCACTGTCGGTCCACCATACTCACTCGACGCGCGCTTCGCATTGGCCCACATCCGTCCTGCACTGATCAGACCTTTGCTTGGCACACAGCCAACATTCAAGCAATCGCCGCCCATCAGATGTCGCTCAATCAGCGCCACTCGCGCACCAAGACCCGCAGCGCCAGCTGCCGTCACCAATCCTGCGGTGCCCGCGCCAATCACCACCAGATCGTACTTCGGCGCCGGTGTCGGATTCTTCCACGTTGGCGGATGTACCTGCGCAATAAGCGCGTCATCCCACTGATTCTCTTCAATCATCACGTCTCAGTGAGTCGAAGACACATGTCTACCGAGCTGTCGAAAGCGGACGACACACGTGCCTCATTTGCACTCGGCATTCCAAGTGCCATCCACGCACGATTGTGCACAGTTTTCACGATGTGACGCTCCGGTTGGTCGCGTCAGTCAACGCTTTCTTCGCAATCCGTGTGACCAACACCGTCACCGCCGCCGTCGCAATTAATCCCAGCGTCAGCACCGCGTAGAAAGCAGGTCCACGCGCAGGTGCTGCACTGTTCGTTGCGCCGGCCACCACACTCGCAAGATTACCGGTGTACACGTACAACAACGTGCCCGGAATCATGCCCACCGATGCAATCAGAAAATCCGTGATGCGAACTTTGGTCAGACCAAGCGCATAGTTCAGCACATTAAACGGTATCACCGGCGACAGACGCAGCAGAAACACCACCTTGCGCCCTTGGTCTGCAATTGCGCGATCAATTGCCGCAAATCGTGGATCTCGTGACACGCGCTGCGTAACCCAATCACGCGCGAGATAGCGTGCAATGAGGAATGCGCCTAGCGCGCCGAGCGTCGCACCGATGAGCACGAAGATCGTACCGCGCACTACGCCAAACAGCGCGCCTGCACCGAGTGTCAGCAACGACGCAGGCACGAATGCCACGCACGCCAGCGCGTATGCTGCGATAAATACAACCGGACCCCAGAGGCCCA
>JANNWU010000206.1:0-33418 GCA_031408755.1 Gemmatimonadaceae bacterium | reverse complement strand
GGATTGATCCAGATCTTCTGATAGTCATCACCACCGGGTGCACCACGCACCGCAGACCACGATAGCCCAGCATCTTCCGTGCGCCACATCACCGTTGACGCGCTGTACACCACATTTTCGTTGGTGGGATCGATCGCCAGCGTCGGCAAATCACCACCGCCAATACGACCCATTGGACGCGGATCTGTGGTGCGCGGTGCATCGCTACGTACGCCGGGCGCTTGTACGGCAAGCGTCCAATGCTCACCACCATCACCCGATCGGTAGAGAGCCACGGTGCTCAGTGCAGTGCTTGATGCCACGTTGGCAATGGTCGCGTACAACACGTTGGAATTGCTACGCGAAATTGCGAGATTCGCCTGCTGCACGATCGGCAAACCATCGGTCAGCGGCTTCCATGTAGTGCCACCATCAACAGACTTGTAGATACCGCCAGTGCCGTTGAATCCCTGCCCTTCAATGAAACTTTGCTGCTGTTGCCAGAGTGCTGCGTACACAATCTCCGGATTGGTCGGATCGATGTAGAGCTCATTCGCACTGGTGTACTCGTCGCGATACAACACACGCTCAAACGATTGCCCACCATCCAGCGAGCGAAACACTCCGCGTTCACTGTTGGGCCCATACGGATGTCCAAGCACTGCGACGAACAGGCGATTTTCGTTGCGCGGATCGATCTCGATGGTCGCGATCATCTGACTGTTGCGCAGCCCCAAGTGAGTCCACGTCGCGCCACCGTCAACCGATTTGTACATGCCGTCGCCAACGGCCAGATCAGGGCGAATGATCCCCGCGCCACTGCCAACGTAGATGACGTTCGGGTTGGATGGCGCTACCGCAATTGCACCAATCGAACCGGTGGATTCCTTGTCGAAAATCGGCACCCAGTTGGAGCCGTAATCGGTGGATCGCCACACACCACCGTTATCAAATCCAGCGTAGAATACATTCGGCGCACTCGGAACACCGGCCAGCGCACGCGCTCGACCGGCACGCACCGGCCCAATGTGGCGCCAACGCATGCCCGATGTGATGTCACCACGCAGTTCAGCTTGTGCTGACGCGATGGATGTGAACGACGCGCAGCAGGCAAGAAGCGCCAAGGTGCCGCGAAGTGATGCAGTACGCACGAATACCGATCCGGATGAAGACAGAGTAAGTACGCGCCACGCGCGGGTGCTGCTGAACTCTATCGTCGGTACACGCGCGCCGTTGGAGCAGCCGCGCAGGCGCTCTACCAATAACGCGGAGATGTTCGCCAAACGCGCCGATCAGTTCCCGGCCAGCTGCGGATCGAGCGTTCCGTGCGTGACCGCGGCACGCGAGACTGATGCCGAGGGCACAGACCCTGGCACGCGTCGCGCACCCAGCATCAAGATCACCGAGGCCACAACCATCGTGCCCATCGCTACGGTCAACGACGTGGCGTGCGCGATGCTCCCAACAATTGGCGGACCAATCATGAAACCCATGTAGCCGATCGACGACACTGATGCGATGGCCGCCGCGCGACTGACACCCGGAATTCGTGTCGCCGCATTGTAGAGAATTGGCACCACGGTTGCCAAACCAATGCCGATCAACGCGTAACCCAGCATTGCAACCCACGGCCTCGCCGCCATGAGCACAATCGCCATCGCGACTGCCGCGACTGCCGGACCCACAAGCAGCATCGAACGCTCTGACACGCGTGCTCGCACTGAGTCGCCAGCGAAGCGCATTACCGCCATCGCGCCAGCGAACGCCACGTACGCCAATGCCGCGCGCTCCTGCGGTGCATGCAACTCTTGCGTCACGTACAACACACTCCAGTTGTACATCACCCCTTCAGCTAACATACCGAAACAAATCAGCAATCCAATCAGCAGCAGCGTGCCTTTGGGCCACGCAAAGTGTGCTTGTGCTACCTCGGTTTTCGGATGCGACGCAAGCATACCGCGCGATGACACGAGTATTGACACCGCAACAATACCCGCAACAGCGGACAGTTGAATCAGGTTCGGAATCCCAGCCCGCAACATCAGTGCAGCACTCGCGGCACCGCCCATCGCACCCAAGCTGAACATGCCATGAAAGCCGCTCATCACCGCTCGACCGCTGAGCGTTTCGAGCGTGGTTCCTTCAGCATTGATCGCAACGTCGAACACACTTTCGCCGGCGCCGAGCATCAGCATTGCGAGCAGCAGCGTGAACGGGCTCGGGAGCAGCAGCGAGAGCGCGAGGCCAATGCAGAACGTCCAGCCGGCAAACACCGATACCGTGCGCGCACCAAGCTTCCCGACAACGCGACCGGCGATCGCCAGCGTCATGAGCGACCCGACGCTCGATGCTAGCAACGCCAATGCCAGCGTCCGCTCGTCTAGCGCGTAGTGCGCTTTTACCGACGGGATGTGTACGCCCCAGACGCCCGCCACGAAGCCAAGGTTCAGGAACTGCGCGCGCGTCGCCCAACGAGCCCGAGAGAGGGTGTGGCGACGTGGCGATTTGACGTGCGATCTGGCGGTATCGTCGTGGGGCAACTTCGCCTCGTGGCGTAGGTGACGTCTATGGTGACTGCACGAATCTGCACAAATCTGCCGATAGTTGCAACACATCGGCGTGACTACGAGGTGACAACGGTGTAACTTTCCGAAATGTCCCCACCGCGCTCCCCTCGACCAGAATCATCCTCGCCGGACGACAGCCCCCGTTTCGCTCAGGAACGGCAGGCGCGGATCGCCGCCACCTTGCGCGACATCGGTCGAGTGGAAGTTTCGGCGTTGGCCGCTGAGTATGGGTTGAGCGAGGATACCATCCGTCGAGATCTGCGCTTGTTAGCATCGCGCGGATTGGTGCAGAAAACACACGGCGGCGCGGTCGCGCTCTACACAACTGCGCTTCCGATGGCGCAGCGGGTTGACGTGCGTGCGACGCCGAAACGTGCGATTGCCAAAGCGGCGGCTCAACGTGTACACGCCCATCAGGCGCTCTTCATTGATGGCGGTAGCACGACACTCGCGTTGGCGCAGATTCTTGCCGCAACCGATGCTCCGCGGCCGCTGACCGTCATCACGGCCGCGTTTGATGTGGCAGCGTTGTTCGTCAACGATCCAACGGTGGAACTGGTGTTGGCCGGTGGCACTTGGTCGCACGCGACCCGTGAATTTTTTGGCGATCAGGCACAAGCGACGATCAGGGCGCACCGCGCTGATTATGCATTTCTGGGTGCCTGTGCGTTACACCAGCGCGCCGGGCTCACGTCATCGTTAGCGGGCGATGCGCAGGTGAAACGCGCGATGATTGAGTCGGCAGCGGCGTGTGCGGTGCTCGCCGATTCCACGAAGCACGATCTGGTCGCACCGTATGCCGTGGCCGAACTGCGCGAGATTGATCTGGTCATTACGGATGCTGCACCGGTGTGGCTTGGCGGCATGGTGCGCGAGGTTGTGCGCGCGGTGTAACGCTGGAGTGAGGTGGTCGTCGCAATCACTTGACAACTAAAGTATCGGCGACCACTCTCCACCGTATCACAACGGGAGCGTGGATGAAGATCGTCTGTATCGGCGGCGGGCCAGCGGGGCTGTACTTCGCGCTGTTGATGAAACAGCACGATCCGTCGCACGAGATTCTCGTCGTGGAGCGCAATCGCCCGTACGACACGTTTGGTTGGGGCGTGGTGTTTTCCGATGCGACGCTGGTCAACATGCGTCAGTGCGATCCGGTCACGGCCGCTCAAATCGAATCGTCGTTCGTGCACTGGGACGACATTGAGTTGGGGTTCAAGGGGCGCACCATTCGCAGTGGCGGCCATGGTTTCATTGGCATCGGACGCAAGCGACTGCTGAACATCCTGCAGCAGCGTTGCGAAACACTCGGTGTCGAGCTGCGCTTTGAAACAGACGTTGACTCCGACGCTGATTTCCCTGACGCAGATCTGATCATCGCGTCAGACGGGATCAACTCGAAGATCCGCACGAAGTACGCAAACATCTTCAAGCCAGACATCGCAACGCGCCCCAATCGTTTCATCTGGCTCGGGACAACGCGTCAGTGGGATGCCTTCAATTTCTCGTTCGAGAAGACTGAGCACGGTTGGTTCCAAGCGCACATTTATAAGTTCGACGATCAGACAAGCACGTTTATTGTCGAAACACCCGATGCGGTGTGGAAAGCACACGGTCTGGACACCGCTGATGCTGATCAGTCAGTAGCGTTCTGCGAAAAGTTGTTCGCTAAGCAACTACAGGGTCACGCGCTGATGACCAACGCGCGCCATCTGCGCGGGTCAGCGTGGCTCAATTTTCAGCGAGTAAGGTGTGAGCAGTGGTGGCATCACAACGGCCGCAATCACGTGGTGCTAATGGGCGACGCGGTGCACACTGCCCACTTCGCCATTGGTTCCGGCACCAAACTGGCCATTGAAGATGCAATCGAACTGGCGCGTCAATTCACGCAGATCGGTACCGCGCGTGAACAGATTCCCGCAGTGCTCACTGAGTATCAGCGCATTCGGGCGGTTGAAGTACTGAAGCTGCAAAACGCCGCCTGGAACGCGATGGAGTGGTTTGAGTTTGTTGGTGAACGGTACGCCGATTCGCTGCCTCCAGAGCAGTTCATGTACTCACTGCTCACACGCTCGCAACGGATTTCGCACGAGAATCTTCGGTTGCGTGACCAGCAATGGTTGGAAGGTTTTGAACGATGGTTTGCCACGCAATCCGGACTGGCGTTAGCCGCTGGTGCGCCAACACCGCCGCCAATGTTCACGCCGTACTCCGTGCGCAGCGTAACACTAAAGAATCGCGTGGTTGTATCACCAATGGCGCAGTATTCCGCCGTCAACGGCGTGCCACGCGAGTATCACCTTGTGCACCTCGGCGCGCGCGCACTGGGTGGTGCTGCGTTGGTCTGCGCAGAGATGACGTGTGTGAGTGCCGAGGGGCGCATCACGCCGGGTTGTCCGGGGATGTACACCACCGAGCAGCGCGACGCGTGGAAACGCATCGCGGATTGGATCCACAACAACAGCGATGCAAAGTTTGCGTTGCAGCTGGGGCACGCCGGCGCGAAGGGGTCAACAAAGCTGATGTGGGAAGGAATGGACCAGCCGCTTGCCGATGGAAACTGGGCGCTGCTGTCCGCGTCACCGCAACAGTACGTGGACGGCGTCAGCCAGTGGTCACGCGCAATGACTGTTGACGAGATGCGCGCTGTCACGCAGCAGTTTGTGCAAAGCACGCAGTGGGCGGCCGAAGCAGGCATTGACTGGTTGGAATTGCATTGTGCGCACGGGTATTTGCTGTCGTCATTCATTTCGCCGCTCACCAACCATCGCGCTGATGAATACGGTGGCACGCTCGAGAACCGGTTGCGTTATCCGTTGGAAGTGTTTGCCGCGGTCCGCAACGCGTGGCCGCAGCACTTGCCAATGTCGGTGCGGATTTCGGCGAACGACTGGACAGTGGGCGGCATCACACCTGATGACGCCGTCGAGATTGCGCGCGCATTTAAGACTGCGGGCGCTGATATGATCGACTGTTCATCGGGACAGGTGAGCAAGCGCGAGAAGCCTATCTACGGGCGCATGTTTCAAACGCCATTCTCGGATCGCATTCGCAATGAAGCGGGAATTGCGACGATCGCGGTTGGTGGCATCTCCGAAGCCGATCATGTGAATAGCATCATCGCCGCGGGTCGTGCCGATCTGTGCGCGGTTGCGCGGCCACATCTCGCGAATCCGGCGTGGACGCTCACGGAAGCCGCGCGCATTGGATATTCGTTAGTGGAGTGGCCAAAACAGTACCGATCAGGCAAGCAGCAGATCGAATCGAGCTTCGCGAAAGAGAGAATGGCGCAGGCTGCCGCTCGAGCTGATGTCACCGCAAAGGAACCGGTCCAATGACACCTGTCGTTTCAAGCGCACAGGCATTTGCAGGGCATCACGCACTCGTCACCGGCGCTGGTCAAGGAATCGGCGAAGCGATTGCGCTGATGCTCGCGGCTGAAGGTGCGTCTCTCACACTGCTCGGCCGGCGCGCGGAGACGCTGAATCAGGTGGCTGCTGCGGTAACTGCAGCCGGGTGCAACAGCGTTGGGGTCGTTATCGCAGACGTTACCGATGACGCAGCGGTCGCAAGCGCGTTCGCCACAGCGCGCGCCGAACGTGGCCCAATTTCGATACTGATCAACAACGCCGGCGCGGTGGAAACCGCGTCGTTCGCGAAGACGTCGCTCGCGATGCTGCAACGCATCATGGCGGTGAATTTGCACGGCACGTTCATTTGTACACAGCAGGCGTTGCCCGATTTGCGCGCGGCGGAATCAGCGCGGGTCATTAACATCGCGAGTGTTGCCGGTCAGCGCGGCTATGCATATGTAAGTGCATACGTAGCGGCGAAACATGCGGTCGTTGGCCTCACGCGTTCGCTAGCGATGGAGCTTGCCACAACAAACATTACCGTCAACGCTGTTTGCCCAGGCTACACCGAAACGGCGATTCTCACCACCGGAATTGAAACGGTGATGGAGCGCACCGGTCGCAGCGAGGCTGAGGCGCGAGCGGGGTTCGTGAACACCAGTCCGCAACGTCGCTTGGTACAACCAAACGAAGTTGCTGCAGCGGTGCGTTGGCTCTGCCTGCCAGAATCGCGTTCCGTCACTGGTCAGTGCATTGGGTTGTCGGGTGGGGAGGTCATGTGACAACTGCCACTCGTCGCGTGCGGGCTGCGGTATTGAATCATGACGTCATTGGGCACGAAGGGCGCGTGGTGTCTGATGATCATCAATCGCTCAAAGTGTGGCTGCGATTGCTCTCGTGCAGCACACAAGTTGAAACGGTCATTCGAAAGCGCTTGCGTCAGGAAGCGGGGATGACGCTCGCCCGGTTTGATTTTCTGGCGCAGTTGCACCGATATCCGGACGGACTCCGCATGAGCGTACTGTCGAGATATCTGATGGTCACCGGCGGTAATGTGACTGGTTTAGCGGATGAGTTGGAGAAGGAAGGACTTGTCGAGCGAAGCGCAGAGCCTGAAGATCGCCGTGTCATGCGAGTGTCGCTCACGCGCAAAGGTCGTCGCGTGTTCGACAAGCTCGCTGCAACGCACGAATCGTGGGTAATCGCCATGTTCGCTGGCATTCCAAAGAACGATATGCGTCAGCTCTACGATTTACTCGGTCAGTTGCGTGTGCAGTTGAACGCTGAACAGACTCTCTCGCCATCACTCGTGCGCGCGTCGCGCCGAGCTGGAGCAACTGCATGATGACACTGATGCGAGCACACCGACATGCGCACACTGTTATGCGCACACTGTTATGCGCACACTGTTTTGAGCAGACTGATATGAGCGTGCATATATGAGCGCACCCGCTGATCCTGCACTGCGCGCAGGAAACTCGCGACCAATTGGCGACTACGCTGCCGAGAATTTCGGCTGGTCGCTGTCTGATCGCGTTGGTATTGTCACGCTCAACAGACCTGAGCGAAAGAACCCACTGACGTTCGCGTCGTATGCCGAGTTGCGCGATCTCTTTGAGCGTTTGCGTTTTGCTGACGATGTGAAAGCGATTGTCATTCACGGCGCCGGCGAGAACTTCAGCTCTGGTGGCGATGTGCATGAGATCATCGGGCCGCTGGTTGGGCTAAGCGCGCCAGAGTTACTTCGGTTCACGCGCATGACCGGTGCCCTCGTACTGGCAATGCGTCGCTGTCCGCAGCCGATTGTGGCCGCGATTGACGGCATCTGCGCGGGCGCTGGAGCAATCATCGCGATGGCCGCCGATATTCGACTGGGCACGGCACGCAGCAAGACAGCCTTTCTGTTTAATCGCGTGGGCCTGGCAGGTTGCGATATGGGCGCGTGCGCGATGCTTCCACGCATCATTGGACAGGGACGCGCGAGCGAGTTGCTCTACACCGGACGCGCATTACTGGGCGATGAGGCGGCAGCGTGGGGATTCTTCAATCGTATGTGCGCACCCGAGTCGGTGATTGGCGATGCGATGTCGCTCGCAACGGAAATTGCGCACGGTCCGACGTTCGCGCACGGAATCACCAAGACGATGCTGCATCAGGAATGGGCGATGACCATTGAGCAGGCGATCGAAAGTGAGGCGCAGGCGCAGGCATTGTGCATGATGACCGAAGATTTTGGTCGAGCGTACGCGGCGTTTGTCGCCAAGCGGCCCGCCACCTTTGAGGGCAACTGATGACTCTCGTTCACTTTGTGCCGCAGTCAACGGTGAGCGTATGAGCGATACGTCATATCTGAACTGGCCGTTCTTTGAGCCACACCACCGAGAATTGGCTACGACGCTTGACGTGTGGGCCGCGGCAAATCTCACCGATATTCCGCACGATGATGTTGACGCGGCGTGTCGCACGCTCGTACAACGATTGGGCGCGGCTGGCTGGTTGCGCTACGCTGTTTCCGGTGCAGCGTTTGGCGGTGCAAGCGATCAGATCGACACGCGTGCGCTCTGCATCATTCGCGATGTGCTGGCCCGTCATCATGGGCTGGCGGATTTTACATTCGCGATGCAGGGTCTCGGTTCGGGTGCGATCAGTTTGCACGGAACACCGGCGCAACGCGAGCAGTACTTGCCCCGCGTGGCGAGTGGCAACGCGATTGCAGCGTTCGCACTGTCGGAGCCCGATGCCGGTTCTGATGTGGCGGCGCTATCGTGTACCGCACACTTCGATGGCGATACCGTTGTGCTGAATGGTCAGAAGACGTGGATCAGCAACGGCGGTATTGCCGATTTTTACGTTGTTTTTGCGCGTACTGATGAAGCGCCCGGTTCTCGCGGCATCAGTGCCTTCATCGTTGACGGTGATGCGCCGGGATTCGCGGTCGCCGAGCGTATTCAGTTGATGGCGCCGCACCCATTGGCGCGCATCACCTTTACCGATTGCCGTATTCCGCGAAGTGCACAACTGAGCAGCGGTGGCGACGGTTTCAAAGTTGCGATGCGAACGCTCGACATCTTCCGCACGTCTGTCGCCGCCGCAGCGCTTGGGTTTGCCCGACGCGCATTTGATGAGGCGTTGCATCGCGCCAACACCCGCCAGATGTTCAACGGTGTGTTGGGTGACTTGCAATTAAGTCAAGCGAAGCTGGCGCAGATGGCTACAACGATTGATAGCGCGGCTCTGCTCACGTATCGTGCGGCGTGGATGCGTGATCAGGGCCAGACCGTCACGAAAGAGGCGGCAATGGCGAAGATGGTTGCCACCGAGGGCGCGCAGACGGTGATCGACCATGCGGTGCAACTCTTCGGCGGCATGGGCGTGGTGAGCGGACATCCCGTTGAACAGTTGTACCGCGAAATTCGCTCACTGCGTATTTATGAAGGTGCGACTGAGGTGCAGCAGTTGATCATTGCGCGTGAACTACTGCGCACCAACATCGCGCATCGCTGACGCACCATGCCAAGCGCACACGTCGATACCTTTGCGCGCGATAGCCTGCCACCAATTGAGTGGCAGCCCGAGTTTCTGTTCACGTTGCCGACGCTGCAGTTTGCCGAGTATTTGAACTGCGCAACGGAAATTCTCGATCGGCAAGTAGCCAGCGGCAACGGTGAACGCGTGTGTTTGCGCGGCGGGGAGCTGTGTTGGACGTACGCCGAGCTTCAGCGTCAAGCAAACCGCATCGCGAATGTGCTTGTCAGCGAGATGGGCGTTGTGCCTGGCAATCGTGTGCTGCTGCGCGCGCCCAACAATGCGATGATGGTCGCCTGCTGGTTCGCGGTCATGAAAGTTGGTGCGATTGCCGTGGCGACAATGCCGTTGCTGCGAGCCGTGGAATTGCGACAGGTGATCGACAAGGCGAAGGTGACGCACGCACTCTGCGATGCAAGCTTGCGCGCGGAACTTGATATCGCGAGCAGTGAGCTGTCAAGCGCATTGATTGTGCGCTACTTCAGCCGGGCGTCACCAGATTCGTTGGACGTTGCGATCGTGTTGGCTTCATCTGACTTTGTGAACGTCGACACCGCCAGTGATGACGTCTGCATCATCGCATTTACGTCGGGGACCACGGGCCAGCCGAAGGGCACGATGCATTTCCATCGCGATGTGATGGCGATCTGCGCGTGCTGGCCACCTGCAATTCTCCGCCCAAAAGCGGACGACGTATTTATTGGGAGTCCTCCGCTGGCATTTACCTTTGGGTTGGGCGGGCTGGTGTTGTTTCCAATGCAGGTTGGCGCGTCGGCGGTTTTACTTGAGAAACCATCACCGCAAAACTTGTTGGACGCGATTGTGACGCATGGCGCGACAACGCTGTTCACCGCGCCCACCACATATCGCGCGTTGGCCTCGCACGGTGCGACACTGCGCACCACCGCGCTGCGCCAATGCGTGTCTGCTGGCGAAGTGTTACCTGCATCAACGCGCACGTTGTGGCGCGAAGCTACGGGTATTGAGTTGATTGACGGAATCGGCGCGACTGAGATGTTGCACATTTTCATTTCGGCCGACGAAGCGCACGCGCGTGCTGGTGCGACGGGCGTACCTGTGCCGGGCTACATCGCCACTGTGCTTCGCAACGACGGAACGCCGGCGGGTGTCGATGAGATTGGACGACTCGCGGTGAAGGGCCCCACGGGATGTCGCTATCTGAATGATGATCGGCAGCGCGCGTATGTCGAGAACGGCTGGAACCTGACCGGCGATGCCTACACTATCGACGCTGACGGGTACTTCCACTACCAATCGCGTACCGATGACATGATCATTTCGGCCGGCTACAATATCGCCGCGCCCGAAGTAGAAGAGGCGTTGATGCGGCACGACGCCGTGGCTGAATGCGCAGTGATTGGCGTTGAGGATGCAGAGCGCGGCCAAGTCGTCAAGGCGTTTGTCGTACTGCGCGATGGTCAAGCGGGTGATGCCGGATTGATTCGCGCACTCCAGGATTTTGTGAAACAGAACATCGCGCCGTACAAATATCCGCGCTCGATTGAGTTTCGCGCACAATTGCCGCGCACCGAGACAGGTAAGTTGCAACGCTTTCGATTACGCGATCCTGCGTGAGTTTCACTGCGACGATTTCCCACAAATGCCGGAGTGCATGAGATGCAGGTGTTACTTCCCGCTGGGTGGCCGCGGCCGCGCGGGTACGCCAATGGCGTGACAGCGCGCGGTCAGTTGGTGTTTGTAGCTGGAATGGTTGGCTGGGATGCGTCGTGTCAGTTTCAGAGCGAGACGCTCGTGGGTCAAACGCGGCAAGCGCTGCAGAATATCGTCGCGGTGTTGCACGAGGCGGGCGCAAAGCCCGAGCACATTGTGCGCATGACGTGGTATGTCGTGGACAAGCGGGAGTATTTGAGTGCGCAGGCGGAATTGGGTGCGGTGTTTCGTGAGGTGATTGGAAGTTTCAACGCCGCCATGACTGCGGTGCAGGTGGTGGCGTTGATGGAGGATCAGGCGCGGGTGGAGATTGAGGTGACGGCGGTGATACCGGAGTAGAGCGGTGTCGAGTGATGCGCCGTCACCTTTGCTATGGTGACAAAGCAGATCAGAACGCGCCTACTTCCGAATCAACGACATCGTACTACACGTCGGTGACTCCACCGTCCCGGAAATCGCACCTCGCTCAATCGCGCCACTCAATGCGGTCATCACGTAGTTTGTGGGCTGCTCAATCCACTTTTCCGGCACGAGGCGAAACGAGTTCCCAGTGACGTTGCCGGTCAGCGAGTAACGACCACGTGGAATACCGTTATTGCCGCCAAATGTAGCAATCGCTGCCAGCGTACCATTCGCAGCGGCACGCATGTCGAGCTGGATCGCGGTTTCGCCCTGGCGGCAGAAATAGCTGCCTTCAAAGTGTCCGGAGAGCGATTCAATTCGCGCGGGCGGTGTCGGGGTTGATTGCGTTGCAGTTGGCGGCGCGCCGATGGCTGGCAGCGGACCAGCCGCCAACCATGACATGCGATTCCCGCCACCAATTGGCTGGTTCCCCGCATCAGTAATGAAGAATCTTTCGTTCGTGTTCGGCTTCGCGACTGCAATCAAATTCTGCGCCAGTATCTCACCGGGCAGCTTGGTGCGAAGCACCGTGGCGATGTACCTCCCGTCAGGCGACCATGTGGGAAATGTTGTGTCGCTGGCATCGAACACTCGGCTTGGATTGGATCCGTCAATACCAATCACCCACGTCTCATCATTGTTGATGAACGCCACCCGCGCACCGTCGGGGCTGACCGCCGGAAGCTCGGCAGTTTCAAATCCCTCGGCGACTCGTCGAACGGTTCGGAAGTCAGGCTCAACGACAAACAAGCCGCGTTGTGCACTCTGATCACCGGCAACGACAAGGCCACCATTTGGTCGCCAAGCAGCGTGCGTGTAGCCTTTTAGTTCCGCTACTTTCTGCCCATTGCGGCGATAGACAACCACTTCAATGCCACTGGGTGCCATGTTTCCAAACAACCCACTCGTGCTGTACTTCTCGGTGAGCGCGTAATACTCACCAGAGGCTGATATCGCGGGAAAGAAATCATCAAAGTTGTAGCCGACACGGTCAGTGATCTGACGAATTGTCAGGTTGCCCGTAGGATCAGTGAGCTTGATCCGCGATTCATTGCTGAAGTAGAGAATTTCTCCGTGTTGACTCTGCACGCCGACGCCATTTGGAAACACAATGTCGGCCCGACCGGATGCCAGATCGATCCGATAGACCCGACTCGGATAGCTCTGAAAGCTCCGCGATGATGAGACGAGCAAATTTCCGGTGAGCCCACGGTTGAGTGGCCCTGATCGCACAGTCGGTTGCGTGCCGCCGTCGGCACTCCGTGGCGCGCCTTGGAGTGAACAGACGTAGCGCAACCCCGCAGCCGACAAACGAAAGCGATAAACACCGTTTTCAAATCCCGCGCCAGACGCTTCCATAACCCGCAGCTCACCACCACCAAATGTGAGCTGCGAACGAGCGGCGTTGAAGGTGTACGTCCCATCTGTGCGCCGACTGGGCAACTGGTAGCGACTGCGGCCGTCTAACATGACGCGGCCGAAGATTGCGGGAATGAATGTCTGGGTGCCTAGTGGCACATTCGGCGCCGCGTTCAGAAACGATGTCATGCAGGCGTATTCACCTGCGGGCGGCGCTGGTGCCTGCGCCTTCAGATGCAGCGGCAGTACCGCAATGAGTACTGCGACACTGGCGATGGAACGAGCTGTCGGCACGGGGAGAGCCTCAACAGTTGATATAGGTTCGCGTCGCGACACGCGTGCGGAATGGTACTCACGGTGGTGCAGAATGTTCAGCGGGCTGGTACGTGCAGGCTTGTCTTGAGCGGAGACAACCCTGCGTTACCTGCCGCCCTTCACCACCACCCCGCCCTTCATCACAAACGACACCCGCGCCAACAACCCAACATCCAGCAACGGATTGCCCTGGACCGCCACCAAATCCGCAACCTTCCCAACTACCACACTCCCAAAATCTTTCTCCACACCTAACAACGTCGCCGCATTCATCGTACCGATCGTGATCGCATCCATCGGCGTCGCACCAAGAATGTCCACCATGTACTTGAACTCTTCGCCGTTGCGACCGTGAATGTCGCTGGTCGCATCAGTACCTAACGCAAACTTCACTCCCGCTTCGTACGCTCTGCGCAACCGCACGCGTCGCTGCACCGCAATGGCAGACGCCTTCTCGCGCGCATACGCAGGCACACCTTTGCGTTCGCCGTCAGTCACAATCTCTTCAAGAATGATCAACGTCGGCACCAGATATGTGCCGCGTGCCTTCATTGCGGCGATGCCCGCTTCATCAACTAAACTCCCGTGCTCAATCGATGCGACGCCGGCGTTCACTGCAGCCAACAATCCGGCACCGGCATGTGCGTGCGCCATCACGCGTCGGCCTAAACGCGTCGCCTCGGCCACCAACGCACGCATCTCGTCATCACCGTACTGTGGCGCTTCAACGGCATCACCAACCGAGAGAATACCACCTGTCGCAACGAATTTGATCTGATCGCTGCCGTACTTCACATTGCGGCGTACTTGCTGACGAATTGCGTCCGGACCATCGACAATTGCGCCAGTGCCGGGAATCTGCAGGTTGGGGCTCCAACCATTTACATCAGCATGTCCGCCAGTACTACCAAGCGAGGGTCCTGCTGCATGAATGCGCGGCCCCGGAATTAATCCGCGATTGATCGCGTCGCGCACCACAACATCCACGTAGTCGGTTGATCCCGCCTCGCGCACAGTCGTGAAACCGGCTTCAAGCGTTTTCTTCGCATTGATCGTCGCGTAAATCGCACCATGTGCGGCGGTTTCTTTCAGCACCGCCAAGTCGCCGCCGTCGTTGTCAATCGACGCGAGATGTGTGTGCATATCAAAGAACCCAGGCATCAGCGTGTAGCCGCTCAGATCAATCACGCGCGCACCGCTCGGAATCCGCACCTGCGCCGATGGTCCAACCGCCGTAATCCGTTCACCGGTAATCACAACAACCGGCGCTTCGATCTGCGTGCCATCGCCAATGATCAGCCGGGCAGCACGTATTGCCGTCACGACTGGTGTTTGTGCGATCGCCGGCGATGCAAGCGCACCGAGTGTGGAAACGACGGTGATAAAAGTGCGACGAAAACGCATGCGTGCTCCGATGGGTGAGGGCAAACCAGACAGCTCAACGCTAACCGTAGCAACGCGTCGAACGATAGGCGTGGTGCGAATGGCGACCCGTCTCTGACCACAACAGCCGGAACGAACCGCTAGCCAGCGTATCAGATCATATAAAATCATGACAGATCACCACAGATGCTTGCGCAACGCCGCGCATTCACAAACATTGGCGCCCAGCACCACCGCGGTTGGCATTCTAAGTCGTGACCTGTCTAACTGCGTTCTGCTGCTTGCCGTTGCCGTTCCCGTTCCCATTTGTCGTTGCCGTTCCCGTTTGGCATTGCCGTTGCCGTTAATCGTTTGTCGTTCCCGTTGCCGCTAGTCGTTTGTCGTTCCCGTTGTCGCTTGTCGATTGTAGTTGCCGTTGCCGTTTGTCGTTCCCGTTTGCCGTTGGCGCTTACCGTTGCTGCCTGCTGTTTGCTGTTTGCTGTTCTCCATGCCGTTCTCCGCTCTGTTCTCCTGCCGTTCTCTGTGATTTAAATGTTGTTGACCTTTTACGCACGGTGTTCACCGCTGCTAAGCGCACTAGTCTCGCCGCCTCATTCGCCAACGATTTCAGTGCCTGCATCAATGTCAACACGCCTTCGCTCTCGCAATCAACTCGCCCAGCTCTCGCGGCTCACGCTCGCCGCCTTTACGCTGCTCGCGTGCGACCGCAAACCCGACCATCTGTCGTACGACAGCGACGGCGTTGCGAAAGACGTTCTCGCCCTTATTCCATACAACACCGCCTGGGCACGCTCATCATTCCCCGACGCGATGCTCTACCGCGTGGAATTACGCGCCGACGCCGGCACTGACGACGTCCCATCCGTCGCGCTCTACAGCTACTTCTCACCAGCCAGTCGCCAGTTCCTGACCGCGACAAGCGAGCCGAAAGTGCCGTGGTCTGGCGCAGAACCACAGGCGTGGCCCGCCGATCGGCCAGCGCCACCACCGCTGCCGGAAGTCCCCACCGATTTCCGAGCGGCGTGGGCAAAAGCGCGCGGGTTCGGCATTAAAAACTCGACGACCGCCGTCCTCGAAGTGAACGCCGCCAACGCCCTGCCAATCGTCACCTGGACCGTGCTCGGCGAGATGAAAGACCTCATGCAGCGCGGTGTCTACCTCGATGCCCTAACCGGCGAACGCATCAGTCCGGCGCAACTTCGCGAGCCTCCAACCGCTCAAGTGCAGGTCGAAATCGCGCTGACGTCAATCAGGAAGGCATTCGCCGCGTCTGCCTCGACTCAGGCGTCGGAGAGTAAAATGGCGAGTCTTGGCCGCTGCCAAGGCAACGCGGTCCCCGTCTCAGTCGAGCCGACCGCGCGCTGCTACGATTTCGCATTGAAAGGCTTCACCGCCGGCGTGCGCTGACAACAGTATTCAGGACGATCGTCGCGCTTTTCGGCGTACTGGCAGCGTGATTCGCTGGGACGCACGTCCGTACCTGAATCCACCAGATACGAACATGTCGCCTTTCTGGTGGAAGCTGCGCATTCAAAGCTGGGTTCGTTGTCACTTGTAAGAGCTGTGCTCGCAAGCCAACTGCACGGATCAGTTACGCTGGTTCGGGTTATGGACGAGATTGATACGAATTGGTTTCCCAACCTTGCTGTCCTACGGCGAGCGCAGCGGTTTGCGACTCACGTGAGAGAGACTCAGGTAACAGCTCGTCATTAGCTGAGAACTTACCAAGGAATCAGTATGGGTTACACCACGTTTGAGCAATCTGAGAGCGCATCGAATACCGCGCTTGTCAACGAGCTATTTGAGTGCATCAATCGCAACGAGATCGCGCCGTTGAGCGTGCATCCTGGCTTTGATCGCACACGCCCACGCATTGCACCAATGCATGAGCTGTTCACTGACTGGGAGACAAGCGAGCTCCAGCAGATTGCGCAGAACGACACAGTATTCACGCATTACAGCATCGAGTTCACGCACGCAGGTACCTATGCTGGCGTAGCGGCAACAGGCCGTCGCGTGACGCTCGACTGCTTCAGCGTTGACCGAGTAGAAGATGGATGCGTGATGCGTCACCACAGCGCGGCGAACTGGGCCAGCGTGCTGCAGCAAATCGGTGCCGAGAATTTTTCTCGTTGGCCGGCTCCAGTCCCATCGACTCTGCAAAATCGGCTGTTAGCCAGCGTCGATTTGGATTCGCCGCACGATCCGATGTTAGCCGAAATCGCGCGCTCACATTTTGGAACACAGCGCGCAAATGTCGGATTGAAGGCTGCAGTGACATCGCTCAGCGATGAGATTCGTGCACTCTCAACTGCATTTCCTGACTTGCAGCCGGAGCTTGTAACGCGCGTTGTGGAGGGCGATCTGGTAGGCACTCGCACGGTGCTGCGTGGCACGCATCTCGGCCCATTGTACGGAATCGCGCCAACAGGGAAGGCCGTGGTGTTCGACAAATACTGCCTCGCCAGAATCGCCGACGGCATGATCGTGGAGTATTCCGGCGCGGTTGGTTGGACCAGCGCATTGCTGAAGCTCGGCCTGTACCCGTAACTCGCACTGCTTGGCAGAAGTAGCGGCTAAGAGTTGGCTGGACTGGCGAAGTAGCGTGCAGAATCTCTTCTTTGAGAGGAAACGGACCATCGGTTCGGGGCCGCTGTCGATTTCGGCCCCGCCTAATCGACAAGGTGGTGTCCACTCTGCGGTATCACCTCCGATGTCGAGGAACTCACGATGAAGTATCTGTGCCTGATCTACGATGATGAGAATGTTGTCAACGCAATGTCGAAGACCGACGGTGATGCGTTTTTGGGCGAGTACATGTCGTTCACCGACGAGATTCGCGCGGCTGGACAACTCGTCATCGGCGAAGCATTGCAGCCGGTGCAGACGGCGACCACTATCCGCACGCGCAACGGGAAAATGACGACCACCGATGGACCGTTCGCAGAAACCAAGGAACAGCTTGGCGGATTCTATCTGGTCGAAGCGAAAGATCTGAACGAGGCGATTCAAATCGCTGCCAAGATTCCATCAGTCCGCATCGGCTCTATTGAAGTGCGACCGATTGTTGACTTTGGTATGGAGTGAGTGGTGATTGACTCGCGGCACATGACGCACGCGAGCAAAACCGCGTATCGGAGCATCGATAGGTAGATCAACGTGGAAGCGCCCTGCAGCACGTCGACAGGTAGATCAACAGGGCCGCGCCCTGCAGCTTGTCGACAGATAGATCAACAGGGACGACCTGGGGCAAGTCGACAGGTAGATCAGCAGAGACGACCTGCGGCACGTCGACTCGCAGATCGTCAGGTACGTCGACAGGTACGTCAAAACGAATACCAAAACGAATACCAAAACGTATACCAACACGAATACCAACACGAGTACAAGGACGCATACCACGACGCATACCCACACGAACACAGTTCGCGACCGCATTGAGCAGGTGTATCGCGACGACTCTCGGCGTGTGCTGGCCACGTTGATCCGCCTCCTCGGTAACTTTGATCGCGCCGAGGAGGCGATGCATGTTGCGTTTTCCGCCGCGCTCGAAAGCTGGACGAACGACGGCGTACCGAACAATCCGCGGGCGTGGTTAATCTCGACGGCGCGTTTCAATTCGATTGACGCGTTGCGTAGGCAGACACGTTTCGACGCGTCGCGTGCGGCAGTTGAAGCCGCAGTGCATCCACCGCGCGACGATTCTTTTATTGAAAGCGACGATGTCAATGACGATCAGTTGCGACTCATCTTCACCTGTTGCCATCCTGCGCTCGCGCATGAAGCGCAACTCGCGCTGACGCTGCGCGAAGTCTGCGGCCTGACAACCGAAGAAATAGCGCACGCATTTCTCGTCGCCCCAAACACACTCGCACAGCGTATTGTGCGTGCCAAATCTAAAATTCGCGACGCGGGCATTCCATACGTCGTTCCATCCCACGCCGACCTGCCAGACAGACTCGACGCGGTGCTGCGCGTGATCTACCTCGTGTTCAACGAGGGTTATTCAGCATCATCTGGTGCGGCAATTACGCGCCGCGATCTCTCTGCTGAAGCGATTCGATTGGGTCGCCACTTGCACGAACTTTTACCAGAGCCGGAAGTGGACGGCCTTCTGGCACTGATGCTTCTTCACGAATCTCGCCGGCAGGCGCGCACCGATGCAGCGGGCGAATTAATTCTCCTCGATGCACAAGACAGGACGCTCTGGAACACCGCGTTGATCGCGGAGGGCAGCGAGCTGGTAGAACGCGCGCTGCGTTCGCGACGATTTGGACCGTACACGTTGCAAGCGGCAATTTCAGCAGTGCACGCCAATGCACATACCGCGTTTGATACGGACTGGCGTGAGATTGTCGGACTTTACGACGTTCTCACGCGGGCGGATGATTCGCCGGTGATCGCGTTGAATCGCGCGGTGGCAGTCGCGATGCGAGACTCGCCCGCCGACGGACTGACACTAATTGATGCACTCTTTGCCCGCGGTGAACTGCACGACTATCATCTCGCACACTCCGCGCGCGCAGATTTGTGCCGTCGTATGGGTCGCGTCGCAGAGGCGCGTGCCTCGTACGAACGAGCGTTGTCACTCACGCATCAAGCGCCTGAACAGCGATTTATCCACCGTAGGCTGCTTGAACTCGCCGAGACGCATTCTACGGAGTAACGCAGCGGTACTGTTATAATCACAGCACACGACAATACGCGGCATCTTCGCGACTACCGCTTGTCAACCTGCGCACTCGTGGGTGATCGGTACTTCTGGAATGGAATCTTCAGCAGATTAATCAGCCGCGAGTGATCCGCCGCGTCTGGATGCGTGTCGATACCAAAGACAATTTTTGCATCGTCGAGCTTGGAGAATGTACCAAACAGCCGATCCCAAATCGCAAAGATGTTTCCGTAATTAGAATCGGTGTGTGGAAGCACGTGATGGTGATGCACGCGGTGCATTCCCGGTGTGACAATCATCCAACTGAGGGCGCGATCAAGCGTCAACGGCAAGCGAATATTCGCATGGTTGAACTGCGACAATACCAGTGACAACGACTGATACAAGAAGATCAGATACACCGGTGCTCCAGCCAGCATGATTGCGGCTGCCGTAAACACAAACCGAAACACACTTTCGCCTGGGTGATGCCGATTCGCGGTGGTTGTGTCCACGTGCGTATCAGTGTGATGAATGAGGTGAAAGCGCCACATCCAGCGCACCTTGTGCTCAACGCGATGCACGGAGTACGCCCCAATCAGATCAAGCATCATTAGGCCGAGTATTGTCGAAAGCCATATTGGCATCGCGGGCAGCCAACGGAGAGCGCCAAAATGATTCGCGACTGCCCAGTCACTTCCTGCAACCAGCACACTCGCCATCAGAAAGTTCACCAACACCGTGGTGAAGGTAAAAAACAGATTGACGCCCGCGTGTGGCAGTTTGCTTTACTGTGCGCGCACATTTGGCAGGCCTGATTCGAGCAGCATGAAAAACGTCAGGCCGCCCACCAGAATCAAGCTCCGGTGTGCCGAGGGAATGTTGGCGAAATAGTCGACGAGAGTTTGCATTCGGCACCGAAACATGTGGCGGGCGCGGCTTGTCTAACCGACCGTAGTGTAGCACCGAAAGCGTGATTCTGGAGCCAATAAACGTGCCAGTGCGGGCTACAGTAGCTCGACGCATTCTCCGGACTTACGTTAGGAGCGTCGCCGGAGTGACGTTAACCGGCACGATTCTCACGGAATTACTGCACCGGAACACACATGTCTGACGACATTTTGTCATGGCTCAACGGTTTGGGCGGCTGGAGCCGCGCGATGGGCATTGTCTATACTGCCGCCAGCGGTGATGAAGTGGTGTGCGAGTTTGAAATTGCGGAGCAACATCTGCAACCGTTTGGTCTGGTGCATGGCGGCGTCTATTGCGGCATGATTGAGACGGTGACATCAATTGGCGCCACGCTCCACGTGCGCGCACAAGGTCAGGAAGCGGTTGGGCTAGAAAACAACACCTCTTTTGTGCGCGGTACGAAGGCTGGTAAACTGCGAATCGTTGCACGCCCAATCTCGCGCGGCCGCACGAATCAATTGTGGGAAGCGTGGGTTCGCGATGACAAAGATCGGATCGTTGCGCAGGGGCGAGTGCGACTGCAGAATGTGTCGAGGACACCGAGCGCAATGCCGACGGGCGCTGCATAGATGACTTCATTTCGCGCACGTCTTTCGGCAGCGGCGCTCGCGCTGCGCTGGCACGCGGGTACCGGTACGTTGGTGGCAGTCACGGCTGCGCTCACCGTTGTCGGCGCAGTGCCGGCTCTTTCGCTGATCGCAGGCGCCGGTGATACGCCCGTGCTCTCGCTCGATCTAGGCAGCACGGGATCTTTGCGAACAGACTGGGGCGCGAGCGCTATTGCATGGCCACAGTTGCAGCAGCTGGCGTTGCTGCAGTTGTTCTCGCTGGTCCGTGGCGGCGCGGTTCTTACTCTGCTCATTGGTGCCGCAACGCTGCTCGCGTTACATCTGGCTCGAACAGCAGCGCGAAGCAGCGAGGTCATTATTTCGCGCGCTGTTGGTGCATCGCGAAATGATATGCTCAGCGCCACGTTGCTCGAAGCGAGCGCGTTGGCGGTAGTGGCCTTGGCAATTGGATCAATTGTTAGTCTGATTGTGACAACAGCGCTGCGTGCAGCCTGGCCGGGCGCGGTGGGTAGTGCGAATCTTTCAACTGGCGCCGCCGTTGCGCTTGGCGTTGCGTCGTTGGTTATGGCCGGGCCGCTGCTGTTAGTTCGCGCATTCACCACGCGCCGCTTGGTTGATGATGATCGTCGGCCATTGACGCTCATCATTCCAGCGATGCAGCTGGGTGCCGCGATGGTCGTCGTTGCCGGTGGACTCACCTTACGTGATGCAACTGCAACGCAGCTGCGCACTGCGAGTAACTCACGGAGCGCGGCGTTAACGCTGCAGTCACTGCATGCAATTGACAGTGATCGACTCGCGCGCGCGAAGCGCTTCGCTGCATTCCTGGAGTTGCAGCAGGTTCAGACACCGAACACGCGTGCGAGCCTCGCGTCATTGGGTGCGCACCGTGGTTTCGGTGCTTCTGCCGCTGTCACCACCGACTGTGGAGACTGCCGACTGAATGGCATACCAGTCACTAGTCGAACGGAGACGGCAGTTCATTTTGCAGTCAGTGGCGACACGTTTGCGTTGCGTGGCGATCGCGTGATTGCTGGACGTATACTGAATAACAGCGATAAATGGGACACGCCACTTGTTGCAGTGATCAGTGCACGAATGGCGCGTGAGCTCTTTCAGCCTGGCACCGCAGTGGGTAGTCGAGTGCTATTGTCAGTGCTCGACAATCGATGGTTTCAGATTGTCGGCGTTGTTGACGACATTGTCGCCGATGGACTCGGTGCAGTTTTGCTACCGCCGTACGCCGTGTATGTGAGCGTGCTGCAACAGCCTGTCGCCGAAATTGAGGTGGCGTATGGCAATGCAGCGTCACCGCCTGACGCGCTTTCGCACACCGTTGCGACGCTGGGAACGCCCGATGGCATGCCGATGACTGTTGCCGAACGCGTGCTGATCGAGCGGCGTGTGCTTACATGGTTCGCGAGTGTGCTACTCGGTATTGGTGCAATCGCAGTCTGTATTGCGATTGGCGGACTACTGACCATGCTCCGCCTGTGGCTTGATTCGCAACTTCTGGAACTCGGCGTTCGACGTGCAGTCGGCGCACGGCGTCGCGACATTCATCGCTTGGTGCTCGGCCGTGCGAGTCTGGTTGCCATAAGTGGATCGTTGATCGGCGCGTGGTTGGGATTAATTGCGTGGGATGTATTGCCGCGCGTAATTCCGGGCGCATCCACATGGAATGCATCGATTGTTGCTGCGACATCGCTCGGGCTCACAACGCTCACGCTGCTCAGCGCGTGGATGATCGCGCTGCAGTTTACCCGAGCACCGGTTGGCGCGATGTTGGTTGACGGAGCGGGATAATCTTCGGGCAGAACCGGTGGCGGCTAACGCTTGGACATCACTTGAATCGCGCCGGCGGGGTGACCGGTTCCAAACATTGTGGTTGCATCGCTTGGGCTGAGATATCGAATCTCGCGAATCTGCGAGAGCATTATTTCACCTAACGCTGTCACTCCGCCCAGGCGCTGACTGTCGAAGTAGACAACGAGTTCGTTCTGCGCTGCAACGGAACTCGGATCGCTGCCAGTGCTGGCGCCGGAGCGAAAGCGCAGCATCGTCGGTCGCAATCGCTGCACAACGTGTAACGCTGTCTGCACGCTGCCGGTGACGGCGCGCACTTCATCTTCTGAAATAAGGTTCGCGCGTCCACGAGGTAGCGGCGTTCGCGTCGCAGAAGTGTTTGGACTTTCTGCATTCGCGAGTGGTGCGACGGCTGATTTTGACGCGCATCCGGCTGTCGCGAAGCATGCGACAGCGGAGAGCAGCGCGAGGTTCGGGTGTCGCATGATCGGTTCAGGCGGTTGGGAGTTACGTATGCCCGACTTTGGACAGTAGAGCATCTCCGCTGCACCGGTCGAGCGCAAGCGGCTCGGGTCTCGATCGGCCTCACCGGCGGCCTTTGGCAGCAAATCTCCATCGGCTCCGCACTCCGTATGAATCCCGATAGACATTGTCCGCATTCCGTGTACATTACGCCTCGTTCGCAAGTTGAGAGTTGTTCTCATTTACCGATTCTATGCGATTCCTCTCGTTTCGTCACCCCTCCGCCGCCGTTCTCGTCGCCTGCACAACGTGCCTCTGCGCGCCGACCCGAGTGCAGGCGCAGCGCCCCGATTCCACGCAGCGCCTGGATCGAGTCTTGGTTCTCGATTCTGTCAGCGCGCGCCGCGGCTATTCCGCTGCGAGGACATCCAGCGCCACGCGAACGTCAACGTTACTCCGCGACGTGCCGCAGTCGGCAACCGTGATCACGCGCCGTTTGCTCGCGGACCACGCGATGCAGAGCATGGCCGAAGTGGTGCGCTACATCCCCGGCATCACCATGGGCCAAGGCGAAGGGCATCGCGACGCACCGACCATACGCGGTACAAGCAGCACCGCCGACTTTTTTATCGATGGCGTGCGCGACGACGCGCAGTACTATCGCGACGTGTACAACGTTGAGCGCGTTGAAGCGCTGAAGGGTCCGAACGCGATGGTATTTGGTCGCGGTGGTGGCGGTGGTGTGATCAATCGCGTTACGAAAGATGCGTTGTTCACACCCATTCATGGCCTGACGCTCACTGGCGGATCGTTCGATCAGCGGCGCGCAGCAATTGACGTAGGGCAGGGCGTTACACGAAACGTGGCGCTACGAGTCAATGGTTTGTACGAGAACTCGGCCAACTTTCGCGCTGAATCAGGCAGCGAACGAATCGGCGTGAATCCGACCGCGACGCTTATTGTTGGGCGATCAATTGTGCGCGTGGGCTATGAGTACTACGACGATCAGCGCGTGGTTGATCGCGGTCAGCCGTCGTTCGCGGGTCGCCCCGCAGTTGCGAACGTATCGACGTTCTTTGGTGACCCAACCAACAGTCGTTCGGCGTTAACGTCTCACGCCGTCGCTGCGACGGTCGACCGCCAGTTGTGGCGCGGAAATGCGTTGAGCG
Organism: Gemmatimonadaceae bacterium; assembly: GCA_031408755.1. Taxonomy (GTDB): domain Bacteria; phylum Gemmatimonadota; class Gemmatimonadetes; order Gemmatimonadales; family Gemmatimonadaceae; genus JACMLX01. The sequence goes on along the minus strand of JANNWU010000206.1, from coordinate 9,217 downwards.
ACGGACTACAATTGCGCAATCGTTCACGCTTCGCGACGTACGACAAGTTCTATAGCAATGTCTTTCCCGGGGCTGTTGATGCCACTGTGACGAATGTCAGCCTCAACGCATACAACTCCGCCACCGATCGTCGGAACCTGTTCAATCAGACCGACCTCACGACGACGTTGACGCGCGGCGCACTACGTCAAACGTTGCTGTTGGGCGCGGAGTTTGGTTCGCAACAGACCGATAACCTTCGAAACACCGGCTACTTTGGCGCGGCAAACAGCACCGCCACGTCACTCGCTGTGCCGTTCGCACGCCCAACGGCTTCCACTCCCGTCACTTTTCGCCAGAGCGCGACTGACGCGACCAGCGCGACAACTCTGACGACGCGTGCAGTCTACGCACAGAATCAGATCGCGATTGGCTCACATGTGCAGGCAATTGTCGGCCTGCGATTCGACCGCCTGAACGTCGATTTCACAAACCGTCGCACGAATCAACAGCTTGCGCGGCGCGACAATCTCTTCTCACCGCGTGCGGGGCTCGTACTCAAGCCAGTCGAGGCGATGTCGTTCTATGGCAGTTACGCCGTGTCGTACTTGCCGGGCAGCGGCGATCAATTTGGCGCGCTCACTGCAACATCTCAGACACTCGAGCCGGAGCAGTTCACCAATCGTGAGCTGGGCTTTAAGTGGGATGCTCGACGCAAGCTTTCCGTAACCGCGGCCGTGTATCGATTGGATCGCACAAACACAACTGCACCCGATCCAGTGACACCGGGAGTTATCGTGCAGACGGGTGCGCAACGAACCAGCGGATTCGAGTTGGGTGTCAACGGCGCACCAACCGAGCATTGGCAGGTTGCCGGCGGGTACGCCAATCAGCGCGCGCAGATTCTTAGCCGTACCAGCGCTGCGGCAGCAGGCGCAACGCCAGCGCTCGTACCTAAGCAGACGCTGTCTCTTTGGAATCGCTACCAGATTGTTCGTCGAATTGCTGCTGGTGTGGGCGTTGTTCACCAATCGGAAGTGTTTACGTCGTTCGACAATCTCGTTCAACTTCCCGCATTCACGCGCGTTGACGCGGCAGCATTTCTGACGCTGACTCGAACGATACAGGCACAGGTCAACATCGAGAATCTTTCCAATCGCCGGTATTTTCCCACGGCACATAACAACAACAACATCATGCCAGGATCACCGCGCATGGTGCGTGTGTCACTCAACGTCGGACAGTAGCAAAGCCAAAGCGGGCGCTCGTGGTGGCGAGCGCCCGCTGAATGCACAGACAGAGCCGGTGCACTGTGCCTAGCGAGAACCACCGCGTGCGCGTTCCGCTTCTGCCGTCAGGTAGCCAAAGCTCGCCCATTGCGACTGCGCCGCGACAATCCGCGTGAAGATCGCATCGGCCTGGGGCTTGCGGCCATTGTAGAGATGCCAGTTGCCAACACCATACGCCGTCGTGATGTCCTCCAGGTTTCCTTCTGCGCCGAAATTACTCAGCACGTCGCGCTCTTGCAGTTCTCCTTTGTACAGCAATAACAGTTTGTGATATGCACCGTTCTCAATCACATCCATTGACGCCGTGATCGGGGCAAGCACTGCTGCTGCATCAGCATCGCGATTCAAACGACGCAGCGCCATGTACATCCAATGGCTGGTCGCAACAAGCATATCCGGATTGCCTTTTGACGCTGCAATATCTTCACGATACAGCGGCAAAGCTTTTTCGAAATCGCCCTTGAGATAGTACGCCAAGCCCAAGTGATACCGAATGTTGCCCTGCAACGTGCTGGTGGGAATGTTGCGTGCATTGGGCTGACCGTCGGGTTCCACTTCGTCTGGCTTACCCTTCGTGAGTGCATACGCGCGTTCAAAATCAGCGATCGCCAGATCAAGCTGACGCGTACTCAGATACCGATGCCCACGATGACGATAGAGTCGTGCATCAGTCGCATGTGTCGCTATACCGCTTGTATAGATCTCGATTGCTTCATTGAATCGGCCCAAGTATGCGGTGCGTCGGCCGAGCCAGATGACTGAATCAACATTCTGCGAAGCACGATCAAAGGCTCCACGCGCCGTCGCAAGTTGTGCTTCCATCCGTTCGCGAGTCGCACCGGTGGGTACGGGGCGATACAGCGGTTGACCAGTGAGCGCGGTGGCTTCAACCACCGTCGACACGCCGCTCCACTTGAGATGCTGATTGAAGAATGCCGAGATTCGCACGTGGTAATCGACAAAATCTTCGGCGGTGGTACTCGGCGTGCCATGTCCCGAGTTCATGTAGTTCACCCACGTCACCGGCTTTCCAAGTCGACGCAATGCGTAGTACATCTCGCGCGTGTTATCTGCCGGAACGTTGGGATCTTGTGCGCCGGTAATCAGCAACAACGGCGTGGTAATGCGATCCGCAAACATGACAGCCGAATGCGCGATGTACTTTTGCGGCTGCTGCCACAACGTCGCGCCAATCCGGTCCTGACTCTTCTCTGCCGCGTGAATGTTCCGCACCCCAAGTCGAGGCGAGTCAGTGTAGAACGAAATCAAATCAACCTTGCCCGACACGTTCACAGCCGCGCGAAAGCGACCCGTTTGCGTGATCAGCAGATTCGTGGCGTAACCGCCATAGCTGGTACCATACACGCCAAGTTTTGACGAATCGGCAATGCCCGCCTCGACCAGTGCATTGGCCGCGGCGGTTACACCTTTCAGCCACGCCTCTCCAGGGTAGCCCGTATCAAAACCAACCGACGGTTTCACGACGACGTATCCCTCAGCGCTGAGCACATTCAGCGAAGCATCAAAGGTGTCGTCAAAGAAGTCTTCGTAAATACTGAACAACGTCGGATACTTCGTGCCAGACACATAATTCGCAGGCAGATAGACAACGCCGTAGCGTGTTTTCCCGTCGGCGTCGTGGTAGTTAATCAGGCGCGTACTGGCGAGCGATTTGCTGGCCAGCGCTGCATTCGCATTGGTAAGCTGGCGCGGTGCGTTTAACGCCGAGTCGGCAACAAAAACATCTTGCGGCCGGTTGCCGTCTCCCGACGAGTACACCAACACGTCGCCGGCGCGAGCCAGCCGTACGTTGCCGTAGAGCCGCGAATTCTTGACCAACGTGCGCATGGTGTTTGTTGAGCGATCAAATCGCAGCAGTCCACGCTCCCACGCGGTGCGCGAGCCAGAACTGAGGTAGAGAAAGCGACCGTCTTCACTCCACGCGACTGGCGCCACACGCGGCGTTGTCACAACGGTGTCATTGGTCGCAATCACCATTGTCATTGCCGCGCGATTGAGCGGTGCGAGCCACACGCCTTGCGTATTGGAGAGCAGCAGTGCGTCGCCAGTTGGTGACCAACGCATCAGCGCGAATCGCGCAATTCCGCGCGCCGCGCGAGTTGCTGCGCTCGTATCGTTCGCGGTACGCGCCGCCGTTGCCGAGTCGGGACCGGCTACCTGTCGCGCGACTGAATCGCCGATCATGCGAACATACACACGACCATCTTTGCTCCACGCGAAGTGACGTCCGTCGCGCGCCCACGCCAGCGTGGCGCCCTTCGTAGACGGCAGCAACTCTATTGGAGCGCCATTGCCGAGTGCACGGGCCATCAATTTCGTATCCGCGCCGCCGATGACGTCGTAGTCCGTTTTCTTTGTGTTGTCGATCTGCCACGTAATCAGCGAATCGTCTTCCGAAAGTTGATACGTGCTATACATCGCGTTGCCGAGTAATTCAGTGGCCCGACCCGTCGCAACATCGATGCTGTACACCGCGCGTACGTTGCCTTCGCGCCGCAGTTTGTCCCACGCCAAGAACGGCTCACTTCCGTCTTGTACAAGCACTGGACCACGCGTCATTCTGTCAAATTCAGCCGCCGCCGCTCGCTTCCACGCGGCGTTGCGCAGCGAGAGCAGAATGCGCGATCCATCGTGCGTCCACTTCACATCGCTGACTTCGGCCACCGACATTCCCGCTGGCAAAACCAGTGTGCGTGCGCGACCCGATGCGCGCTCCCAGATCACAGGCTCCAGCCTATCATCGCGCAACACGAGCATCGCGGCCTTGCTACCATCGCGCGACCAGACCGGCGATCGCACCGTGCGCGCGTCCGGAAATACTGCACGCGGCGAACCGTCGCGCGTATCAATCACCCACACGCGTGCGGGGTTCACACGCAGATACGTCGGATCGGTATCTCGTCGGTAATCGACACCCAACCCGTCACGTCGTGAGGCTGACGTAGCGAGCAACCATCGACCATCAGCGGTGAGATCGGCGATCTGGTAGGTCACCACGTCAAGCGCATCATTCGCCGTAAACGGAGTACGCGCCTGCGCAGAAATAGCGATTGCCGAGACGGGCGCGAGTGCGAGCGTGTATGCGAGAGCGCGACGGAGCAGCATAGCAAAAATCCTCGTGGGAAGCCGAGCGCGTCAGGGAAGGCGCGGGGGTAGTAATCGACTGTACGGGGCGTGCGCGGTCAACGCTGGGGTCAGCGCCGGGGCAGCTTAACGACGAAGTCTGTACGCAGATTCCGGAATTTCTGCCAGCGTCGAGTGGTGAAGCATCGGGCCGAGTCCGAAGAACTGGCAGAAGCTCATGATGAGCGGTCGCCAGAGCAGTGGGTCGATCCTGTCGTGGTGACCAGCCATCTTGATGGATTCGTGCACATGGATACGCAGAATGCGCACTTCGAACGCAACGAGATTTCCCGCTCGATCGGCATCCCGACTGGCGAGCGGATGCTCTGCTTCTAGCGTCGCCTCCAGTTGCACAGGACACTCCACTGCCCGCAGCGGCGCTACAAGTTCTGATGCACACGACGTAAGTCCAGCAACGTGAAATTTGTTTTGAGCATGTCGGTAACCCATCGCTAGCTTGTGCGCCGGCACCGGATCTGAACCGGTGGTGCGTGCAAGCCGGTTGACAGCCTCAACTTCGTTGACGGAGGGAAGATTGATGACGCATTCGCGAGCACGCCTGAGATTTTTCGGCGAGTGTGAGCGCGCTCCGAAACCCAGGAGGCAGCTTTTCCCGAGCCACCACACAGAAGACATCGGTGCGAGGTTTGTTGATCCATCTTCGTTGAGCGTGCTGATGAGAGCAACCGGTGTACCAAAGTAGAGAATTGCAGGATCAATTGCCGTATGCATCGCGTTGCAGTGTGGTGAGTTTTTTGACGTCGGCCCTGTCGCATTTGAATGTCACGACGACGACTGCGCCATGCTTCCCGTTTCGTGCGGAACGCGCCGGCTTCGCCCTGGCTACGCGAGATGCTCGGTGCAGCGTGTCGTACGTTTGGATGATCGCGTGGGGCGAATCACGGTCAGATCTCATCCGCATAAGTCTGCGAGCTTACAAGAAGTGGTAAATTTGCATCTCGACCGACACCGGACCGCTCCTTACATTTTCCAGATGCGATTCTCAGCCAATAAAGCGCGCGCGTTTCTCCCGCTCTTCGGCACAGTTCTACTCACCGACTGCGTGAGCAAGAGCGTCGCCGTGGCACAGCTCTCACCAGCCTACATTCCGCACGATGTCATCGGTGACTTTCTCCGCTTTACGCTCGCGTACAACACGAAGGCGGCGATGGGGCTGAGCATCGGCTCGCAGTCGCGTTGGTTTTTTGCAATCACAGCAGCATTGGCGCTAACGGCGATGGTGATCTGGTTAGTTCGTTTGCCGAGTGATGACAGATTGGTGATCAGCGGCTTAGCTCTGGTTGCCTCGGGCGCCGTTGGCAACCTGGTAGATCGGTTGCGTTGGGATCGGGGGGTGGTGGATTTTATTGATGTTGGTTTTGGCGAGTCACGATTCTACATCTTCAACGTCGCCGATGCCGCGATTACGATTGGCGCTATCGTGTTATGGTTTGCAATGAAACGCGTCGCTGCTTCCAAGACGCAGCCGGCGGCGAAACTGGAGACGTAAGCGCATTGTGATGCGCACTGTTTCAGCGCGCGATTTCAGTTCGGTGTTTTAGCATGCTATTTCAGTGCGGTGTTTCAGTGCGGTGTTTCAGTGCGCTTTTCAGTGCGGTGTTTCAATGCGGTGTTTCAGCGCGCTTTTGCCGTGCGATTGCGTACCGGCACGGCGACGTCACAGTTTTTCGTGAACGCCATCAATGTGCTGTAGGTAAATCGCACCAGTCGCACCAGTCATCGCCACCGACAGCGTGTAGTGCGGGACTGGCTCCAGCGTGACTAAGCGCCAGGTGCGCGCGAGTTCAACTGGCAACTCCACAACGCCACTCTCTGGTGCGGCGGGAATGTCGAGCGTTTCAACCGGATACGACATACCAATTCCAGTTGCTTTGACCACCGATTCTTTACGCGTCCAGCAGCCGAAAAATGCACGAACAAACTCTGCCTGTGCCGTCTCGCGCAGCATGGTTTGTTCTCGTGGACCCATGATACGTGGGACGATCTCGTTCAAGCCGCCGCGCTGACCGTGATGCCATTCGATGTCCACGCCAATGCGTCGCCCGCGCGTGATAGCAACGGCGGAGAGCGCGCCAGAATGCGAAACATTGAAATCCAGCGTCGCATCAAGGGGCCTAACCAAGCGCAGCCGACCCCAACGTTCGGTCTCGAATACGATGTCGGCGGTTGTGCATCCAAGTAGCGCAGCCAGCGTTCGCCTGAGTGCAGCCCGCGTCGTCACAAATGCCGAACGATCACGGTCAAAAGCGAACCGCGCCGCGCGTGTCTGCTCGTCACCAGTCATGGTCGCGAGATCACCGTCCGTCGCAATTGGCGGTACGGTGAACAGCGTGACATGTGCGTCGGCCGCGTCAGAGCTCATGCACCGCAAACTACTCCGCGCTCGAAGCGGACACACGCCGACCATACAGCGACCACACGCCGACCATACAGCGACCATGCAGCGACCATGCAGCGACCATGCAGCGATCATGCAGCGATCATGCAGCGGAGCTACAGACAATCCAGCGAAGCTACAGGACAGTCAAGCGGCGCTACAGGACAATCAAGCGGAGCTTCAGGCAACGCAGCAGAACACTCCGGAGCACGGCTCGACATAGACGGATTCGCCAAAACTGCCTACGTTCGCTGCATGCGAAATCCACTACTCCTGTTATCGGCGACGGCGCTGATCGGCTGCGTCACCACCGCGCCCGTACTTCAGACGCCGCTGCCCACTGCAATCCCACGCCTCGAAGGCCCGGAGCAGATTGCGATCGCGCTTCGTTTCATTGATGCCCAAGTGGGCACGGGCGCGGCAATTGCCGGAAAACAGTGCGTGTTTGTGCACTACACTGGCTGGCTGCGCGATGGCACAAAGTTCGACTCATCGCGCGACACCATGCCGAGTGGCGTCGCACGGACGCCGATCGCATTTCCCATTGGGATGCGCCGCGTGATCGCCGGCTGGGACTTGGGGCTGGAAGGGATGCGCGTTGGTGGTCAGCGCCGCCTCTTCATTCCATATCCATTGGCATACGGTGAATCTGGTCGCCCGCCGGTAATTCCAGAGAAAGCGGAACTGATTTTTGACGTCGAGTTGATGGCTGTAGCTGATACGCTGTCGCGCACCGAGTCGTCGTCACAACGCGGGCCAACACCGCAGTGCGCGACATGGACAGCAATCAAGGATCGCACGCCAGCGCCGTGAATGTGCGCGCCCAAGCTTTTGTGCGTGAGCCAAGCTTCTATGCGTGAGCCAAGCTTTTATGCGTGAACCAAGCTTCTGCGCGTGATCCAAGCTCAGCGCTGAGTAGCAGCACTGCTCGTGAATTCTCCAGTGCTGCGCGCTACGGTTCCTTTACCGTTGGATGGTTTGGATCCGGTGCCATCATCGCGCGAAACTCGCGGGTATGAATTGCTGGAAACGATTCAGTCGGCAGAATTTTTGAATTACGCATCGCGTCGATCACAACGTCAGCTTGATCATCGCTCCGGCCGAGCACCTGCAGCGCATAGTGCGCAAGGCTGAGCGCTGCCTCACGCTCGGCGTAGATTGCGCGGCCTGACACACCGGGTGCATTTACAAGCTCTTCAAAAAACACCTGCTCCGTTGCACTGTGCGTGCGCACGGCAATCACAATCGCCGGATTCGCTTCGCGTGCGACCTCCACAATTCGACGCGCACGGATAGGCTCGGGCGCCGTGACTACGATGAGGCGGGCGTTCACGACGCCTGCACGATGGAGCACATCAGTGCGCGTCGCATCGCCGAATACCGACTTCTCGCCACGTGAGCGCAATTCAGCAACGACCCGTTCCTGCTCATCAACAATCACATATCGCGCAGATTCGCGTTGCAGCGCCTCGCTGATCGTGGTTCCAACGCGACCATGCCCAATAACAAGAACGTGGTCGTGCAGTTTACTGAAGTCGAACGGATCGACAGCGTCTGAAGTCACCGCTTTCGCATGCGGTGCAACGGCGCGCTCAGCACCGCGAAACTCCGGACCTTGCCCCAGACGTACCCTCGCACTGCGGCGCTCCAACGCCTCAAGCAACAGACGCACACCGTTCAACAGCGGTTGATTCAGCGTAATCGACACGATTGCTGCAGCCACAATGAGAGCTTGCGTGTCACGCGCGAGCAAACCAAGCGACACACCCAACCCAGCCACGATAAACGAGAACTCACCAATCTGCGCCAGACTTGCGCCAATGATCAGCGCGGATCGTTGCGTCTGTCTGAACAAGCGCATGAGCGTGTACGATGTGCCAAACTTGCAGACAAGGATCACCGTCACAAGCGCCACGACTTGCATGGGAGACTGCAACACCGCGCGCGGATCGAACAACATGCCAATTGAGAGAAAGAACAACACCGCAAACGCATCTTGCATTGGCAACGCATCGGTCGCTGCACGGTGACTCAGTTCTGATTCGCTCACCACCGCACCAGCGAAGAACGCGCCGAGTGCAAATGACACACCAAAGACCTCCGCCGCCATCGTCGCAATACCGAGCGCAGTCGCGAGCACGGCGAGTGTAAATAGTTCGCGCGATCCAACGCGAGCGACATGCTCAAGTAACCACGGCACTACTCGACGCCCAACCAGTAACATCAACGCCGCAAACGCGAGCACTTTGCCAACTGATACGGCAAGTGCAGCGCCCAACGCCGGTACGTTCAGTGGCGCAGCCGCTGCATCACCGCTCAACAAAGGTGCGATGGCCGGTAGCATCACGAGCACGAGCACCATCGTCAGATCTTCAACCACTAACCACCCAACCGCCCACCGGCCATC
>JANNWU010000205.1:0-3085 GCA_031408755.1 Gemmatimonadaceae bacterium | reverse complement strand
GATCAAGCGGCTGACCAGGTCGCACGTCGATCAGTTTCCTTAGCTCATCAGTCGTCAGCAGCGAGTCAATCGCGCCCAGTGCCAACGTACCAATCGTTGTTGGCGGTCCTTCAGTCACGCGCAAAAGAATTGAGACTTTTTGCTTTCCCTCAGATGTCACTTGTGGCGTGACGGTTGCCGCCCGCCAGCCACGCTTCCAATAGAGAACGCGCAAGCGCAGCAGGTCGCGCTCCAGCTCCGCGCGATCAAGGGTGATTCGCTTGTACGTCCAATTCCATTTGGCCGCTTTGCACACCAGGAATATTTTGCAGTGCGACCCTTCCGTAGCGATCGCAGCCTGTAGTTCCGCAGACGAGATGTTGGCGTTACCGGTGAACTTGAGTTTCGTAATCTCCGGCTGCTGCACCACCTGACGCAGCGTTTGCGCCTCTGCAGTAACAGCAGCTGCGCACCAGAGCAGCACAACGCCCGCCGCGGTGATTCCGCGACGGGCGTTGTGCATTGCGACCTGCAACAAGCTCAAAGTCCGGCCAGTAACGCGTCGTTATTGACTGTCGCCGAAATGCGCTTGATCAACCATTCCATCGCGCCCGTCGGTGGCATCTGCTGCAGACCGCGGCGCAGCATATAAATCGATTGTACTTGCGCTTCCTTATACAACTTCTCTTCGCGACGTGTGCCGCTGGCCGGAATATCGATCGCCGGATAAATGCGACGCTCGGCTAGGCCGCGATCAAGTTTGATCTCGCAATTGCCAGTGCCTTTGAATTCCTCAAAGATCACATCGTCCATCCGCGAGCCGGTTTCGATCAAAGCCGTGGCGATAATAGTCAGGCTGCCGCCACCATCTTCCGGTGCCACGTTACGTGCCGAGCCGAAGAAGGCTTTCGGCTTCGCCATCGCGTTTGCATCCAAGCCGCCAGACATCGTACGACCGGTGCCACGATTCGCCGTGTTAAAGGCGCGTCCCATGCGCGTGATCGAGTCCAAGACAATCACAACATCTTTGCCCAGCTCCACTAAACGATGCGCGCGCTCAGTCACCATTTCTGTGACATCAACGTGGCGTTGCGCGGGCTGGTCAAAACTCGATGCAATGACCTCACCCACTTCCCACGAAATTGCCTCGCTTACCTCTTCCGGCCGCTCGTCAACAAGCAGCAGCATCAGAATCGCGTCCGGATGATTGAGGTGCACACCTTCGGTGATCGCCTGCAACAACGTCGTCTTACCGGCGCGAGCTGGTGCCACAATCAGCGCACGCTGTCCATACCCAATCGGCGCGATCAGATCGATCGCACGACGGGTGATTTCCGGTCCAACCTTCGCCGGTCGTCCCGTTTCAAGCGTCAGACGCTTGTCAGGATACGATGCCGTGAGACTCTTGAAATCTTTCCGGCGAGCCGTGGGATCCGGCGCCGCATCGTTGACCGTCATGATCTCTGCCACGGTCGGTCGGCGACGCGGATCGTGTCCCCATGAGGCGGCAATCAAATCGGCGCGACGAAGCTGAAATTGCCGAGCCATCCATCCGGGGATGAACGGATCGCCTGGCTGCGGCAGATAACTCGCTGCGCCGCGGCGAATAAAGCCACCGTCACCGCGCGCCGGATCGTACCAGCCGACAATTTCCGCCTCGGGCACCACGACATTCGATCCCGGAGTCTCGACGCCGCGATCCTGTCGATCAGCATTGTTGTTGTTGTTGCTGTTGCTAAATCGTTCGCCGCGCTCCGGCCGCGGACCGCGCTCGTGACGTGGCGGACGATCGGTGTTGCTGTTGTTGTGCCGCTCGGGACGTGGACCACGCTCATGTCGCGGCGCCTGTGCCTGCGGTGCAGGCGCGCCGGCCTCACCTCCCTCAGCACCATCACGGAAGCGACTGCGCCCGCGCCCGCGACGCCGTTGGAATCGGCCGCGCCCACCACCGCGCTCGGCATTTCGATCAGCGTTTCGGTCAGCATTCCGATCGTTGTTTCGTTCTGCCGAGTTCCCGCCACGCTCACCGCTCGATTCGCTCAGGCCTTCATTCGATGACGCGTCGTTTCGCGGAGCTTCGGTGCGTGGTTCTGAAGTACGCGGTTCTGCAGAACGTGGCGACGCGGCGTGTCGCGATGACTCGCTGCGCGGTGCACCCTCGATCCGCGGCGACTCCGCGTGCTGCGCTGGTGCTGCGGGCGGTGGCGTCGGTGTCGGCGCAGAAGAAGAAGAAGAAGCGGTCGCGGCAGTCGCGCTCGCCGCAGACTTCCGCGCCGGCTTCACGACGGGAGCGGCGACTTCCTCCGCGACGACCTTCTTCGGTCGGCCGCGTGGTTTCTTCGCGACGGCGTCGCTGTCAGCGGCGGCAGGAGTTTTCGCGGTCACGACCGCGGTTGGAGCATCTCCACTTTCACGATACGGGTTCGGCTCGTCGCTCTGCGCTGTTTTGCGCGGAGTACGCGGACCGCGGCCCGGAGCTGGGCGGCGACGCTCGGTCATGTCATCCATGTGCAACGTGGTTACTGGGCACGGCGCGGTGGGAAATCACCGGCGCGCAGAGCACACGCATCGCGTGATACTCCTTGAAACGAATCGCAACCGCCACGGCCCGTCACATCTGGTTCGATGTACGAGTTCGCACGAATCACGAGCGAAAACTGATCGGACCACAGTGATCCGGGGCACTACAAAACAACGAGGCGCGAACAATGGAACGACGCGCCCGAAAAAAATTCGTGGCGTTACTGCACCAACCGCGACGGAACCGACACACTGCGATTGGAGAGAGGCATTCAGGTGGGCGGGCGTTCAACCACACCGACCTCGGATGCTCACGCTCGGGGGAGGGCACCCGCGTGGACTCGCAGGGCTTCCAACGCACAAACGCGTGAGCGAGAGTATCGTCACCCGTTGCCGGGAACGCAAGGCATCGGACCGCACTAATACTGAAATGCCGCGTCACAGTGGCGACTGCCGCACCCGGGAATTGCCGCGTCACAGTGGCCACTGCCGCACCCGGGACCGCTTGTCGTATGCCCTAGTTTGCAGAACATGAGCACGATGCATCCCGATCCTCGCGCGGCCGTCGCAAATGCCGTTACCGTGT
>JANNWU010000204.1:0-6438 GCA_031408755.1 Gemmatimonadaceae bacterium | reverse complement strand
GTACCTCGGCGTACTCGTTGCGGCCAAGTATGCGCGTGTGCTGAATGATTTCCCGAAGATGGGATCGACGGGCAAAGAGAAGAAGCTGACCACGCGCGCACTCGAAGACTTGCATGGCAAGGATTTCGATTATCGCGTGATGCCGCGTCGTCGTCCCGACTGAGCATTCAGGGGCGAGCGCGATGCGCCCCTTCGACGGTCGCCGAGTCATCCTTGGGGTGACCGGCGGCATTGCTTGTTATAAATCCGTCACGCTCGCCCGTCTGCTCACGCAGGCGGGCGCGGTTGTTGATGTGATCATGTCTCGTGCGGCGCGCGAGTTCATTGGTCCAATCACATTCGAAGCTGTCACCGGTCGTCCGGTCGCGCCGGAAATACTCGCTGCGGGTCATGCACTCGCGCACATTCGCCTCGCGAAAGACGCTGACTTAGTCATCGTCGCGCCTGCCACAGCCGATTTACTGGCGCGCGCTGCGCACGGTCGCGCCGATGATCAACTCACCGCGGTCTTCCTCGCAACGCGTGCACCGGTGCTGATTGCGCCTGCGATGAATGACGGCATGTGGTCGCACGCACTTGTACTGCAGAATGCGCAGACGCTCCGGGCCGTTGGTTACCAGGTACTTGATCCGGATGTTGGACCGTTAGCGTTCGGTGAAGGAGTCGGTCCGGGGCGCTTGCCAGAGCCGGAGACAATTTTGGCGCATGCAGCGCGTCTGCTCGAGACCGCGAAAGGTCTCGCAGGGAAGCGCGTGCTAGTCACCGCTGGCCCAACACGAGAGTCGCTCGACCCGGTGCGCTACATCTCGAATCACAGCAGCGGCAAGATGGGTGTCGCGATTGCGGCTGCGGCGTGGCGGCGTGGTGCTGACGTGACACTTGTCCACGGGCCACTCGAAGTCGGCTTGCCGGTTGGAGTGCACGCGGTTGCTGTGGAATCCACGGCCGAGATGCGTGACGCCGTTGCCGAGTACATCGGTGCAGCAGATGCAGTGATTATGGCTGCGGCGCCGGCAGACTTTCGCGCGGCGGATGTCGCGACGCAGAAGATCAAAAAAGGCAATGACGCACCGCACATCTCACTCGCGCACACGGACGACATTCTCGCGGGTACTCGATCATTGCGCAAGCCAGATGCAGTTGTGATGGGATTTGCGCTTGAAACGACCAATGTCGAAGAGCATGCGCTGGGAAAATTGCAGCGCAAGGGTCTCGATTTCATCGTGGCAAATGACGCGACTGAAACGGGCGCGGGTTTCGGTACTGACACCAATCGTGTTGTGTTACTCTCAGCCGCTGGCGCGCGTGAGAACCTGCCATTGATGGCAAAAACTGCGCTCGCCGACGTACTGCTTGACAGGATTGTGAGGGCCTTCGGTGAACGCTAAGGATCGTTTGCGAGCATATCTGGAACAGCGCCGAGATTTAGGCGAATCCGAGATGGTGCTTGATGCACTGGACGTTGACGATGTCATGCGTATGCTCGGCGCGCTGCAGGGCGGTGATGCAGTGGCAACGTCGCCGCATGCCAGCGCGCCGCGCGCGCCGATCGCACCGATGTCCAATCCTGACGAAAAACTACCCGCGTTCTTGACGAATGAATCGGCGAGTGATGAACGTGCACCGTTTACAGCTTCGCCGCCGCCGGGCGACTCCACGCCGCCGTTTCCGCCACGCGACTCCTCTGCATCTAGTTCGCCGGCGCCGCAGAGTTCACCGCGAAACGATACACCTCCTGAGCGCGAGCGCAGCGATCAAACAGAAGTGTCGGGCGACTGGCGTGAAGTGATGCGCAACTTGCAGGGCGGTGCGCCAAAAAAGCCGGTAGCCTCGCACCCCGTCGCTTCGCCCCAGCATGATGCGACAGAAGCGATTACGCCTGCGCGCACGCCTTTGCGTGGTGTGCTACGTGTCGAGGGCATTGTTTTTCCACTCGGTTTGCGCGTTGAGCGGCCGGATGTCCTGCTGCGCAGTGAGACGGGCAAGGAATGGCAAAGCATTGCCGAGGTGACGGCTGCGATATCGACGTGCAACGCCTGCTCGCTATCCCAATCAGCGACGCGACCTGTCCCCGGTACCGGTGATCCGTTCGCGGATGTCATGGTTGTAGGCGAAGCGCCAGGTGAGCAGGAAGATCTCGCAGGCGAGCCATTCGTGGGACCAGCGGGGCAGCTGCTGACCAAGATCCTCAGCGCGATCCAACTCAGTCGCGAGTCGGTGTACATCTGCAACGTGCTGAAGCACCGGCCTCCAGGCAATCGCAATCCGTTACCTGAAGAGGTGCGCGCATGCTCACCATTTCTCCAGCGGCAGATTGATTTGGTGCAGCCGAAGATGATTCTTGCGTTCGGTGCCTTCGCGGCCCAGACGCTGCTCGAAACGAAGCTCGCTATCAGTAAGTTGCGGCAACAGATACACTGGTATCAGGGCATTCCGCTCGTCGCCACCTATCACCCTGCCGCACTTCTGCGTAACGACGCGTGGAAGCGGCCTACGTGGGAAGATGTCAAGCTTGCTCGACGCGTTCTCGACGCGACCATCCGCACAGATGACCAGTCCTGATCCATACCGCGATCGCCGACCACCGCAGTCGGAAGACGCGGAAATGTCAGTGCTGGCTGCGATGTTGATCGACTCAGAAGCGATCACGCGTGCGACCGAAGTTCTTGATGACACGATGTTTTTCCGTGAAGGGCATCGTCGTATCTATCGCGCCATCATCTCATTGATGGAGCGGGGCAGCGGCATTGATGTTGTCACGCTGGCCGATGAGTTGGAGAAGCGTGGTGAGATGGATGCAGCGGGTGGGCGCGAGTATCTGAGTTTTCTCGCCGATGCGGTGCCGACGGCAGCGAACATCGAGCATCACTCGAAGATTGTGAAGGAGAAGGCGCTGCTGCGTCGGCTCATCGAAGTCTCGACGCAGATTGCGGCTGAGGCGTTCGAAGCGCGGCTTCCCGCGCGAGAGCTGTTGGACTTTGCGGAACAACGAATTCTGCAAGTCGGCGAAGATCGCGGTGGCGACGGTTTCACGCGCATTAAGGCGTTGATGTATCCGGCCATGGAGCGGATCGAAACGATCGCGAAAGAAGGCCGGTCCGTCACCGGTATTGCGAGCGGCTTCTCGGATCTGGATCAGATGACGTCGGGATTCCAACCGTCCGATTTGATCATTGTTGCCGCGCGCCCATCCATGGGCAAGACAGCCTTGATTCTGAATATTGCACAGCACGTCGCGATAACTGAAGGCGTTGGTGTCGCATTCTTCTCGCTCGAAATGAGTAAAGAGTCGTTGGTGCAGCGCATGATTACCAGCGAGGCGCGCCTTGATGCGCAGTCCATGCGCACTGGCAGGCTTCGCGATGATGACTGGCCTCGTTTGGCGCGTGCTGTCGGTATTCTCTCGCAAGCGCCTATTTACGTCGATGATGCGCCGGCAATGACGGTGCTCGACATGCGCGCGAAAGCTCGCCGTTTGAAAGCCGACCCGGACTCGAAACTCGGCTTGATCGTTGTCGACTACTTGCAGTTGATGACCGGACCGAATGCCGAGAATCGTCAGCAGGAAGTGAGTCAGATTAGTCGCGGATTAAAGGCACTCGCGAAAGAGTTGCATGTGCCAGTCGTCGCGCTGTCGCAGCTCTCGCGCGCACCAGAGCAACGCTCCGGTGATGAGAAGGGCCGTCCACAACTCAGTGACCTTCGCGAATCTGGTGCAATCGAGCAGGATGCCGATCTGATTCTTTTCATCTTTCGCCAGGAAGTGTACGCAGAGCGTGATGAAGCGGGACGGCTCAAGAACTCTGAGTTGGATGGAAAGGCCGAGATTATTATTGGCAAGCAGCGCAACGGTCCGATCGGCACGGTGCCGCTGTTCTTTCACAAGCAATACACGCGTTTTGAGAACTTCTCTAAGCGTTCACAGGGCGAGTGAGCACCAAGACAAAAACCGCGTACCGCTGTTCGAGTTGCGGCGCTGAGCATCCCAAGTGGGGTGGTCGGTGTGAGACGTGTGGCGAGTGGTCAACGTTGGTCGAAGAAATCGTTGAGAAGTCGACGGCAAAAGCAATTGGTCGGCCCGCGGTATCGTCGCGTCGAGGCATGGTGTCCACACGAGCGGCTCGGTTGTCGGCAGTCTCAGGCACGGAATCAACGCGCTTGAAGACCGGTCTTGCAGAATTCGACTTCGTGCTGGGCGGCGGTATTGTGCCGGGCAGCATGGTGCTGGTCGGCGGAGAACCTGGTATTGGTAAATCGACGCTGCTGCTGCAAGTCGTTGCGCGTTTGCAAGGGCTTGGGCACGCGTCGCTGTATGTAAGCGGTGAAGAGAGTCCGCTACAAGTCAAGTTGCGCGCCGATCGACTGGGTGATGGTGCTGGCGATGTGGAGTTTTTGCCTGAGACGCATCTCGAAACGATTCTAGCGCACATCGAAGCCACGCGTCCGGTGATTGCAGTCGTCGACTCCATTCAGACTGTTCACACAGAAGAGCTTGAGGGTGCGCCCGGCAATGTTGGTCAGGTGCGCGAGTGTGCTGCTCGTCTCATGCGCGCGGCGAAAGAGATTGGTACCGCGATTTTTGTCGTTGGCCACGTGACAAAAGGCGGTGGTATTGCCGGGCCAAAGACGCTGGAACACATCGTCGATACCGTTTTGTATTTCGAAGGCGAGTCAGGCGCCGACTACCGGTTGCTCCGCGCGACAAAGAATCGGTTTGGAAGCGTGGACGAAATCGGCGTATTCCGAATGGATGCGGCGGGCTTACAGCCTGTCGCAAATCCGTCCGAGTTATTCATGGGCGATCGCAGTCAGACCTCCAGTGGGAGTGCGCTGACAGCGCCACTTGAAGGCACTCGGCCATTGCTGGTTGAGATTCAGGGACTTGCGGCGAAAGCAGGATTTGGTACGCCACAACGCGTCACCACCGGCTACGATCCGCGCCGACTGGCGCTGCTGTTGGCCGTACTTGAAAAACGCGCGGGGCTTGGCTTCGCACAGCTCGACGCATTTGTAAATGTTGTTGGCGGTATGCGTCTCACCGAACCCTCCGGTGACGCTGCCGTGGCCGCCGCACTCGCGTCGTCGGTGTACGATCGACCATTGCGTGCCGACGCTTTGTTTCTTGGCGAAATCGGACTGGGCGGCGAAATTCGTGCGGTGTCACAGCTCGAGCGTCGACTCGCTGAAGCGTCGCGGCTTGGGTTACGCATTGCCTACGTTGCGAAACAAACGTCAAAAGTAAAAGCGCCGAAAGATTTAAAAGTGGTTGGTGTTTCGAATGTGCGTGAGCTTCTCGATACGATTTTCGCATGACGCACAATGCCGATTCCAATCTTGATGAGCCCGTCGAAATGCATGACGGCGTTGTCGTGGGCGCGCGAGCCGCGGCCAATCTTGAACGCGACGCGCGACCGCCAGAGTTACGCGACGTGCAACCCGCGGCGACACGGAATGTCGGCGTCGTGATCGTTGCCGGCGGAAGCGGCACGCGTGTCGGCGGAACGGAGCTGAAGCAGTTTCGGTGGGTGGCGGGAAAGCCGATGGTTCTGCACAGCCTGCAAACGTTCCAGTTGCGACCGGATGTCGCGTTGGTGGTCGTAGTGCTCCCGCGTGATTTTGCCGCTGACCCGCCGCCGTGGATTTTCCAATGCGATATCGATCGCATGCTCGTGAGCACCGGTGGACGTGACCGAATGCAATCCGTTTATAACGGTTTGGAAGACATGCCGGAGAACATCGAGACGGTTGTCATTCACGATGCGGCACGACCTTTGGCAAGCGGCACCGTCATTGATCGCGTTATTCAAGAAGCGCGCAACGGACACTCCGCGATTGCGGCACTGCCAGTGGTAGACACGCTGAAAGAAGTTGACGACAACGGTCGGATTGTTCGAACCGTGGACCGCACAAATCTGTGGCGCGCACAAACACCGCAAGCGTTCCCTCGCGCTGTGATCGACGAAGTCCACACCCGCGCGCGCCGCGACAAACTTTCCGCGACTGACGACGCCGCACTCTGTGAACATTACGGTTTTCCAGTTGTCGTGGTGCGCGGCAGCGAACGCGGAATGAAAGTCACTGACGAAGTCGATTTTGGCATCGCTGAGTCATTGTCGGTGCTCTCAGAGTGAGCTGGCACACCGTGGTCACGCCGTTCTGGTCGCCAGATGAAGTGCAGGCATCGCTGACGCGCGTCGTGACGCATTTGCAGGAGCGTGGTGTGCTCGCGTACCCAACGGAAACGGTGTACGGATTTGGTACCATGGTCGATCACGAATCGGTGGAGAAGCTTGTGCGGCTGAAAAGTCGGCCGCCGGCTAAACCATTTCTTCTGCTGGTCGCCAACAGCGGAATGTTGACGCGGTTGGGCCTGAATTTGTCGGCGCAAGCGGCGCACCTCGCGGCAAGGCATTGGCCCGGCCCGCTCACCCTCGTGCT
>JANNWU010000203.1:0-3693 GCA_031408755.1 Gemmatimonadaceae bacterium | reverse complement strand
GACCTGGAGCTCGTCGGCGACGAGGCCGATGTTGTGCGGCTTCATGTAGCGGATTGTGCGATGTGCTCTCGCTGGCTCTCGGAAGTATCCGCTGCTGCGAACTCGGATGACGTTACCGCGTCGCTGGTGTTGCTTGACGTGCCAGCGCCGGATGTTTCATCTCACGACGTACTGGTGCGCGCTGGTGCGGGCCGTCGCGCACAAACCACGTGGTTGCGTGCCGCGGCGTTGCTGATCGGTTTCGCAGGTGTGGCTGCGGCGGCCGTATCGCCAGGCGTCCGCCGCGCGATTACGACGGCAACAAATTGGGTGGTCAGAGCACCAACTGCCTCGCCGAGCATTGCACCAGAACCAACATCTCCAGCGACGGTAGCGAGTTCCAGCAGTGCTCTCGATGAAGAGGGTATCGCAATGACTCCAACGGGTGCGTACCGCATCGCATTCCGATACCGGCAACGTGAGGGAGCCGTAAACGTCAGACTCAACGACTCAGGAACAGTGGTGGTTCGTGCGCCACGAGGGAGCGTCACATTCGAATCGTCACCGACGCAGCTGCGCATCAACAACCAATCGGCGCTCACGAGCTACGATGTGCGTATTCCACGCACCGCAACACAAGTCGAGATTGTTGTTGGCGGTCGTCGTGTCTTCTTCAAGGTTGGCGAGCGCGTTGAAAGTGTGTTCCGCGTCAACGCAGATGGGAATTGGCAGCTGCCGCTAACGCTGAAGTAGCGTGAACAGTTTGCAGAGTTGCGCGATGTCACAAAACTTTGACTGACACGCTCCTTCGTTGTCTAATCAACGAGGAGCTGTGCCAAAATGTTCAAGTCCGTTGTCGGTATTCGCATTGGTGTGGTGATGTTGATCGCGCTTCTGCCGATGATCGCCTTCGCGCAGTCGGACACTGTGCCCAATCGAGGTAGCATCGCTGGTGAAGTTGTCGACTCAGCCACCGGGCAACCTGTGGCGTCGGCGCAAGTGTCACTGCGCGGAACCCGCTACCGGACAATGACCGCCTTCACCGGTCGATTCACACTGCGCGGCGTGCCAGCGGGTGAATACACGCTCGATGTGCGGCGCATCGGGTATCAGCCATTAACTCACTCGCGTTTGGTGATCGCCGCAACCGCAAATGTTACGCTACGATTCCGGCTAATCAGTGTTCCTTTCCAGCTCGCGCAGGGCACCGTGTCACCGGGCTCATTCTCGTTCTCAGACGGAACAGCGGCGGTGAGACAATCATTGACTCGCACCGATATTGAGTCGGCGCCATTCGGTGAGGATCTCTTTCGCGGACTCAATCGTATTCCCGGCCTGACTTCCGGTGACTATGGTGCACAATTCTCAATTCGCGGCGGTAGAGCCGATGAAACCCTCGTTCTCTTTGACGGTCTTGAAATCTTTGAACCATTCCATCTGAAAGATTTCAGCGACGGTGCACTGAGCATTTTCGATGTGGAAGCGATTGACGGTGTGGATGTGTTGACCGGCGGATTCTCCGCACACTACGGTGATCGACGTAGTGGTGTGGTCAACATCACATCGCGCACAGCGAAGCGCGATCGTCCATCACTGACCGTCGGTGCAAGCCTCGCGAACGTCCACGCGCTTGGCGAAGGTCGATTCGCGAACCAGCGCGGATCGTGGCTTGTCTCCGGCCGCAGTGGTTTTGCCGGTGTGCTCTTGAATCTCATCAACCAGAGTGAAACGCGCGCACCAACCTATCAAGACATGATGGGAACCCTGCGTTTCGCTGTGGCACCGAATCACACGCTGTCGTTGAATCTGCTCTACGCAAAAGACGCATACCGCTTCAACATCAGCGGAACGACGGGTTTTATGGATTCGATCCGAACCAGGGAAAAGGCCGACAACCGGTACGGCAACTCCTACGCATGGCTCACCCTGCGCTCGCAGCTTGGCCCAGCTGTTTCGGTGCGCACACTTTTCTCTGCAGGCAGCGTGACTGCAACACGCAGCGGTGACGAGGAACGACTTGCGCCAGCAGTGTCGCTCTACAGCGTGGCCGGTCGACGTAATTTTTCTGTCTATAGTGTGAAGCAAGACTATTCGTTTCAGCCAAATGATCGCATGCTCTTCGACTGGGGATTCGATCTGCGCTCGCTGCGCGCGCAGTTTGACTGGCTAAATCGTGTCACGCAGAATCCCGATAATCCCACGCCGGACACCACCGGATACTATCCGCGCGAAACGAGACGCGCGAAGCGCAGCAGTGGCACAACAACAGGTGCGTACGTCAGCAATCGCATCCGAGTGTTCAATCCACTCACGCTCGAGGTTGGGGTGCGTTACGATGCCGCGACATACTCGCGGGATTCGGACCTCAGTCCGAGGTTGCACGCGCTCTTTCGGCTTTCCGCAAACAACTCGGTACGCGCCGGATGGGGACAGTATCGGCAACGGCAGGGCATCGCTGACGAGAACGCATTCACGGCGCAGAATCGCTACTTCCCTTCAGAGCTATCGCGTCAGTGGAGCGCAAGTTTTGAACACCTGTCACCGAACTTCGGTACTTTTCGAGTGGAAGCGTATCACAAAACGGGCTCCAGCCTTCGCCCAATTCTCCGAAATTGGAAGAGTGGGTTAAACGTCTTTCCTGAATCGGCCGAGGATCGAATTCTTGTCTACCCAATCTCGACGATGTCGAAAGGTGTCGAGATGTACATCGATCGACGCTTTGGCACGCGTGCGAAACTCCGTGCTGCGTACTCATTGGCTGTTGGACGTGAACGCGTCACGCGCATCGACCATATCAACGATCCGCTCAAACCACCGTTCGCGGTGTTGCATCCTATTCCGCAGGATCAACGACACGGCTTGAATCTCGATCTCAGCTATCAACTATTCAGCAAGTGGACATTGCACTCTGCACTCACCGTGCATTCCGGCTGGCCGTACACCAGTGAAAGTGGCGTGCCAGTGCGGCGACGCAACGGAACGTTAGATCTGGCAGTGCGGCCTGATTCACTGTATGGCGCTCGTCTACCCATGTACCAGCGACTGGATCTGCGGCTCACGCGTCGACGCCGCACTGCCAACGGGGAATGGCGCTGCTTCGTTGAGGTAATCAACGCGACTAACCATGAGAATGTCTTGGGATACGACGTATTCCGCGTGCGTAATTCCACGGGAGCGTTTCAACTGGAGCGAGTGACGGAGACGTGGTTCTCCATCCTGCCATCGCTCGGCATCAACTGGACACGACGGTTTTAAGTGATGCCTGCGTAGTTCGGTACGATGGTCGTGATCACGCGGCCATCGTACCGGCTACTGAGTCGCTGCTATTGCTACAGGTTCAGCATACCGAATCTGATTTCTGCCCTGATCTTTTGCGACATACAACGCACGGTCAGCATCTCGCAGCAAGCGATGCACTTCCTGATCACCGTACTGTGCCAAGCCAATGCTGATCGTCACTGAGACTGTCTGTCCCTCGCCGGTTGCGATGCGTGTTTCGGCCACCGCCTCGCGCAGTCGTTCGACAATAGCGAATGCCGCTGCCTGATCGGTGTGCGGCATGACCATCGCGAATTCCTCACCACCAATGCGTCCGATCAGATCCTCAGTACGAATCGCTGAACGGCACGCTGCCGCCATAGCACGCAACACCGCATCGCCAGCCGCGTGCCCATACTGATCGTTAATCGGCTTGAAATGATCGATGTCAAACAC